>NZ_VFME01000001.1:1249783-1562229 GCF_006714895.1 Gramella sp. Hel_I_59 | reverse complement strand
CCAATGCAGCTTGTGAATTATCGAAATAAGCGTCTGCTTGCATTTTAAAAAGTTCATGATTTTCAAAACAAACGATACCTGCTGTCTGTTCCTTTAGCTTATGCAAAGCAGTAATTAATTGGCGAACATTACGCTGATGCAGTCCAATGCTGGGTTCTTCAAGTATTAAAATATTGTCTCTGGAAGGTTTGGCAAAATGCTTGGTCAGTTTGATTCGCTGGGCTTCTCCTCCAGATAAGGTATTGGAAGGTTGCCCTAATTTTAAATATTCCAGTCCGAGGTCCTTCATCAGCTTGAGAATATTCAATATTTTCCGGTCTGCTGCGAAAAAATCGATTGCTTCCAGGATGCTTAGATTGTAGATATCTGCAATGTTCTTCCCATACCATTTAACTTCCAGCACTTCCTTTTTAAAGCGTTTACCTTTGCAAACAGGGCAAACCTGGTTGATTGTTCCCATCACATTCATGGAAAGACTTATCACCCCAGCACCTTCACATTCCTCACATCTGCCTGATTTGTTATTAAATGAAAATGAAACTTTAGCTAATTTGCGAGTTTTTGCATCATCAGATTTTGCCAGAAGATCACGAATTTTATCGGCTAAGCCAGTATAGGTCGCAGGATTGGAACGCGGAGTTTTACCAATGGGCTGATCACTTACTGTAACAAGCTTCAGATCTCTTTCTTCTGAAATTTCCTGAAGCTTCTTTTCGATCGCTTCATTCTTCCGACTAATAACTGTCAGTCGTCCTGTTTCCGCAGTTATCGTAGCTATTGAATTACTTGAAACATCTGAAGAATCTTCTTCCGAAGCATTCATTTCCGCCAGAGTAGGACTACTGTTGGAATCAGATTTTAAAAATTTTTCTATTGAACCGTTAAAGATGATCTCTCCTCCATTTTTTCCGGCTTCAGGACCTAATTCTATGATCCAGTCGGCTGAGCGAATAAAATTAAGGTCATGCTCTACGACCATGACCGTATTTCCCCTGGCGATCAATCTTTGTAGAATATGACGTAGATGCTTTTGATAATTTTCTGCCAGACCAATGGAAGGTTCATCGAAAATATATAATATACCCTGCAGGTTGCTGTTTACCTGTTTGATCAACTTAACACGTTGTGCATCACCAGAAGAGATTTTAGAGCTTGGTGTACTTAGACAGTATTCACCCATTCCTAATTGTACCAGATCGTCGAGTTGAACCTGGATCTTACTAACCAGGTCCTGTTCTCCACCCTTAAGTTCAAGGCTCCCTAAAAGTTTATGTAATTCACTGAGTGGAATTTCCATCCATTCAGCAAAATTTCTGTTTTGCCACTTGAATTTCAGGTGATCTGGTTTGATCCTGGCGCCTTGACATGCGGGGCAAATACTAGAACTGGCGAACCTCAAAATGTTCTTATTTCGATCTCTTCTAAGAATATCCTGCATTATTGGCAGCATTCCTTTATAATATCCTTCCTCTCTTGGTTTCGCCTTAAAGCCTTCCCAACGTAATCTTGATTCTAGTGTATGTTTTCCGTAGAAAACTTTAAGGCGATCGCTTCCATTCAGGACGACATCTTTCTGCTCTTCTGTCAAATCTTTCCAGGGAATATCCACGCTAAAACCATGCGCGTGGCAAACTTTATCAAGTTCTTCAACAGTGATTTGAGAATAGACGATATAACCACCCGGTAAAGTGGTAGTGATGGCGCCTTCTCTTAAAGTCTTATTTTCATCTCCAACCAGCTTTTCAATATCGATATATTCAGCTTCACCAATTCCGCGACAGTTTTCACAGGCTCCTTTAGGATGATTAAAGGAAAATAAAGATTTGCTCATGGGTTTACTTGCGGAATAACGGGCGAAAATTATTCTGAAGACCGATGCCAGTTCAGAAAGGGTTCCGAAGGTGGTATTAATGGATTGAAACCTTTTGGATTGTTCTACTTTAATAACCGGAGGAAGATCCTCGATATCATCAACTTCCGCAGTCGGAATAAGATTCGCATTCTGTTGATTATATACCGGCAAACTTTCCAGGAAGAACCTGTAACCTTCATTGCCGATAACTCCCATGGCCAGCGATGATTTTCCCGAACCTGAAAGTCCGGTAAGAACTATCAATTTATTCTCAGGAATCTCAAGGTTAAGATTCTTCAGGTTATTCTGGTAAGCATTGATAATGCGCATAGATCTGTCTTTCTTTTTCAAAAATTAAAGATATAGAGAATCTTAAAGCTCATCAACCTATCTGCGTCTTATTGCTTTCGGACTATTTTAAAACATAATTGTGTTAATCACTGGTACGAAAGCTCCCATCATCCTATGAAATTTGACTAAATTCACTTTTTTGGAAGACACTCTATAGAAGTGTATTTTTGAAACCTGTGAAGTGGTTGCTCCTACTAGCAACTTCGATAATATGATTGCATGAGAAAAGCCGAAATACCGGACAATGAAGACCTGAGATTGCGAAGTGTGAGACAACTTGGCCTGCTAGATTCACTTCCGCAGGAATCATACGATAATATTACCACGCTGGCCAGTGAGATTTGTGGTACACCTGTAGCGTTACTTACCATTCTAGATAAAGACATTCAATGGTTTAAGTCTAAGAAAGGTCTGGGAGCAGATCAAACCGGTCGCGATGTATCATTCTGTGGACATGCAATTCTGCAACCTAACGAGGTTTTCGAAGTAGACAATGCGCTGGAAGATACTCGATTTGAAGACAATCCCCTGGTTCTCGATGAGGAAACCCATTTTAGATCCTACGCCGGAGTTCCAATTTTAAACAAGCAAGGTCTACCGCTTGGAACGCTTTGTGTGATCAACAAAACACCTAAGAAACTAAGTATACATCAAAAAAGATCTTTGATCGCTCTGGGCAAACAGGTAGAGATCCTATATGAATATCACCTTCAAAACACCGAACTAAAAAAGGCACAAAATAATCAGCTTGAAAATAATAAGATCCTTCGCGAATTTGCTGGTAACGTAAGTCATGATCTAAAAATGCCCCTGGCGAACATGATCATTACCTCAGATATCATAAAGGCGAAATACGCCAGCGTACTCGATGATAAGGGAAAAGAATATCTCGATTATATTAAAAATTCCGGATTAAAATTAAGTGAATACATCACTGGTTTACTGGAATATTATTCTGAAGATGGTTCAAAGGCTTCGGAAGTAAAAGAATTCTTTCTGAATGATCTACTTGAAGATACCATTGATCTATTGCACATAGATTCCAATTGTGATATTCGCCTTCCGGAAGAAAATCTCAATATTCTGGGAAATCGTGCAGGATTAGGACAAATAATGATGAACCTGATTAGCAACAGTTTAAAATATAATGATGCTGAAGAGATCGTGATCGATATAGACTGTATTGAGAATGAAGAGTTCTATCATTTTTCTGTTACCGATAATGGGATTGGTATACCTGAAGAAAACCTGGATCAAATCTTTGAGCTATTTACTGTCATTAACGTAAATGGTACACCAGATGAGCGAGGTCATGGAATTGGACTAAGCACAGTGCAAAAACTGGTGGATACCATGAATGGAGAAATTTCGGTAAAAAGCAAACTTAATAAAGGTACTACCTTTAACTTTTCCATTTCAAAACCTGAATTTAACCAAATTCAAGCAAATTAAAATTCATAATCTTCCATCCATCTTCAAAATTCGAGATGAAAATGGAAGGGTCAGTTCTGTTAAGGATTTTAAAAGACAGACCACTTACTGTTATAATTCTGCTAAAATCTTTTCAACCGCAAACAAGCGCGTGAATACCGCACAACCGTTTCATTTTTACTTGGTAATTTTAATATAACCATATTAATAAATCAATTCAAAGATGAGCGAGAAAGAGAAGGATAAGAAGTCCCAGGATCTCACCAGGGATACCAAGAATGCTGAAGGTAAGACAATGACCACCAACCAGGGTGTCAAGGTAAATGACACCAATAATTCCCTAAAGGCGGGGGAAAGAGGAGCTACACTTCTGGAAGATTTTATTTTAAGAGAGAAAATCACCCATTTTGATCATGAAAGAATTCCGGAAAGGATCGTTCATGCAAGAGGAAGTGGTGCTCATGGATATTTTGAACTATATGAAAGTATGGAAAAATATACCAAAGCTCCTATTTTTACTGACACCAGCAGAAAAACACCCGTTTTCGTAAGATTCTCAACAGTGGCAGGTTCTAAAGGTTCTGCCGACCTGGCGAGAGATGTTCGCGGATTCGCCGTGAAATTTTATACTGAAGAAGGGATCTTTGATCTTGTAGGAAATAACATGCCGGTATTCTTTATTCAGGATTCCATGAAGTTTCCTGATCTAATTCATGCTGTAAAGCCTGAGCCAGATCGCGAAATACCACAGGCGGCATCTGCTCACGATACGTTCTATGATTTCGTTTCCCATACTACAGAAACCTTGCATAACCATATCTGGGTCATGAGTGATCGTGCGATTCCAAGAAGTTTACGAATGATGGAAGGTTTTGGAATTCATACTTTCAGACTAGTTAATGCTGAAGGTAAATCTCACTTCGTTAAATTCCATTGGAAGCCATTATTAGGTACACATTCAGTTACCTGGGATGAAGCAGTGAAAATTCACGGAGCAGATTCCGACTTCCATAGAAGAGATCTTTGGGATGCGATTGATGCGGGACACTTTCCAGAATGGGAACTTGGACTACAGATTATTCCTGAAGAAGATGAACATAAGTTTGAGTTTGACATTCTGGATCCAACAAAACTGATCCCTGAAGAAATGGTGCCGGTACAACGTATTGGTAAAATGACCTTAAATCGTAACCCAGACAATTTCTTTGCAGAAACTGAGCAGGTTGCATTTCACCCAGGGCATATCGTACCCGGAATAGATTTTTCTAACGACCCATTATTACAAGGTAGATTATTCTCATATACAGATACACAGTTGTCAAGGCTTGGAAGTCCTAACTTCCACGAATTACCAATTAACCGTCCTGTGAACGAAACGCACAACAATCAGCGTGACGCTCATATGAGAATGACGATCAACAAAGGTAAGACGGCATATTTCCCTAATTCCATAGGTGGAGGTTGTCCTCATCTTGCAAAATTGGCTGAAGGCGGATTTACTCCTTATGAAGAAAGAATTGACGGTAGAAAGACGCGAGCTAGAAGCGAGAGCTTTAATGACCATTATTCTCAACCAGCGCTCTTCTACAGAAGTTTAACCGACTGGGAAAAGGATCATGTTGCGGATGCTTATACTTTCGAAATAGGAAAATGTACCTATGATCATATAAAGGAACGTATGCTTTATATCATCAACCAGATCGATGAGGATCTTGCGGCTAAAGTTGCTGAAGGATTAGGTATGGAAATTCCGAGTAAGGTTGATGGTCCGGTAAACCAGGCTATTGGAGCAGATGCCGATGTAGAAAAGCATCAACCGCCTAAGAAAAAGAATTATCTGGATAAATCTGAAGCACTTAGCCTTACTCATCTAAAATCAGATAGTATTGCTACACGCCAGATCGGTTTTCTTGTTGGAAATGGATTTGATGGTGAATCTATGGGGAAAATGAAAAAAGCTCTAGAAGATAAAGGAGCGATGGTTCAATTGCTGGCCCCTCATGGTGGTACTGTAAAGTGTGATCAGGGCAAAAGTCATAAAGTGGACGCAGCTCTATTAACTACGGAAAGTGTTCTATTCGATGCTATTTATATTCCAGGAGGCACTAAAAGTCTGGAAGCTTTAAACAAATCTCCTAAAACGGCAAAATTCATCAATGAAACTCTGAAACATTGCAAAGCGATTGCATTGGATAAGGAAGTGATGGAAAAGATCGAAAATACTTATCTGGATAAGTTCAAGGAAGATGTCGCAGTTTTGATCGATAAAACTCCAGCAAAGTTCATTGAACAGATCGCAGCTCACAGAAACTGGTCTAGACAAAAAGAAGCAATGTCTATACCTGTTTAATTGTATTTAGGAAGAAAAACCGCTGGTGAAAACCAGCGGTTTTTTTATTTGAACATATAAGGATCTCAATAATTTTAAAAGTATCTAGTTATGGAAAAATGGTTTGACTTAACGTTGGATTCTGCTTTAGCAATTATAATTTCCTGTCTGGGAATTTATATATCGATCATTATATATACCAGAATCTTCGGAAAAAGGAGCTTTTCGAAAATGTCAAGTTTTGATTTTGCGATGACCGTTGCTGTAGGGTCGATGCTGGCCACTACGGTACTGTCTGATTCTGTAACGCTTCCGGAAGGAATGATCGGACTCTTCTTTATATACCTGTTTCAATTAGTGGCAGCATACCTGAGAAGATGGGACTTTTTCAGAGAAGTAATAGACAATTCTCCGCTACTCTTAATGGATGGAAAAGAAATATTACATGACAATCTTACCAAAGCCAGAGTTACGGTAACCGACCTTCGTTCTAAATTAAGAGAAGCAAATATCGTAGAACTGGAAGATGTAAAAGCAGTAGTTTTTGAAACAACTGGAAATATTGTAGTGATTCACTCGCATGATAACAGACCGGTAAACGACTGGCTTCTTAAAGATGTTCTGAGGAAATAATTAACTGGACTTCTACTGATTCCTTTGAGTATCATTAATTTCCGTAGAAGTTAAACTTTTGGTAAGTCTGTAGCCATTACCATTCATTCAACTTACATTTGAATCGTGCACGACATAATCGTGTGTAGAACAAATATTATGAAGAATTATATTCAAACTACTACCCTGCAGAATATCTTCCGAATACTACTTTCGGTTTTCATGATCTACGCAGGATTCAGTCATTTAAGTTTTAACCGCGTGGATTTCCAGGCGCAAGTTCCAGACTGGGTGCCAATGAGTAAAGATCTTGTGGTTATACTTTCCGGGATCTTAGAAATGATCCTGGGTCTTGCCTTACTCTTCTGGAAGAATCAGCGTGTTAAGGTTGGCTGGTTCCTGGCAATTTTCTTTGTATTGATCTTTCCCGGAAATATCGCGCAGTATGTAGATGGTAAAGATGCTTTCGGAGTTCTGGATTCAGATAGAGCAAGACTTATAAGATTGTTTTTTCAGCCTGTACTTATAGCCTGGGTTTTATGGTCTACCGGCGCATGGACAGCCTGGAGAAATTCTAAGAAATGATAATGATGGAAAAAAATGAGAATCTAAAATTAGAAAATCAAATTTGTTTTCCCTTGTATTCTGTGTCCAGATTGATCACAAGGGCATACAAACCTTACCTGGACACCATGGGTCTAACCTACCCTCAGTATCTGGTATTGCTTGTACTCTGGGAGAAAGATGAGCAAACCGTTAATCAGATTGGGAAAAAGCTATTACTCAACACTAATACTTTGTCACCTCTCATTCAGCGTATGCAGAAGAATGGTTTACTGTTACGTACCCGTTCTTCCGAAGATGAAAGGACAGTAAGAGTCAATTTAACCAGAAAGGGACTTGACTATAAAGAACAAGCCAGGAATATTCCTAAAGATCTGCTTGGGAAACTACTCAATGAGGACGTGCAGGTTACAGATGTTATGCTATTGAAGAAAACACTCGATTCCTGGATTGAGATATTGAATAACGAAAAGGAAATAAATATAAATTCAGAAAAATAAAAATATGAAAGCACTACAAATAAAGAAATACGGAGAAATTAAAGACGGTCTTGAATTTGCTGAAACCAGCAAACCCGAAATAGCCGATAATGATGTATTAGTTGCTGTAAAAGCTGCTGCTCTTAATCCAATAGATTACAAATTGGTTCAGGGTCATCTAAAAGATATGCTAAAACTTGATCTTCCTACCGGGATTGGCTATGATATGAGCGGAGAAATCGTAGAAATTGGGAGTAAAGTTAAAGACTTTGAAGTTGGAGATGAAGTTTATGGTCGTGTCCCACAAGAGTACATGGGTACTGTAGCTGAATTTGTAGCCGTAGATGCTAACGTGATCGCACATAAGCCTGATAATGTGACTTTCGAAAAAGCTTCCTCTTTGCCGCTTGCCGGACTTACTGCAATGCAGGCGCTACAAAAGGCAGATATCAAGAAAGACGATCGTATCCTCATCCATGCAGGTTCTGGTGGTGTGGGTAGCTTTGCGATTCAGTATGCCAAATCTATAGGTGCTATAGTCTATACGACCACGAGTGATACCAATGTGGAATGGGTAAAAGCGCTTGGTGCAGATAGAGTAATCGACTATAAGAACGAAGATTATAAGGAAGTTGCGAACAACCTTGATATCGTCTTCGACACTCTGGGTGATCAATATACATTTGATGCTTTCGAAATCATTAAAGATGGCGGAAAAGTTACAAGTATCGTTGGACCGCCAGATGAAAAAACTGCAGAGCAAATGGGAATGACCGACTATCAAATGCCGGAAAAACTCAGCAAACTTATTAAAGATAAGTCTGCTCAATATACCTTAACCTGGATGCAGCCCAATGCACCTCAGCTTAAAGAAATCAAAACGATGGTGGAAGACCGAACAATTAGACCGGTTATTGACCTGGTTTATTCTTTCGATAAAGCAGTGGAAGCTTTCGAATACCTTGCCACGGGTAGAGCCCAGGGTAAGGTTATCGTAAGTCTTGCTGAAACCTTCGAAAACAAGTAAATAATTTAAAAATTGTTAATTAAAAATAATAGTTATGAGTAAAGGAAAAAATGTATTAGTTGCCGGAGCAACCGGAACTACAGGAAAAATTATTGTTGATTTACTTAAAAACTCTTCAGAATATGAGCCAATTGCCATGGTAAGAAAAGAAGAGCAGCAAAAGGAGTTCGAATCTCAGAATGTAAAGACTATTCTGGGTGATCTGGAGAAAGACCTGAGCCAAACTACTCAAAATGCACACAAAGTGATCTTTGCGGCTGGTTCTGGCGGTAAGAACGTTATTGGTGTAGACCAGGAAGGAGCTAAAAAACTTACTGATGCTGCTAAAACTTCAGGAGCCTCAAAATTTGTGATGTTAAGTTCTATGGGAGCAGATGATCCTTCAGTAAGCGAAGATCTGCAAGAATACCTTCAGGCAAAACAAAATGCAGATGAGCATTTAAGATCCAGTGGTATTAATTACACTATTGTAAGACCAGGTTCATTGAATAACAAGGATGCTTCTGGAAAGATCAGACTAGAAGAAAAGTTTTCAGAAATGGGTGAGATTTCTAGAGCAGATGTTGCCCGTACGTTGGTAGCTGTTCTGGAAGATGATGTAAGAAGTAATCAAACTTTTGAAATTCTTTCCGGCGACACTGAAATCAACAATGCTGTAAAGGCATAATTAACCAACATATTTGAAAAGAACTGAATGAACTTCAGTTCTTTTCTGTTTTAAATAATACGCTATGAAAAAATTATTACTCTTACTCCTGATCGTTCTTTCCCAGAAAGTAACAAGCCAGGAGCCGATAGTTTCTCAATCTGAAGTAGAAAAAGTGACGGCTTTTAAGGGGCAGCAGGTTACAGGAATCAGCCTTAGCCAGGCAGGAAGGATCTTCGCGAATTTTCCAAGATGGCGAAAGAACGTCGAGCATTCAGTTGTGGAGATGGGTAATAACAAGAAGGCTGCACCTTATCCCAATGCTAAATGGAATTCCTGGAAAGTTGGAGAAAAGGATCAGGACTCCATATTTGTTGCGGTGCAATCTGTTATTGCTTCTGAAAATGAATTGTTTGTTCTGGACACCAGAAATCCGCTTTTTCAAGGGGTGGTGAATAATCCACGGATATTCGTTTTTGACCTGGAATCAGATAAACTGAAGCATATTTACGAATTAGGAAAAGATAGTTTCTACAGAGATTCATATATCAATGATTTGCGTGTTGACAGAACGAACGATCATATTTATCTTACAGATTCAAATCACGCTGGATTAGTAGTTATAGATATGGCAACTGGCGCAAGTAAACGAGTATTAAGCGACCACTACTCTACCCTTGCCGAAACTGATGAGTTAACGATCAATGGGGAACAGTATAAAAACACGATCCATTCAGATGGAATTGCACTGGATGAAGCTGAAGGTCTACTTTACTACCATGCCTTAACGGGGTATACGCTTTATTCTGTTCCAACAAAAACTCTTCGCGAAGGATCTAAAGAAGATATTCAGAAATCTGTAAAGGAAGTTGCTAAAACCACTGCACCAGATGGAATGATTCTAAATTCCGATGGAATGCTTTACTTGGCAGATCTCGAAAATAATGCGATCATGAGATATAATACGAAATTAGGAGAGCAGGAAGTCCTTGCACAGGGTGAAAAAATACGCTGGGCAGATACTTTTAGTCTTTATGATGGATATTTATATTATACGAATTCCAGGATCAATGAAGTGAGAGGAGATATTTCAGATATGAAATTCAGCATTTACAGGATTAAGCTATAGATTGTAAAATCTTTATAAAAAAAGCAGATCAATAATTGATCTGCTTTTTTTATGCTTTCTCTGCATGTAAACATTTGAATCGAAGATTTCCCGCATCTGTGTACTTGAGTCGGATCTTGTAATTCAAAGGGCGGTCTTCTTTATGAAATTCTCCCGATTCAGGATCAAAACCGCCATCTGTGGTGATTGATATACTTTTTACATGGTCTGCTTCAATTCTATTTAGAAATTTAAATTCTTTCTTGCTCAGTTGTTTATTGGACAGGATTGAGTTGATTGTTTGCAGGTGTTTGGCTGTTGTATTCATAATATCATTTTTCGTTCGACATCTTCTCTTTTTCGTTCTTTATTTCTTCTTTTTTCTCTTCCTCTTCTTCTCTGGTAATCAATCTATGGTCGTTTTTAAGACCAACTATGTGAATGATCGCTGTAATAGTCGTATAAAGCATCAGTACAACCGTGATCATCATTCCGCTTAAAACTGAAGTACAGAATAAGCTTATCCAGTAAATGGACGAATACCAGTTTAGAGGTACATTATCTGCTTCTGTGATCTGAATATTAAATAGTTGAAACATTACAATTGCACTAACTATTAGCACGGTATCAAGTTTTGCGATATCCAAAACCTGATGGTAATGCTCGCTTTTAAGTTTCGATTCAGTTCCTGTACTTATTCCCAGTAGCGTTAATAGCAAGGTTAGTATCGTGGCAGAGGCAAGAGTGATCGTATTACAAAGCATATTTAGACCACTATGAGAGGATTCAATAAGTTCTTTAGCTTCATAACCGGAAAGCTGACCTAACAGAAATATTCCTATGCCTGTGAATACGGTAGCTACAATTCCGCCATAAATTGCCTTTCTGTTTTCCTTAAAAAAATTTCTCATTGCTCCTGATTTTTTTACTGGTGAAATGGACAAACCCAATCATTTTCGGTAGCTTTACCACTATATTGTTTTGCTTCACTTGATGATCCAAAGTCTTCTAACATTGGATTCATATTTCCCTGTAATTCTTTATCTCTGGCTCTAATTTTATCACGCACCTTTTCATAAGCTCCCATGTCCCTCAATTTCTCAAATTGAACATGCAGGTTAAAGGCAATCGAAGGATACGGACTTCTACGAGCCTGTCTCGAACTATTGGGATGCATACCTACAATATAGAAAGATCTTCCGGCAATACTGAAACTGAAATTATCATCCTCTGGATCTCTGCTTACGGAAGGATCCCAATCTTTCGTATCGATTTTCTCAATTTCTTCTAATTGCTTCCATAACAATTGCTCAAATTCATCTTCCGTAGCGATATTGGAATCAGGAAAAACAGCGATAAAAGATTTAAAGTCATTTGTTTCAAAATCATACTCAGCGATATAATTCTTAAGGTCTTTGAGCAAAGCTTCGGTTTGTGAAGGTTCACCCAACTGCCCGTATTTTTTAGTTTTTACATGTTCCTGGCTAAATACTGTTTGCGCCATGATACAAGGATGGTCTTCGTCAAGGATCCAATGTTCAAATTTCTCTTTCGTTTTCATCATCATTCAATTTTTATTTCTACATATAGGCAGCCTCTGGCTGGTAAGACTGCTCAATTAAATCATTATCTGGCTGCTTCAGTATTTCAATAGTACTTCCATTTGCCTGCCATTGGATTAAACCAAGCTTAGTAAATTCTTCTAGCCAGTTCTCCATCACCGATCGTTCCCATTTCTCATAAAATATTCGTGCATTTATAACAATCGCTTCTACCTGATGAACTGGTGGCGAGTGCACCGGATGTTGCTGGTGATAGACTTTTGCCGGTGACAACAGCAAGGGATAAATACTTTTAAGCTTACTAATCTTCATAGCCATATCTGTATCTTCTGCACCGTAGCCAGTAAATTGCGCATCAAAACCTTCCAGTAATTTAAAAAGCTGCTTCGGAATATAAAATGCCAGGCTCCAGAAAAGCATATAATCACTAGCCTCGGCTAGTTCTTTGATCTCTGGCCTGGCAGGATGCGCAGCGCTAAGTTGTTTCAAATCGTTCAACTCAAAATCCTGCGGAATTTTACTCTCAAGATAATGTGGATTACCCATAATCAATGTTTTATGAGCAAGACCTTGCGTGATCATATCATCAAAAAAATCTGGATGAGGAATACAATCAACATCGAGAAATATCAAGTGATCAAATTTGGCATTTTGAGCTCCTATATTCCTTGCTTCAGCTATCGGAAGATTTGGGCCTTTGGAACTAATTTCCGAAATCTTTATAGGTAAATCCTGAAAAGTGGATAAATCTGGCAAATCATCAATCGCCACAATTCTAATTTCATCTGGCTGCAGACTACTTCTTTTGACACCCTGTAGTAAATTATATAAATGTGCTTCCCGCCCCTTCACAATCGTGATCACTGAAAATTTTATCTTATTCTGCATGTTCTTCTTGTTGTTGGTTTGCAAATAGTTCTGGAATTAATGGTAACCGATCATAGTTCCCATCTAAATGGTTTTTCAATTTACTAATGGCACTAAGGTCATTTTCCACATCCCATGTTCTGTGCTTTAAGATTTCTAAATCTTCCAGTTCAACTATAGAATTTGGATCAATCGCCAGATCATGCTGGTAAAGATGGAATGCCGTAGTCTCCTGTTCTTCATAAGGTCTTTCTTCCGGGATCGCCACAAAAGCTTTCTTAGCCTGCAAAATTTCGGTTACGGAGTTGAGTCCGCAATTCGCCACCACAAGATCAGCCTGCTCAATTAAATTCTGAAAGTTTTGAACATAACCACAATTCCTGATCCTGAAGTTGTTGAAATTTTCCTCCGGCATCCCGACAATTTTGATCTCTGCGGAAGCAAATCGTTCCGGAAGAATATGGATCGCTTTAATAAGCCTATCATTACCTCCTCCTCCACTGATCACGAGTATGTTATTAACTTCTTCTGAAGTAGAAGCTATTGGTTGCCCGATCTTACGATCTGTAATAAAGCCTAGATAAATAGTTTTCTTCCGAAGCCAATCAGGTGTTTGCCCACTTTCAAATTCTTCAGGGTAATAAGCAAGGACAAAAACAGCACCTTGAAAAGCCTGTACATGTGCCGCATCATCCCTGTGACCTGGAAGTTTGACGTAAGCATAAGGTATTGAAGACGCCCTCATCAAAGCTGCAATTTCTACACTTACATCCACGATCATTAATTTGATGTTCCTTTTCACAACTTCCCTTAGGATCTGAGCGCTGCGCAACTGAATAGATCTTTGTCCCACCGGACTGTAATGCAGATAATCTGGTACTGGAATCTGATTATCAGTAAATGCCGTGCCATCTGGATTTTCATCTGGCAATTGCACGAATTGCCCTTTCAAAGCCTCAGGCTTCTTTAGACTACTAAAAGTGCAAATTTCATCTTCAAAAACCTTTGCGAACAAGCGGGCAAAATTGAGATGACCACTACCATGCTGATGTGCGTAATACCCAATCATACTGCAACTTTTTTCAGGTTTTCGGATATCATTTTCTCATACAGATTTTCATAGGCATCTACCATCTGCCCTTTATCACAAAAATCTATAGCTCTCTCACGGCAATCATTTCTGTCAAGCTTCGTACAGGATTTGATTGCATTTACAAATCCTGCTTCATCCTCAAGTTCGACCAGAAAACCGGTTTCTTTTGTCAGGATTTCCGGGGCAGCTCCTACATTAAAGGAAACAACTGGCGTTCCACAAGCGAGTGATTCAGCAATTACGAGTCCGTAAGGTTCATCCCACACACTGGTAAATAAGGTTGCTTCAGAAGAACCAATCAATTTGTTCAATCCTGTATGCTTTAGGTGTCCAATATATTCGACTCCTTCCAGCTCTAATCTCGGCTCCACATATTCTTTGAAATATTCAGAATTGCTTAGTGGTCCGGCCAGAACAATCTTCTTATTGGCTTTTAACGCGTAATCAATAGCCAGATGTGGTGCTTTTTCCTTGCAAATACGACCAATCCAACAAAGTTTATCTACTTCAGTAGATTTAGAAAAAGTCCACGCAGTGGTGTCTATTCCGTTGTAGACTACATTTTTTTCCGGAAGTAAGTGAGCATAAGTCTCGCCTAATTTTTTACTTACCACGCTAAATTTTTCACTATGATCTCTTCCGGAGATATTTTCCAGACCAGAGTGAATGCTATCAAAGACCGGTGTATGAAAAGAAGTCAGAAACTGGTGCCTGCTACTAGCTCCCCAGATAATTGGTAATTCATGCATACTATGGTTGTGCACCACATCGTAATCTATGGATTCAATGATCTCCAGTACATTTCTATACATAAGTTCATCAATTTTGGATTCGGTCAACTCATTATTTGCAACCTGAACAATATCTAGAGATGTCACATCAAATTGAGGGTCTGAACCAGATAGCGCATACAAATGAACTTCGTGTCCTCGTTCCATAAGTGTTTGCACCAACTGGTGAGTGATCATTTCCAAGCCACCGGCATATGGCTCGGCAATTGGAAATTTATTATGCGCGAGAATGGCTATTTTCATCTGGAAGTATTTTTAGTTGGTTAATGGTTTTAGGTGTAAATTCAGAATAGAGGTAAATTCCTGATAGAAGAAAAAGCAAGCTAACCTGAAGGCTATACATGGCAATTCCGGTTTTTCCCACGGCAAATAATAAAATGGTCATGATAAGCAATAGTGCCGGAATCCTGAGCGGAATATGTTTGAGACTGGAAACCTTTGCAAACTTGCTGGTTGTTACAAAGCTGGCTGGCATTCCTAGCAAAGCCATAATTGGTGAAAAAGCCATCTCAAAACTCAGTGCAATATGGATTAGAAATGCTTTAAAATTATACTGAAAGGTGTTTTTAGAATTAGACAGGAATAAGAATAATTTACCCAACACGTAGATACTAAACTGACTCAGGATAAGCATAGGAATCCAGTCTGAAATCTGCCAGTTCGTAAATATTTCTGCCAGGATATAAACTAAACTGAATAAGATAGGCAATGATAATAAATTCACCCAGGCAGATAATTGCATGAAAACTGATAGCTTACACTGGTCTTTCACACGAACACTGCAAAATTTTAAAAAACACTGAGTATTTCCATATACCCAACGATGTCTTTGTTTGCGTAGATCTGCAATACTTCCAGGCATAACTCCCACCCCTAAAATTTCATTTGAAAAATAAGTAGTAAACTTTTCAGACAGGAATTTAATTCCCAGGTGTGCATCTTCTGTAAGCGATTCTGTAGGCCAACCTGATACAGAAAGTAGTGATTCTACTCTAACCATACTCAAGGTGCCGGTTGGTAAAGTGCTAAGACTACGATTTCCAGCTTGGGCATACCCGCTAAAAAAGTGTTCCAATTCGTTGAATAAACCATGGCGTTCATGATGAAGTGTATAATGCTGAGGAAACTGAACCACTGCCGCATCTGTACCATCAATCGCCGCTACAGCCTTAGAAAGACTATCTGGTCTCAAAATATAATCGGCGTCTACAGTGAATATATATTCTGTATCGGGATGCATTATTTTTAAACACTGGTTTAAAGCGCCTGCCTTATATCCAACAAGCCTGTCGAAATGTTTGAAGATCACTTTTTCAGGATATCTGTTACAAAATTCCCGAACCGGTTTCCATAGTTTTATATCTGAAGTATTATTATCTAGCACTACGATCTCGTAATTCTCATAGTTTAACTGAAGAGCCGCTCGAACTGTTTTGATTACCAAATCTGAAGGTTCATTGCAAGTGGCAATATGTATTGAAACTCTTGGTGAACTCCGAAGCCTCGAAGATTTTGAACTGATTTTATTCTGGCGACGGCAGAATCTAATCCTTACCACAGATTCTACAAACATTAGAAGACTTAGAAAGCTCAGAAATAACATCAAAGTTGATTCAAAACCAACTACAAAATAGGATAGTACCATCACAAAGATCATGATGTAACTAAGCATTAAAATGTTTTGAGATACTTTCAAAATTTCCTTTTCTTTTTACGAATTTGGTGGAAGTAGCGCGTGAATGTGTGCGGTTTTACATTTGAGCTTAACGATATTCTTCTAATTAGGAAAGGTTTAACTTCAGATTCCTGCAGGAATAGAGACTTGTTAATATTTTAGTATTACAAAAATCGACCACCAAAAATGCAGACCG
The DNA here is from genome assembly GCF_006714895.1 of Gramella sp. Hel_I_59. Taxonomy (NCBI): domain Bacteria; kingdom Pseudomonadati; phylum Bacteroidota; class Flavobacteriia; order Flavobacteriales; family Flavobacteriaceae; genus Christiangramia; species Gramella sp. Hel_I_59. The sequence continues at coordinate 1,545,646 of NZ_VFME01000001.1, read as the reverse complement.
TCAAGATCGCTGAAACTTCAGCAAAATCTATATTAAAAAAATTAGCATCAGCTTTCGATACTGACTATTCAGAGAACTATGGAGAAGCCTATATAGAGTTTTCAAACGAGCATGGAGATGGAATAATTTCAGGTATCAACTTCCCGAGTGGCGTTGGAATTTTCAGATTTGAAACCCAGTTAAAGGAAAACACCTGCCTCAATTTTCATGGAGATCTGGTGCATCCCTTTAAATTTATATACGTGCTTGAAGGACGACTGGATCATAGTTTTCATAACGAGGAGATTGTTCATCATATTGAAAAGGATCAATCGGTGATCATTGGCGCGCACAGTGGCAGCGGGAATAAGATCATGTTTCCAGGCGGGATGACTATTTCAGTAGTTATGCTGGATGTGGACAGGAAGAAATTTGTGGATCAGCTCACATTTCCACTGGAAGAGATGGACGACATCTATCACAGGATCTTTGCAGATACGAATGCCATTCGTACTCTTTATCACCATACGCAATACAGTCTTAAAATGTCTCATCTCATCCAGGAGCTAAGAGATTTTACGACGCCCGGACTGGAAAGGGTCAGCTATCATGGTGCAAAAGCACTGGAGCTTCTTACATACATGCTTATGCTCTACCGGGATGATAGTAAACCAGAGGACCATCAAAATGTACTCAGGCAAAGAGATCTTGAAAAGGTAAAACAGGTGATCTTTCAAATTGATAAAAACATCGCAGAGCTTGGCAATATTATTTCCCTGGCACAATCGGTTGAGATTACCGAAACTAAATTACAGGAAGGGTTTCAAATACTTTTTAATTGCACAGTTCATGAATACATTCAGCGCAAGCGGATGGAAACTGCGATGCTTTTATTACTGAAAACCAATAAGACCATTAGTGAGATCGTATACGAAGTCGGACTAAACAGCCGAAGTCATTTTTCCAAGATCTTTAAAGAAAAGTATGGAATGACTCCAACTGCCGTAAGAAAAAAAGATAAAGTATGATCGTTAATTCTAACGCTGAAGGCTGGGAGATCTTCTCACATTCTGCACATGGATTGCTTGCGGGTAAAATTGCAGACGAACTGAAGCAAGATATTAAAGGTAGAAACTGGGTCGCTACTTTAACTGCGATCGTAGAACATGATGACCGGCAATTAAACTTCAGAGAAAAGGATTACCTCACTAAAATTGGAACTCCGCAGGATTTTCTCGATGAGGACAGAAATATCAACGAGATCATTAAAAGAAGTCGCAGGTTACTCGAACAAGCCAGGCTCAAGTCAAGTTGGGTAACGATTTTAGTAATGAAACACCTGGAGTTCTTATACCAGGATCTTTCCGAAGAAAGCAAAATGATCCATCGCTTTATGAACGAGATCAGTGTGGAAATAAAGGATCTCATGAAAGTAAATTCACTAAATGATCGTGAGGTACATGAACTTTACCAGATCATGGTATTTGCAGATAGATGTTCACTTATTCTTTGCCAGAACGGAGTACCTGCAAAAGATCGCGAATTAGAGATCAATACAAGTATTCAAAACAGGAAGTATGTGATCTCAAGAAATGAACATGACGAAATATTTATACATCCCTGGATCTTTGAACAGGATTCTTTTGAATTAAGTTGTGAATATAAAATGCTGGAGAAGGCCTCATTCTCTGGAAACAAAGAATTTGAAGATTGCCTACGGAATACTCCAATCAGCTTGAGGCATTGGAAAATTAGTAAACTGAAATGATTCTTCTTAGAGCTCAGCAGATTCTTTATATATACTAATGTAGTTAACTGAAATTTTCTAGTGATCTTAGTAATGCTAACCATTGCAAAAAAGGCATGAATATGAAAACTACGTCTGATATTGAAAAGTTTTGGAACAGGTTTATAATTTCCAACCCAGATTATTGTTCCAAGGCAATTCCGCAATCCTACTATTTTTGTGATAATAAAAAGGACGCAGATGAGTGTGCAGACCTGGTTGTGCAGGATATTAAGAAAGCCACAGCTACTTCCCTTTGGTATTTCGAGCAGCATAACGAAATATTACCGAAAATTGGTGATCTCGCAATTGTAACAGACTGGACTGGAAATCCCAAAACAATCATCGAAACTACTAAAATAGAACATGTAGCTTTTAATCAAATTACCGCGGAAGTTGCAGAGATTGAAGGAGAGGGAGATAAGTCGCTTAAATATTGGAAAGAAGTACATCAGGCTTATTACGAAAGAGAAATGGAAACTTACAGTGATGAATTTGATGAGAATATGATCATCGTTTGTGAATATTTCAGAAGAATATATAGTGAAGTTTGATTTTCGAATAGTACAATCAATGAAACTATAACTGCTTCGCATTATTCCAGGATAGATCAATGAAATAGTAGTGTTAAGACTATAAAACAGTGATTGTGCAAGTAATGTCTTGTGATATTAAAACCTGAATGATAAGGTTTTCTTAAAGCTTATGGAGTAAACTAAACGATTGGTTAGATTTGCACCAGCATTATGGCAAGATCCAAAAAATATAATGAGACAGAAGTAGCAGAAAAGGCAATGAATCTTTTCTGGAAAAACGGTTATGCCAATACATCTATGCAAATGCTCGAGAAAGAAATGGGAATTAATAAGTTCTCTATCTACTCCAGCTTTGGCAATAAAGATGGTCTATTTCTAAAAAGTCTGGATTGCTATAAGTCAAGATTGTTCGTTCTAATCGATAAGCTTGTAAAGTCAACAGAAGGCATTCCCGCGATCAAGGAATACTTCTACGACTTCGTCGATTTTACGAGAGACACTAAAAATGGTAAAGGTTGCCTGGTTACCAATACTGCGAATGAAATTGGTTTAGAAAGCGAAGAGCAAATTCCGCAGGTTTTAAAGAGTTTTACCGATGAGATCAAACAGGTTTTTGCTGATAAACTTAAAATTGAAAGAAATTACAATCTGGAAAAGATTGAAGAACAGGCAGATTACCTATTGATATCGATGTTCGGACTTTCCTCTGCCACCAGAATTTTTTCTGAAGAACAATTGAGACATTACATAGAGAACATATTTAAAAACATATAAAAAAATTTATCTTAAAACTAAACGATCGTTTAGATAAGATTAATTCTTTAATTAAAAATTGATAATTATGAATACTGAAAAGAACACAGACGTTTTAACTGTACACACGAAAGAATCTGCTCCTGAAGGAGGGAAAGAACTTTTAGAAAAATCTGAAAAAGCTTACGGTTATGTACCTAATCTGCATGCGGTACTTGCAGGTTCACCACAACTACTGGACGCTTACCAACAATTGCATGAGCTATTCTCTAACTCTTCATTTGACAAGGATGAACTAACTGTAGTATGGCAAACAATTAATGTGGAGCATGAATGTCATTATTGCGTTCCAGCTCATACAGCTATCGCCAAAGCGATGAAAGTGGATGATGCTATTAGTAATGCTTTACGTGATAAAACTGAACTACCTTCTGAAAAGCTTGAAGTTCTAAGAAATACGACGCTTACTCTTACTAAGAATCGAGGAAATATCTCTAAATCTGAGATCCAGAAATTCTATGATGAAGGTTATTCTCAAAGACAATTGCTTGATATCGTACTAGGACTTTCTCAGAAAGTGATTAGTAACTATACCAATCATATTGCAGAAACTCCAATCGATAAAGGTTTTGAGCCTTTTAAGTGGAACGCTTAATTTTACATACATATTTTAAAAAGAGCAGCCCCAAAAGGCTGCTCTTTTTTATGCTTTCAATTTAGGTTTATCCGACTCACAGCATTCCTGGCAAAGTTTTACGTTTTCATATTCCTGGTTCGCCTGTGTAAGGATCGTATCAACATCATTTCCTCTTCCTATTTCCACTCTTCCACTCTCATCAGGTAACAATTCACAGTCATCCAGATGTAGTACATGATACTTACCAAATCTTAATCGCTTTTCAACATAAAAAATGTGGATTTTCTTACCATTTCTAAATAGGCTAAATAGAGTATCGAAGAGTTGCTGTACATTCATACATTAGTTTATGGTAATTTAACCGCTTTGTTTTGAATTGGTGTTTCTGCTATTTTAAATAAAGTGAGTTCGCATTATCTCTTTGTTAAGGGCGCGGGTTTTATTATCCAAAGCTCTTTAGGTGACCAATGTTACTTTAGCTTTCAATCTGCAATCCTATCTTTGTATTATCAAACACTACAATCATGAAAATCGAACAAATTTATACTGGATGCCTGGCTCAGGGCGCATATTATATAGAGAGTGAAGGAGAAGTCGCTATTATAGATCCGTTAAGGGAAGTTCAGCCTTATCTGGATAGGATAACTGAAGCTGGCGCAAAACTCAGCTATATTTTTGAAACACATTTTCATGCCGATTTTGTTTCGGGACACGTAACACTTTCAGAAAAAACAAATGCTCCCATTATCTACGGGCCAGAGGCGAATCCAGGGTTTGACGCTATTCTTGCTGAAGATGGACAGGAGTTCAAACTAGGTAAGCTGAAGATTAAAGTGCTGCATACTCCGGGACATACCATGGAAAGCACGACCTATCTACTGAAGGATGAGAATGGTAAGGATCATGCCTTATTTACGGGAGATACGCTTTTCCTTGGAGACGTTGGTCGTCCTGATCTTGCTCAGAAAGCCGCCAGTATGACCCAGGAAGAACTCGCAGGAATATTGTATGATAGTCTTAGGGAAAAGATCATGCCGCTTGCAGATGATATTATAGTATATCCTGCCCACGGTGCAGGTTCTGCCTGCGGAAAGAATATGATGAAGGAAACAGTGGACACGCTTGGTAATCAAAAGAAAATGAATTACGCTTTGAGAGCAGATATGACCAAAGCTGAATTTGTGAAAGAAGTGACTGATGGTTTACTACCTCCTCCTGCCTACTTTCCAATGAATGTCAAGCTGAATAAAGAAGGTTACGAAAGCATCGATAAAGTGATGGCTAAAGGCTTACAGGCACTAAGTCCTGAAGCATTTGAAGCGGCAGCGAATGAGACTGCTGCGGTCATGCTGGATATTAGACACCAGGATGAATTTGCAAAATCACATATTCCTGGCTCCATATTTATAGGTCTTGATGGCAGTTTCGCTCCATGGGTGGGCGATCTTATTAAAGACATTGCACAAACAATTCTACTAATTGGTGATGAAGACAGAATTGAAGAAGCTATCACCAGATTGTCCAGAGTTGGTTTCGATAATACCATTGGCTATCTTAAAGGTGGTTTCAAATCGTGGATCGATGCTTCTAAGGAAACCGATACTGTGGAAACGATCAGTGCGATAGACTTGAAGACAATTGTAGAAGACGCACCTGTTTTTGATGTAAGAAAACCAGGCGAATTTCAATCTAAACACTTGCCTAACGCAGTTCACACAGCTCTTTCCGAAATAAATGAGCACCTTTCAGAATATCCTGAAAATGAGAAATTTTATCTTCATTGTGCCGGCGGTTACCGGAGTATGATCGCTGCTTCAATTTTAAAAAGCAGGGGAATTCATAACCTTGTCGATGTACAGGGTGGTTTTAAAGCCATCAGGGATGCCGGTCTCAAAACGACTAACTACGTGTGTCCTTCTACATTATAAGCGATACACTACTAAATATATAAGGCGGTCTATTTGATCGCCTTTATTTTTGTAGAACCAGGGTAGTCATCGCTCTAATATCCTGAACATTCGTAGTCTTTATAGGTTCCAGCAATTTAAGATCGTATTTGTCCAGCAATTGGGAAATAGTCTCTCTGTCTAAATAAAAGCCTGCTTTTCTATCATTATAAGAATCAGATAATTCTTCTGTAGCTTCCAGCAAACCAATATTAGAAGCTGTTCTAATTAAAATACTTCCTGTAGGCTTCAAAACTCTTATCAATTCTGAAAACATTTTATAAAAATGATTTTCATCTTCAGCAAAATGAAGTACAGCGCTGCAAATCATATGATCAAAATGAGCATCTGGAAATGGTATTTCTGAAAGCCTTGCATGCATCAAATTCTCCTTTAAATTTGGAAAGATTTCCTGCGCTATGCTCAATCTTTCCAGATCCATGTCAATTCCCCAAATATCATAATCAAAACCGGCGAACCATCTTAGATTTCTTCCTTCACCACATCCTGCATCAAGTATTCTATCATTTCTCCTATACTTCTGCTTCATGATCCGGTCGATCAGGTAGATATCCATGTTTTGTATGTATTTAAATATTTGTGATTCTTCCATCGGAGTCTTATTTTCGAAACAAAGATAGAGAAGCAACTTATGTTACTCAACAGGTGGCAATTCTATCTTACTTTAGCAAAAAAATTAAATGAACCTCTTCCAAAGATTATTCCGAAGTCAGCAAAACAAAAATCACAACATAGTCAGGTTAGATCCGGTTGATTTTAAAAAAGCTATTTCAAAAAATTCCGGGAAACTTATCGATGTGCGTACGAAAAGAGAATTCGCTACCGGTGTAATTCCCGGCGCGATCAATCACGATCTTATGCAAAAGAATGATTTTCTACAGGCATCATTTCATTGGTCCAAATCTGAGCCTGTTTATCTTTACTGTCAGTCCGGAATGAGAAGTATGAAGGCTGCCAGGCTTTTATCCCGCAATGGTTTTACAAAGATCTATGATTTAAGAGGAGGAATCTCAGGATATGATCTCTAAAAAAAATTCATGAGAAAAATAAATTACGCAATCTTCTTATTATCAATTTTAGGTTTTTCATTTGCAGGGCATGCCCAGGATAGAAAGGAATACGGCAGCTGGAATGCTGCATTTGTAACTAAGAATATTGGCGAAGACTGGCATGTAAGGCTCGAATATCATCATCGTACCACTTCTTTTCTTAAGTATCACGAACAAACTGTAATTCGGCCGTCTGTCGATTATCGACTTGATAGTATTTTTAGTTTTGCTGCCGGGTATAGTTATCTGCATAATGATCAAAATATAAACATCGCCAAACCAGATTTTTATGAGCATAATCTCTGGCAACAGGTTGCACTGTCCCACGAAATTGGTTCAATGAATTTTAATCATCGATTGAGAGTAGAGGAACGTTTTATCGATGCGATCGTAGAGCGTGATGGCCAGGAACTTATTGATGGTAGTAATTACCGAACCCGACTAAGATACCGCTTGACAGCCAGTATAGGTGTCTTGAAAAATCCTAATATATCTCTGGTAGCCTATGATGAGTTATTTCTAAATTTTGATTCCGGAATCTTACCGGACACGGTGGATCAAAACTGGGTGTTTATAGGTCCACGAATAGGCATTGCGAAAGGCCTGAATATTACTTCTGGTTATCACTTTATAATCTTACCGCGATCTGGAAATGATCTGCACAGGCATATATGGGATACTATTTTAAGTTACACTTTCTAAAATGACGCGCCTAGGGAATTTGCAGGTGAAGGATTACTTTTTCGTTAGTCTGCAGCTGCTATTATTCATTACTTATTTCATACCAGTAGATCTCTTTAGAATAGAGCTCTCAGGTTGGTTAAGAATGATCACCTTGCTTCCCGGCATCTTTGGAATTGGGTTGGCTTTATTTACACTATTTCAACTCAGAAATATGTTGTCTGTTTTCCCTACACCAGTAGATAGCGGTAAATTGATTACCAGTGGTGCATTTTCGATATCCAGGCATCCAATATATACTGCAATAATTCTCTCTGCTTTTAGCTTCGGAATCTTTTCTGAATCGGAATTTAAACTTATCATCACCGTGTTGCTACTCATATTATTCTACTTCAAATCAAATTATGAAGAGAAACTTTTACTACTGAAATATCCGGAATATGCAAATTATAGAAAGAATACCAGAAAGTTTTTATAAAAAAAGCCACTCTGCAGAGTGGCTTTTATATTCAGCAGCTTTAAAGACTACTTTTTTGTACTCAATGAATATTGAAGTCCGATAGTTCCAGCAAGCTGGTTTTTCATCTGAATACCATTCATTTCCTGGTATAACGGTAGCTTTACTTCAATGCCCACTCTTAGGTTCTTTAATGTACCGGTTGGCACATAAAAATTACTTCCTAAACCCAGATCTAACTGACTTCTACCCGAATTGATAGTATCGAATAAAGGCATCATCATAGGGTTCATTGCTGCATCTACTCCATCGATCTCCTGTTGATCGAAGTAACTTAAACTACCTGAAACACTCCAGCTTTGAAATAGACTATAAGCTGTCCATGCGACTGCATCAAATCGATTTCCTAAAGTATAATCCTGAGAATTTTCACCTAATCTAAATTTGAATTTTGGCTGGAAACCCCAGGAAAGTTTATCAGTTTGTCCAAGATAAGTAACTCCTACTGTTGGATCTAGCGTACCACTACCCAGTTGCATAGGGTATGCAAGTCTAGCATTTTCCATCATTGGCGTATCACCGGACTGCTCTAGATCGCCGGTAGGAATTGACACACCAATATTCGTGTGCATTTTTTGCCTGTTCTTATCATAAAAGTTCACCAGCGCATTTACGGCGATATCACCAAATCCTGAAGATTCTGTAGTGAAATTTATACCCATTTTAGATCTAAGAACCATATCGTTATCAATATAGTTCAGCATAGCCGCAAGGGTTACTTTATTGGAAATGGCGTACATCGCTCCAAGCATATGCATATCCATACGCATATCTTGAGGAACCGCCATATACCTGTCGAATGCCTCTGCATTTTCGATCTCACCACTACCATTTATCAAACCGTCCATCCACATTGGTATATATCGGTATGAGAGCATAAACTCACCTTTGTTATGAGTATGATCACCCATAATACTAATTGGTGCATGTCCATCTGCCCTGTCACTACTCCACTTCTCCTGCGCTACCATCATGTTTGAGCACATCAATACTGATCCCAGAAAAGGGATTAAAAATTTCTTCATTTCTTAATATTATAAGTTGACTTATTTTTTACACGGAAAGCAGAAAATTCCGCGGAGGAGGAGAAGGAATTTCGGTAATATATTCTGTAGCAACTATTTTGTAATCAGGCAATACCTTACTAGAACCTGTAACGAATTGATTTGTAAATATTTTAATTCCCTGATGAAAATAGAGCGGAAAAGGTTTATACCTGTAATCAACCAGTTGTTTTTCTGAAGTATCATTCTTGATAATAGAACTTTCTGAAAGCTGATCTTTTAGATAACACTTACCATCACATTCAAGCTCGGGTTTATCCTTATTGATACATAGAACCTCTACTATATAATCGTAATTGATAAAATATTCGAAAACCGGAACTACAGGTGCAAGCATGCTCCAGATAAAGAGGGAAAGTACGAATAGACTGAAAGACTTTTGCATGGCCATTTTTCCGACCGCAAAGATACTATGAACAATGGCTTGAAACTTAAATTTCCTTGGAAATTGTAATGATTTCGAATGTTAATTTATTCCAGTATTGCCAGAACCTGCGTAAGTTCAGCGCGAGTGTTCCAGAGTTTCTCCTGTACGCTAATCTGCTTCAATCGTGCGCTTATTAGACTTTTTTCCCGGGTATTGACGAGAAAAACAGAACTTTCACCAAGTTGCAGCTTTCGCTCTTCAGCATTAAGCATGATTTCGTAATTTTCTACCAGTTGATTGATCATCAATACCTGCTCCTGGTAGGAAAGAAATTGCTCTTTCAGCGCTCTTATTTTATTCTGAAGATTGAGCTGTTCACTATATAATTCTAATTCTGCATCCTGAAGTTTGATCTTCGATTTTTGTAGATCTCCGCGTTCTTTCCGAAGAAATAAAGGAATACTGAAGTTTACACCCACCTTATAATTCTCATTGACAAAACTTCTTAAAATATCGGGATCACCACTTAAAAAATTATATTCCAGATCCAGCTTTGGAAGTAATTTATTCGCCTTCAATCTTCTGTCAAATTCCAGAATTTCTACTTTATACTCCAATGACCGAATTTTTGGGTGCGTGGTAATTTCAGTATCGCTTAAGAACTCGGCAGGAATCGTGCTATTCTCGAACAACGCATGCTCGGGATACACACGCTCCCTAATGACCAAAGGTGTGTTATTTTCAGCCCATAAATAAGTTCCTAATTGCTGAGAGGCTTTGAAAAACTTCAATCGTGCCTGCTCCAGACTCAGCTTACGGTCCTGTATTTGAATATCGGCTTCCAGGGTATCAATAGCCGGCTTATCCCCTACTTCAAAGCTGGACAGGATTCCGTCATATCGAAACTGCGCATTCTCAATAAAGTTATTGTAAAGCTTAAGCTCCCGATACGCACTAATCCAGTCAAAATAAGCTACAGATGCTTCATACAGAATCTTGTTCACCGCCAATTGTTGATCTGCAATAGACTGCTGCTGGTAGGCTTTTGCTTGTTTCAATGCAGCCATTCGCTCATTGATGAACAAACCCTGTCCTATAGGCACAGATATTCCTGCTGCAAATAAACCATCATCTGGCACCGTGTTTTGCGGATTCAAATAAAAACCTTCGTTCTGTTCAAATTTTGCCTTCAGTTCAACTCCATACCAGGTTGGGATCTTGAAAGCCGCATTGAATAGATCGAAATAACGGGTATCCTTAAAGTCCTTTCGATCGTAATTGGCCTCGATCTTCGGGTCAAATCCACCTCTAGCCTTCAGCAATTCCGCATCACCAAGATCGGTTTTCAGCCTGGCTTGTCTAACTACCGGATGAAAGGTTTTAACCATCTGCAGGTATTCTTCAAAATTCAGAACAATACTATCCTGAGTCTGGCCATATTGTAACATAGGCAGAAGCAGTAAGGCAATAAGAAATGTCTTTTTTAAACTCATTGCTTCTTGTCGGTTTGAGTTTGACCTTCCGGAGTATAATAATTTGGAGGGAAACCATTTAAATGTCGCCATAATTCATACCAGATAGGCACGTCTTCCAGTAGCGCCAGGGTATTCGCTCCAGAGCCCACTCTTAAAGCATCTGGCCAATCGTGATCGTTTTCATCTGGTGCCAGTAATACTCTGTACTTTCCATTCGGACTTATAAAATTCTCTATAGCGACCACTTTTGCTCCGTAAGTACCGTAAGACACATTCGGCCATCCACTAAAAACGATCGCAGGCCAGCCATCAAATTGTACTCTAACCTCCTCGCCTTTATGTAATAATGGAAGATCAATTGGTTTCACAAATGTTTCCACGGCAAGGTCATAATCTGAAGGCATGATATTCACCAGCTGCTCTCCTTCTTTAAAAGTTTCGCCAATCCCGGCTTTGATTGCCTTATTAATATAACCGTTCTGCGGAGCTTTGACGTAATAAAGATCCTGCCTCATTTCATAATTAGTATAGGCATTCTCCAGTTTACTCACTTCAGCCTGGGCATCGAATTTCCCTGACTCTGCAGAAGATCGATCACTCTGAGTTTTGGAGATCTTGTCGCTATATTCTGCAGCAGTACGATTAATTTCGATTCTGGCATTAATAATATCGTTTCTACTCGCCATCAATTTATTCTCTTGCGAAATCAGTTTCGCCTGAGTTTCCTGCAGTTTAAGTCGCTTTTCTTCTACATCTGTCATCGCTTTCAAACCCTCTTCCTGAAGAGTTTTAGTACGATTAAACTGAGTTTCAGCAATGCTCAAATTTGTTTTTGCCGCCTGCAGATCAATGCTATCGCTTTTTGTTTTCAGTTTTGCCTGTTCCAATTTGTTTCTTGCCTGTTCCAGCTTAAGTTCTCGTTCCTGTGCCAGGGCCTGTAACTGCGTGCCTAGAGCAGAGATCTTTTGATCATAGGATTTCAGGGAATTAGACTTGGAGGCAACCTGGTCTCCAGTTCTTTCTACAAGTGATGGATCAAAATATTCGTTTTTGACTTCGGTAATATGTAGGATCGTATCTCCTTTTTCCACATAATCTCCCTCATTTACATACCATCTTTCGATCTTACCCGGAATCACTGATTGGATTGTTTGTGGTCTTTGCTCCGGACTTAAAGTCGTTACAGAACCATTTCCCGATATCGTCTGGGTCCACGGAAGGAAAAGTACGATCACTCCAAAGATCGCAGAGAACTTGAGAAACCTGTTAAAGTATTTAAAGTGTCTTGTGTGCAGAACCTTTTTCCCGGCTTTGAATTGCCTTAGGTCAACCTGCTCATTCAATGGATTTCTAGTTATGTTAAGCATAGTCTTTAAAGATTAGATTCAAGTTTACCATCCCTTAGAATGATATGACGATTACAACGATTCTGCCATACTTCATCTCCACTAGCGACTATAATAGACCATTGTTGATCTTCAGACATTAAATGATCTACAATACGCTTCTCCTCTTCATAATCGATTTGATGTAAAGGTTCATTCAGAATTAACAATCTTGGGTTCCGTAATAACGTCCTGGCCAGAATGATCTTCTTGGCGACCGTATGCGGTAATTTCATTCCCTCTGGATAGATCAAAGTTTCCAGCCCATCGGGTTGCTGACGAACGAATTCTTTTAAGCCGGTTTTATCCAGTACCGAAAAAATTGCTGAATTGGTAATAGTATTATCAGCGAATGTAAGGTTCTCTAATAATGTACCTTCAAACAATGACTCCTCTGTAAGCGACTGTCCAAGCAGACCATGATAATAGTTGAGATCTATATTCTTCAACGAAATTCCATTCACATATATCTTTCCCTGAGTTGGTTCTATCAATCCTGCGATAATCCTAAGTAATAAAGACTTCCCGGAACCATTTGGACCTTTCAGGAGTATCTTCTCACCAGCCCTAATTGTCAAATTAATATCTTTTAGAACTTCCTGTCCATCAGGAGTTTTGAAACCAATATTCTTAAGTTCTATTTCCAGATCTTTATGTTCAGAAAAAGAAGTGTCCCCTCCAGATCTTTCCAGTTTCTTGTCTACTACTTCTCCAAGTTTTTCAAGGGAAGTCAGTAAATCGTAAAAGTTTTCCAGTCCCATGATCATTTTCTCTACAGAACTAATGATCAATAAAATAATGATCTCTGCAGCTACAAACTGACCAATATTCATTTGCTGATTAAGCACGAGGAAACCTCCTATTAAAAGTAAACCGGCAGTCACGAGAGTTTTAAAACCAACCATTTGAATGAACTGAAGCTTAAGCACCTGGAAGTGGCTCTCACGTTCTTCAAGATACTTAGTTACAAGTGCGTCATTCTTCTGGATGGCATGTTTGGTTTTTCCAGCTACTTTGAAACTAATTAAAGTTCTGGCTACTTCCTGAATCCAGTGAGCGATCTTATACTTCATCTTGGATTCCTTGATACTCGTATTCAAACCTCTTTTTGCGGTGAATCTGAATACCAGATAAATTAGAAGTACCAGTAATATTCCGTAGAAAATAAAGAAAGGGTGATACAGCGAAAGCAAAATTAATCCAAAAACGATCTGTAAAATCGCGGCTGGAAAGTCCAGAACCAGTTTGGCGATTCCCTTCTGAATGGTGATTACATCAAAGAATCTATTGGCAAGCTCAGGAGGATAAAAGTTCTCAAGCTCAGACATTTTGATCTTTGGAAATCTATAGGTAAATTCAAAAGATGCCCTGGTAAATATTTTTTGCTGAATATTCTCAAGAATCCTGATCTGCATTAGCTGAAGCACTCCTACAAAAGCAACCCCCAGAGTCACTAAAATTACCAGAATTATCCATGAAGTCGTAATACGAGCACCCTGAATAAGGTTTACAATAGCCTGGATTCCTAATGGTACCGAAAGGTTTACCAATCCGGCGAAAATTGCATAATAAAGAATTTGCAGAAAATCTTTTTTATCAAGCTTTAGCAGGCCAACGAAGCGCTGCCAGGCGGTCATTTTTTCTTCAGCCATTGAGTTCAATTTTTAGGGTATTGATCACGAGGTCTTTAAAATAATTGGATACACTTTTCTTTTCTGAACAGTCTGTTATCGACTGAATATGGTCTTTTAGAAAATGCTGATGTAAAGCGCCATCCAGAACCATGCTGGAAAGGCTAAGAGAATATTCATAATCTGAAGATACTTCAGAAATCATTTCCGCAATTCTGGTAACCAGTCTTTTGTAAATGGAAAAATAACCTTCTTTATTATCTGTTTCCACCTCTTTGGTAAGATAAGATTTTGAAGATTCATTGATGATAATATGGTTCAAGGCAACCTCATTTATATGCTGAAACCTAAAATCCTGAACAACAGGATGCGTAATCACTTCGATGGCTTTCAGTAATTTTTCATTGGAGTCTGAAATGCCATAGGTGGACATGGTCAGCTGAAATTCTTTCCATCCCCAGAACCAGTTGGTTATATAAACCAGGAACTTATGTTTGTTCTCAAAATAACGATAGATAGAGCTTTCGTTTGATTTTATCTGAACACCTAGCTTTTTAAAGGTGAACTTCTCAAAACCTATATCATCAATGAGAAGGATTCCCTGCCCTACAATTTTTTTCCCTAACTCACTGGACTCAGGATCTTTCAGAAATAATTCTGAATTCACCGAAATATTTATGTTCTGATATAATTTATCCACCTAATCTTATTTCAGGCAAATCTAATAGTAATACTATTAATATATGATAGTTTATATCTTAATTAACAGTTGTTAAGCTCTCATGAGGTGCAAAAAAACCCGGAAAATTTTCCGGGTTGTTATCTTAAACTTCCTAAACACCGGGTTCAAGCGGTGCTTCGATTAGTTTCTCAGGTGTTATAGGTAATTCTCGCATTCTCTTACCAGTAGCGTTAAAAATGGCATTTGATAACGAAGCGGCGACACTCGTAATTCCCAGTTCCCCAATTCCTTTGATTCCCATTTTGTTCGCGATCTTATCTTCCTCCGGCAGGAAAATGACATCAATGTTCGCCATATCCAGGTTGACAGGTACATGATAATCTGCGAAAGAACGAGTTATAAAATTCCCGAAATTTGGTTCCACATCTGTCTTTTCGGCGATAGCCATACCTGCTCCCATGGTGAGACCACCAATTATTTGTCCGTATGCAGTTTTGGGATTTAAGATCTTTCCGGCAGCTCCAACATTTACCATTCTTTCGATCCTCCACATTCCTGTATCTTTATCTACCCACACTTCAGCGAAGTTGGCACCAAAAGAGAATACAGAATGTTTTTCAAATTCCGTGGAAGGCTCTGCCATCCCGGTCATTTCAAATTTAGTGATCTGGTTCTGCTTCAAAAGTTCAGTTAAAGCAACCTCCTCATCTTTAGGAATACTTCTATTATCCTTTAGTTTCATGACTGCATTCTCACAGGCAGCTCTCGCTCCATTACAGTAAGATGCGGCACCCCACGATCCTCCAGATCCAGGAGTTACCGGGAAGTTAGAATCTCCAAGCTCTACCTTGACCTGTTCTACAGGAATTCCAAGATATTCCGCAGCAGTTTGAGCCACGATTGTATAAGTTCCTGTACCAATATCGGTCGCATCCATTTGTATAGTTGCTTCTACCTTATCTTCTACAAGTTCCAGAAGTACTTTTGCGTGAGTTTTGCGATAAGGCGAATTTCTGGAAGCTGCGCTAACACCATAACCTACAAGCCAGTTTCCTTTTACATTAGTTCGAGGTTGATCCTTACGATCTTTCCACCCAAATTTTTCAGCGCCAATGCGTAAACATTCTACCAGCAATCGGGAGGAAAAAGGTTGGTTCTTATGAAGATCTGTTTGAGTATCGTTTTTAATTCTGAACTCTAACGGGTCCATTTTTAATTTCCAGGCCATTTCGTCCATCGCAGATTCCAGTGCAAAACTTCCGGTTGCTTCTCCCGGAGCTCTCATGGCAAAAGGTGTTTGCAGGTTCATGGGCATTAGCCGCTCAGTCACCTTTGCATTCGGACTGTTATATAACATTTTTGAAACCATTCCGCAGGGTTCCTGGTAAACAAGATTAGGTGAAGTATGCGACAGGGTATCATGAGATAAGGCTGTCATGGTTCCATCCTTTTTAGCACCAATCTTCATCGTTTGCTCATTCTTCTGTCTAAGACCTGTATTAGTGAACATCTGGGTTCTGGTCACTGTTACCTGCACAGGTCTGCCCACTTTTTTAGCCGCCATAACCGCTAAGGTTACATGTCGTTCTACGTTAAGTTTGGAACCAAATCCTCCACCAACATAGGCTGCGATCACTCTCACATCCTTCTGCGGAATCTGGAAAGTATCTGAGATAGCAATTGTAGCATCTTCCACCATTTGCTGACTAGCATACGCTGTTACCTTACCATTATTCCACTCGGCGATAACCGCATGAAGTTCCATGGGATGATGATGTTCGATAGAAGTGATATAAGTCTGCTCAACAACCTCATCTGCCTCAGCAAGTCCTTTTTCCATATCACCACGAGAATAATCTGAATCCTCACTTGGAAAAAATGCATTATCCCGTTGTTTATCAAAATGTATCGCAGGATCACTTGCCTTACTATATTCGAATTTAACCAGTCTTGCAGCATATTGAGCCTGCTCAAAAGTTTCAGCAACCACAACCCCTACGTATTCTCCATAATAGTGCACTTTATTACTCTGAAGTACCGGTGCAATTGTATCTGTAGCGATCTGATATCGATCTTTCTTGAAGTCATTAAGCTTTTCAGC
Source organism: Gramella sp. Hel_I_59 (assembly GCF_006714895.1). NCBI lineage: Bacteria > Pseudomonadati > Bacteroidota > Flavobacteriia > Flavobacteriales > Flavobacteriaceae > Christiangramia > Gramella sp. Hel_I_59. The sequence goes on along the minus strand of NZ_VFME01000001.1, from coordinate 1,529,036 downwards.
ATTCTTATGAGTGATTACCGCCAGTACGCCGGCAGAATTTTCTGCTTCCGTAGTATCTATAGAAACAATAGTTCCTTTCGCTATGGTACTATTGATACCCTGTGCGTAAACCTTATTCTCTATTGGAAATTCTGAAGCATACGTAGCTTTTCCGGTAACCTTCAAATGTCCTTCTACTCGGTCTATAGCTGCACCAACTCCAGTTTTGTTCATTGTCTTCATCTTATAATTTTTTGAAATTGGTTATGCTGTTCGATTTTTAGCCTGCTCCAGTGCCCGCACTATAGCTTTCTTACCCATCTCGACCTTGTATATATTCTTCTCAAAAGGTTTGGCATCTTTTAGAGCCAGTTCCGCTGCCTTTTCAAAATTTTCGGTATTTGCTTTTTTACCCTTCAGAAAATCTTCAGCTTCTGAAAGTTTCCAGGGTTTATGAGCGACTCCGCCCATAGCCAGACCTACTTTGGAAATCATACCATTTTGAATAGATAATCCTGCTGCGACTGAAATAAGCGCAAAAGCATAACTGGAACGCTCTCTAATCTTCAGGTAATAGTAATTATCAGAAAACTCCGGAGAAGATAAATGTATCTCAGATATCAATTCTCCTTCTTCTAGAGTAGTATCTTTTTCAGGTCTATCTCCGGGCAATCTATGGAACTCGTTAAATGGAATTCTGCGACTGGAACCGTCTGTCTTTTGAACCTCAACTTCAGCTCCCATCGCGGCAAGGGCAACACACATATCTGAAGGATGTGTAGCGATACATTCCTTGCTATAACCAAAAATTGCATGAGTTGCATTCATTCCATCAATTGCACCACAACCAGAACCTGGTTCTCTTTTATTGCAAGGCATCGAAGTCTCGAAAAAATAGGGACATCTGGTTCTTTGCAGTAAATTACCACCATTGGTAGCCATATTCCTGATCTGTGCAGTTGCAGCAGATAGCATCGCCATGGACAATAATGGGTAATTCTGACGGATATCCGGATGATTCGCAGTATCAGAGTTATTTAGCATACCTCCAAGACTCCAGCCTCCTGACTGATTCTTTTCAATTTTTTTGAACTCAAGATTGTTCACATCCACTAATTGATCTGGACGTTCAACATCTTCTTTCATTAGATCCACCAGATTAGTTCCTCCGGCCAGGTAATGTGTCGTTGCAGTAGTTTCCTGCAAAGCTTCCTGTGTATTTTTGGCATTCGTATAAGTGAATGGTCTCATATCTGGTTGGTATTAAGCGTTCTTTGCATTTTCCATTTGTTCCTGGGTAGCAAATTCCCAGGTTGGCATTTCACTATCTCCGGAATGAACTTCCTTAAAGGCCTGTACAATATTATTGTAAGCACCACAACGGCAAATATTTCCAGACATGCGCTCTCTGATTTCTGCTTCAGAAAGTTTCAGGTCTTTTTTGATAGTTTTCAGATCTTCAGTTAAATAGCTGGCTTCTCCATTTTTAGCTTCCTCGAGTAATGCTACAGAAGAACAAACCTGTCCAGGAGTACAGTATCCACATTGGTAGCCGTCATGTTTTACAAAAGCTTCCTGCATAGGATGAAGTTTCCCATCGCTGGCAAGACCTTCTACCGTGGTGATCTCTTTATCGTTGCAGGTTGCTGCAAGAGTTAAACAGGATAATTTTCTTTTCCCATCGATCATCACTGTACATGCCCCACATTGGCCATGATCACAACCTTTTTTAGTTCCGGTAAGAGCAAGACGTTCCCTGAGTGCATCCAGCAAACTCATTCTGGAATCGATATTTAGTGGTTTGCTAATATCATTCACGCGCAAATTCACTTTTACCTCATTTAATAAAACCCGTACTTCTTCTGGAAGGTCTTCCATATTGCTGGCAAACAGGTCATTTGTAAAATATGATGTTGCCCAGAGACTCATACTCGCCACTGAGACCTGCTTTAAAAAGGTTCGCCTTGAGGAACCTTTCAGCCCCATTTCATCAAAAACCTTTTTTTCATCATCAGTGAAGTCATCTGCCTCAACCTTGGCTTTCCATTTGTCTAAATCTTTCATGTAATTATTTTTGGAGGTAAGTCTACCCTTTAAAATTACAGAATTTAGACTTGGGAAATGTTACTGATCTGTTAATAGCCAGCATTAATCAATGATTCAACACTCTTTTTAACCAAAGTTTATAATTAATAGAAAAATATCAGATGCTTAGATCAAGTCCAAACTTTAGGATAAGTCTCAGTCCAACATAAAACACCAGGACAGCAGTCAAAATCCCGAGGACTTTTAAGTTAAATTTTTTACTGCTTAGATAAGAACCAATTATTCCCCCTAAAACTACAGCTATGATTAATTTAAAAAGCAGATCTGTATCAAGTTTAAAAGTATCAGCCATATGTAGTCCCACTAATCCAGCGATACTATTTACGAGTATAAATACTGAAGCCAGGGAGGCGATGACCCGTGTATCTTTCCATCTCATTAAATTAAGTACAGGTGAAAGAAAAATTCCTCCTCCAATACCAGAAATACCTGACAACAATCCAATACCTCCACCCAGAACTGCTTTCTTAAGATTGGTGAATTCCGTAGATATCTGCGCAGATTTCCAAAATCGGAGACACATAAAAATGCCTGCCAGTAAAAGTGCAAACCCAAGAATTATAAAGAAAATATCCTGTGATAATTTTATCTGCGCACCCAGGTAGGCAAGGGGAATACTCAGTACAAAAAATGGCCAGAGAATACGTGGTTTTAATACACCATTCCTCGCAAAAACAAGGGTGCTAATAGAAACAACGCAAATATTCAACACCAAAGCGGTGGAGCGAATTTCGTAGAAATCGGCCATGAAAAGGCTAAGTATAGCCAGGTAACTGGAACCTCCACCAAATCCAACCGAACTATAGAATAGTGCGATAAAGAAAAATAACAATGGCAAGTATTCCAGAGGCATCTTATGAGATCAGAAATGTTTTAATTAATGAACCTTTCTCCATTTTTTCGAAGGCTTCAACATATGCCAGGGCGTTGCCTTTTGCCATTGAACCTATCATGGAAGATCCCTGAGCGTTTAAAATTTCTACCGAATTATTGTCAATATTAGCTTTCAAAAAAACCGGACGGTCTCCCCTATTCTCGAAATCAGTGGAAATTGGCAAATTGAGTTCAAGCAATCCTTTACCTAGTAGTCCGCTAAGTATTTGTAAGAGTGGTAGCACATAGATATAAAAGCAACTAAGCGAAGACGCGGGATTTCCGGGCAGCGCAAATACGAATTGGTTTCCTTTCTTTCCAAAATATAAAGGTTTTCCAGGTTTTTGCTTCACCTTATAGAATAGCTCTTCTACCCCATTTTCCTCCAGCGCCTGCTTTACAAAATCGTAATCTCCTACTGAAATTCCTCCTGAAAGAATCAGTACTTCCGTATTTTGTAAAGATTCTGAAATGCCAGTTTTGATCAATTCAAAATCATCCTTGATCTTCCTGCTTGCTGAACTGGAAAATCCTTTGCTTTTCAATGCCGCTTCTATAGCACCACTATTGGATTCATAGATCTGCCCAACTTGCAGTGATTCTCCGGGAGCGACCAGTTCATTCCCGGTGGTAATCAATTGAATGATCGGTTTCTTAAATACCTTGATTTGATTTAGTCCCAGGCTGCCTAACATCCCAATTCCGGCAGCGGTAATTTGATAAGACTTGCTAAATACCAGTTCTCCTTTCTTTAATTCTTCACCTTTCTTTCGAATGCACTGGCCTACTTTTGGTAATTCCTCAAGGATAAGTAAGTTGTGATCTACCTTAGTTTTTTCCTGCATGATCACTGCGGAAGTACCCTCTGGAACTTTTGCACCGGTAAAGATTCGAACAGCTTCACCGATCTTCAGCATAAACTCCTGAGAATCACCTGCAGCAACTTCACCAACGATCTTATATTCTTGCTGAAGTCCGCCCAAAGCATAACCATCCATAGCCGAATTATCAAAACCCGGCAGATCAAAACCTGCTTTTAAATCTTCAGCCAAAACTCTGTCAAGTGAATCTTTAAGACTCACTACTTCAGAATCTAGTTGCACATCCTGTGACCTGATAATTTCTAATGCCTCCTTAATTTCTACCATTATCCTCCTATTGAGATCATAGACCGGTTCTGTTCATAATGCTCTGCATCCATTTTCACATCCATACCATCTCTGGAATGTTTCTTGGATTTAATGGCGTTTAAGATAATCGGACTTAGTTCTTCACCGGCTCGCATAGGACTAAGCAGATCGGTTTCAGAATTGGCGAAAAGGCAGTTTTTCATTTTTCCATCGGCAGTAACTCTAATCCGGTTACATTCGCTGCAAAAAGGATTGGTGATCGTGCTAACAATGGCAAAGCTTCCAGTATGACCAGCCACTTTAAAATTTGTACTTGTACTATGCTTTGGGTTTTCGAGTACTTCGATCTTCCCAAATTTTTTCTCAACCGTATCCAGTATTTCCTGTTTACTCACTCCCTTACTCCAGTCCCATTCATTTCCTTTAAATGGCATGAATTCTATGAATTTCACAACCAGATTCTTATGCTTTGTAAGTGCAATAAAATCATTGATCTCGGCATCGTTTACTCCTTTTATCAGCACTATGTTAAGTTTGATGTGCATGCCCATCTCCAGTGCCTTCTCCAAATTAACCATTATCCGGTCATAAAAATCCCGCTTGGTGATAAAAATAGACCTTGCTTTATCCAGAGTATCAAGGCTGAAATTGATCTTTTTTAAACCTATTTTCTGAAAGAGATCCAGATATTTATCCAGTACAATACCGTTTGTAGTGATCTTCAAGGTCACTCCCAATTTGGAAAGTTCCTCCACGAGATAACCAAAATTCTTACGAACCAAAGGTTCACCGCCCGTAAGCCGAATAGTATCGACTCCAAGATCTCTAAAGCTAGTTGCCAGACTAATAATCTCTTCCAGGGTCATAATACTGGGTTTGTCCATTAGCTGAATTCCATCCTCAGGCATACAATAAAAACATCTCAAATTACAGCGATCTGTAAGTGATATCCTTAAATAGGTATGTGGTCTTCCAAAATTATCTACGATCTGCTTTCTTTCTTCAATCATGTCTCTTTCCTTCTAAAACTTTAAATGCATGCAAAACATGCGGAAATATGGCAGCCATGCATTCTGCAGCGCCTTTGGTGGATCCTGGAAACGCAAGTACAAGCTTCCCGTTCATAACACCTGCTACAGATCTTGACAGCATAGCAAAAGGCATACGCTGTTGTCCATAACTTCTAATTTGCTCTTCCACACCAGGCAGACTTTTGTCCAGCCATTCCCTAATTACCCCGGGAGTGTTATCCCTTTCGCTTACCCCAGTGCCACCTGTAAAAATTACCAGGTTTCCTTCGGCATTTTCCAAAGCTGTCTTTATTTCTGAAGGTTCATCTGCAATGATAGATTTTGTGCCAGGAATGTCTAGGTCCTTCAGTTTGGAAAGGATCACTTCTCCAGCCTTATCCTCGCCATTCCCTTCAGAAATAGTATCGGAACATACAATCACACTGGCCGTAATCCCTTCAGAATTAATTTTAAAAGAAGATTTACCGCCTTTTTTTTGCTGTAGTTTTATACTGCCAATCTCCACCTGTTTATCGATGGGTTTCAGCATATCGTATAAGGTCAGCGCGACGATACTAGCGCCATGCATAGCTTCGACCTCAACACCGGTTTTATAGATCGTTTTCACCTCTACCGAAATATGGATCTCAAGGTCCTTAATCTCATAATGAATACCAGTATATTCGATCGGTAAAGGATGACAATCTGGAAGCAGGTCTGGAGTTTTCTTCACCCCTAAAAGTCCGGCAGCCTTAGCCATTTCGAAAACATTTCCTTTAGGCACCGTATTATTTCGAATCGCCTCAATGGTTTCTTCCGAAGAAGTTTTCACAATCGCCAAGGCCGTTGCTTCTCTCAGCGTATTTATTTTGTGTGTTATGTCTACCATTATTTATTTACTTTCCATTGGTGAGAATCGTCTCCAAAAAGTTCCTTTCCAAAAATTGGTGCTTTCGCTTTGATCTCTTCCACGAAAAAATTACAAGCTTCTATCGCTATCTTTCGATGTGCCGAAGAAGTGAACACGAACAAACAGATTTCGCCAGCATTAACCGTACCCATACTATGATAAATATGAGCGCAGGTGATATCGAACTTTGAGAAAGCTTTTTCCCTTATTTCGTGAAATACCTGTTCCGCCATTTCTTCGTAAGCACTATATTCTATAGCCTGAACTATTTTACCATCCACCTCATCTGCCCGAATCTGACCAAGAAAGATACTATGTGCACCAATATTGGTCTTGGACTGATGATTCGCGATGGATTTCGCGATCTTTTCAGGAGGAATTGCTCCCTGTAAAAATACCTTTTTAGGTTTTTTTTTATCCATTTATAATTGTTTGAACTCCACCGGAAACATTTTTAAGATTCCCGAAATGAAATTTATTTTCTAATAATTCCTTTGCGCGCAGACTTCTAATTCCAGACTGGCAAAAGACCTGTATTTCTTTATTCTTAGGAATCTCTTCCACACGTTTCTCCAATTGCTGAAGTGGGATTCTAAGTACATTTTTAGATTCGATCAACGGCTCTTCATGCGATTCTCGAACATCCAGGTAAAACTGATCTGTATCTTTTAAAACACAGTTAGTGGCCATACTTTGAATACCTTTTTCCAGTATCATTGTGATCTGCTCCGGTCGTTTTTTTATCTCAATAAGTTGATCCTGCTGAAGCATCAAATTCTGAATTTTAAGTTTTCCAGATAATATCGTTCCGGTTCCCAGGATGATTTTCACAGCTTCCATGGCCTGGTACATTCCGAAAATCCCAGGTAACATGCCAAGGGTTCCCGTAATTTCACAACTTATATTTTCACGCGCTATCTTCGGAAAAAGACATCGATAACTTGGTCCGCCTTGATAATTAAAAACAGAACACTGACCTTCATGTTTATAAACCGAAGCATAGATCCAAGGTTTGTCTTCCAGTAAGCAGGCATCGTTTATCAGGTACTTGGTTTCAAAATTATCGGTCCCGTCAATGATCAGGTCGTAATTGGCGATTAGTTGGCGGGCATTAGAAGCATTTAGTCTTTCATCGTAAATATCCAGGTAAACATCTGAATTTAAAGCCTGTAATTTTTCTGCTGCTACTTCTACTTTTTTCCTACCGGTATCAGCTTGAGCATACAATGTTTGCCTGTGTAGATTTGTGATAGATACGCTGTCATGATCAAGCAATCCAAGTCGGCCTATCCCAGCGCCTGCAAGATAAGTTGCAGCGGGACAGCCAAGGCCGCCCATCCCAATAATTAGAATACTGGCATTCTGGAGCTTCTCCTGTCCGGAAATCCCAATATCCTCCAATGTTATCTGCCTGTCGTATCTCATCCTCCGGCGAAAGGAGGTAGAAATGCAATCTCGTCTCCTTCTTTTAAAGTTTTATTTTCATCAAGTTGCTGATTTACTGCTACCTGAATGGTCTCAGAATCATCAAATTTATATTCCTCGAATACTATTCTTTTGAGTTCTGCTAGTGTATCTGCACTCTCCAATTCTTTATATTCTTCCTGTAAGCCTGCAGTTTCAGCGAGTTTTCCGAAGTATTTAAGTTTAAGCTTCATGCTCTAGTTGTTTTAAAAGTTGCAAATCTTTTTCAGTATCAATGTCTACTATACCTTTTTCAAATGGCACCAATTGGTAATTAGTAAGTCCGTTCTTAATCAAATCTCTCGCACCACGATCACCTTCGATCTTAAGCAAGTGCGGGAAAATTTCCCTGGAAAATATAGCTGGTACGCCCGGTATTTTCTGGTATTCTGAAAAACTTGCCAGGCAATTTGACTTTAAGTGCTTATCTATAAGTTCTTGCAAAACCAACTCACTTATAAATGGCTGATCTGAAAGCAATACCAGAACATTCTCAATAGCAGGATGTAATTTTTGAATTTCTTCCAGTCCCTTTTTGAGGCTTGTGGACATGCCTTCCTGCCAGTTATTATTGACTAAAAGTTTGTGATTTTTCAGATCAACCTCGTTTAAAATTTTCTCCTCATTTGCGCCCAAAACAATTATTTTTTCTGAAAAATCTAAAGCTTCAGAAACATCGATACTATGCTGCAGCAGCGTTTTATTTTTGAATTTCACCAATTGTTTTGGCTTTCCCAACCGCTTACTAGAACCTGCAGCGAGAATTAGAACGGCAATATTTGATTTTTTCCCGTTCATATCTTAAATACTCAATATTTCTAAAGTTCTTCTTTCGTGAATTGGCGAATTTTTATGTTTTAAAGATTTAGCGCTGGAAGCGGTTAGTTTTGCCTGAATTTCTGATAGAATAGATAAACCTATCTCAGCTGGCGTTTCAGCTCCTAATTCCAAGCCTATTGGCGCGTGAATTCGATCTTCATCGACATTAGAGATTTGTATCCCTGCGTGATTTAGATCATCCTGCATACGTTCCCATTTTTTAAGCGGACCGAGAATACCTATATAAGGAACTTCTCTTTTATTAAGCAATAATTTAAGGACTGCGAGATCATAATTGTAATTATGACTCATAAGTGCAAAACAGGTTCTTTCATCTATCTCAATATTCTCCAGAGTATCTTCCGGCCTGGTCACGATCACCTGACAACCTGAGGAAAATCGGTTTGTATTCGCATGAGTTGGCCTGCCATCTGCAATAATGATCTTCCATCCTAGAAGCTCTGCCTGGTTGGCCAGAACCATCGCATCATTCCCTGCACCAATCAGAACTAATTTAATTGCTGGCTTATAAAACTGGATATAGCTTATACAGCTGTTTCCATTTTTCTTCAATTTTAAAATATCAGATCGCTTTTTCTGAATAACTTCTGAAGCTTTAAATAAAACATCTTTATCTATTTCAGCTGAAGTGAAGATTTTATCTTCAGAATAGATCAAAGCAGTAGTTCCAGGTTGGAAATTGCTTTCTTCCAGATCGAATTCCACCAGAATTGATGCATTTTCCTCGGTTTTTCTTGCAATTTGAAGCAATTCGCAAGCATTATGCTCTTTATCAAAATCAATCGCTTCAAATAATACCTTTATGATCCCGTTGCAACCTAATTGCGCACCAATTACAGCATCATTTTCATCACTGGTATCATAAGTAACAAGCTTATTCTTTTGCTGATGCATAGCATGCAGAGCTTTCCGAAGTGCATCGCCTTCAAGACATCCCCCGCTAATCGCCCCGGTGAGATTACCAAATTCATCTACTAACATTCTTGCACCAGCTCTGCGATATGAAGATCCTTCCACATGAACTACTGTCGCCAGAACACAGGATATTTCTTCAGCTTTCAGCTTGTTGTATTCCGCTAAAATTGCATCAATTTCTCTCATACCAGGCTGGTTTTTCTAATACTATTGATCGCAGTTTTAATATTTTCGAATGCCAGGTTCAGATCTTGCCGGGTTGTACTTTTACCCAGACTAATACGATAGGTAGCCAGCGCCAGACTTTCTTCGATTCCCATAGCGGTTAAAACATGTGAAGCTTCTATTACATTAGAAGTGCAGGCTGAACCTCTCGAAATCGCGATCCTGTTCATTCTTCGATAAAGTGCATCTCCATCAACATTGTGTACACTAAGGCTAGTGGTATTTGGAAGTCGATCCTGATCTTTGGCATTTATTTGAACATCCTCTAAACTCTGCAGCTGCTCTTCAAAATCATTACGTAGCAATAACATTCCTTCTGAAGTTTCTTGCAATTGCTTACTTGCCAATTCCGAAGCAAACCCAAATCCTACCACTGCTGGAACGTTCACAGTTCCCGGTCTCATACCGTTTTCCTGATTTCCTCCATACATATACCTGGCTAAGTCGGTTTTAGATGAACTGTAAAATGCACCTGCTCCTTTAGGTCCATAAATCTTATGAGACGAAAAAATTGCGATATCTATTCCCATAGCTTTTATATCAACCTCAATTTTACCGACTGCCTGGGTGATATCGCTCATGACCAAGCTACCATTCTGATGCGCCAACTTTGAAATTTCAGAGATATCCTGGATAACCCCGGTTTCGTTATTGGCGAGCATCATCACTACCATACTGGTATCTGGACGCAGCAAATTTTGAAATTGTTCCAGATCGACTATTCCGTCGCAATTGACCTCTACATAGCCAATTTCATACCCATCCTTTTCTAAAGCATTTAAGGTTTCCAGAACTGCTTTATGCTCGGTTCTACAACTAATGATATGCTGTCCTTTATTCCTGTTTTCTTTTGCAAACCCGAACAAGGCTAGATTAGCTGCTTCTGTAGCTCCTGAAGTAAAAGTAATTTCTGAAGCTCTGGCATTAATCAGATTGGCCACTTGCTTTCTTGCTTGCTCTAATGCTTCACTGGCATCCCAGCCAAATGCATGATCACTATGAGGATTTGCAAAATTTTGAGTAAAATATGGTAGCATCTTTTCCAACACCTGTTCGTGAACCGGAGTTGTGGCATTATGATCAAGGTATATTTTCGCGGGTTTTAACAAATGCTTTGAGCGTTATGTATTTAAATATATATCGGACTTTAAAACTATGAAAGAAGGCTTTAAATTTCTCAGTTTTAGTTTTAATTTAAGATTTTAAGTAGCTGCTTCTCTTCTTCTGTAACCTCTTGCAGTTTTTGCTGAAGTTTATTGTAGGCTTCCATTACTTCTTGTGCATGCATAGTCACTTCAGCACCACCTCCAGTCTTCCCACCTTTTCTCAATATCACCAAAGGTTGTTCAGAATGCATATTCAACTGCCGAATCATCTCCCAGGCTTTACGATATGATAACTGCATTTTTTCAGCTGCTTTGGACAAACTACCTTCAGCTTTAATATTCCGAAGTAATTCATGCGGACCGGGACCATAGAATTTATCTCCACTAGTCTCGATCCAGCATTTCACCTTGATACTTTTCATAGATATCAGGTTTTAAGATCGCCCTGCAACCCAGTAATAAATGGTTGCTTATAAAACCTTTTTCCGGTTGCTTTATAAAGTGCATTCGCCAATGCTCCCTGAACAGGTGGGAATGGCGGCTCACCCAATCCTGTTGGATCAATCCCATTCTCTACAAAATGAACATCGATCTTTTTAGGGGCTTCTTTATGTCTTATGAGTCGGTAGCCATCAAAATTGTTTTGTTGCGGAGCTCCTTCAGCAAAGGTCATTTCACTGAACAAAGCATGACCAATTCCATCGATCGTACCACCTTCCACCATGTTCTTAGCAGCTTCAGGATTTACCACGATTCCGCAGTCAACGGCGCAGGTCACTTTATCGATAAGTGGCTGATTATTCTCAACGGTCATATCGAGGATCTGGGCGACATAAGAATTATGGCAATAATAGGCAGAAACCCCTCTGGCCATCGTTGAATTCGAATTCCAGCCTGATTTATCCCTGGCCAGTTTCAAAACTCCGGCATACCTCTCCGGATCATAATCATTGTTTTCGCCAACTGGCTTATTTTTCGCTTTTTCCAGCATTTCTAATCTGAATTCAATAGGATCCTTATCCATTTCTTCAGCAAGTTCATCGAGGAAAGACTGCTCGGCCCCAGCAATAAAATTCGACCTTGGTGCTCTAAAAGCTCCAACGGAAATATTGGATTCTACCACCCAGCTTTCTGCCAGGTAATTATCAATAGCTCCTGCCGGAAATCTATTGGCGAAAAGCGGACTTTCGGGAATACCTCCCGCAGTAACATGGAAAGCGGTTAATTGCTTATTAGCATCCAATGCTGCCTTATAAGTTACATGATAAGCCGGCCGGTATACACCGTTTGTCATATCATCTTCACGTGTATAAACCAGTTTGATAGGAGCACCCACCTTTTCTGAAATCACCGCTGCTTCGACCAGAAAATGACCGTAAAGTCTTCTTCCAAAACCTCCACCCATTCGCGTCATCTGGATGTCAATATTTTCAAGATCCAAACCAAGACGCTTCTGTACGCTTTTTTCAGCATATTCCGGAGTTTGTATAGGACCAATTAATTCCGCTTTTCCATTGGAAACATTCGCGAAAAAATTCATGGGCTCCATACAATTATGCGCCAGGAACGGGCAGGTATAAGACCTCTCGATCACTCTCGCCGCATTCTTAAATGCTTTTTCAGGATCTCCATCTTTTCTTACAACTTCAGCATTTTTACTACCTGCTTCTGCCATTAATGAGTTGTGTATATCGCTACTTTCGAGTCCGCTTGCATCCTGCATTCCAGCCGACTTCTCCAGAATCTCGATTTCTTTGGTAAGTTCAGGATTAAGATCCCATTCAACATCCAGTTCTTTTCTTGCCTGCATCACCTGCCAGGTGGTTTCTCCAACGATAACGACAAGTTTCGAGAACGAGCCAACATCACTCCATTCCTTCTCCATGTCTTCAGGATAGGTATCGATGGTGAAAATATCAGTAATACCAGGTAGGCCTTTAGCCTTTTCAGCATTCATATTTTTAAATTCCATTCCAAAAGCTGGTGGCTGCATCACCATTGCGATAAGCATTCCATCTCTTTGGGTGTCCAGTCCATATAAAGGCTGCCCGGTCACGATCTTTCTGGCATCTACATTTTTTCTGGATGTACCAATGATCTTGAAATCTGTATTTTCCTTTAAGCTTACTTCCTCAGGAACTTCAATCGAGGCAGCCGATTTTGCAATGTCTCCAAATCCAATTTTCTGTCCGGATTTGGCATGTTCGATCATACCATTGTTAACCGTAATTTCTTCCTGAGGGACTTCCCACTGTTTTGCAGCCGCTGCAACCAGCATATATCTTGCAGTGGCACCGGCTGTTCTTAAAGATTGCCAGCCCTGTCTAATAGATTGACTCCCTCCAGCAAGTTGCCTTGTAAAAATTTCAGTATTTAGCGGAGCCTGCTCTACAATTACATTATTCCAGTCGACATCAAGTTCCTCTGCCACGATCATAGGCATAGAAGTCTTTACATTCTGACCAATTTCAGGATTTGGTGAATAGATGGTTACGATACCATTATCCCCAATTTTAAGATAGCCGTTCAATTCGAACCATTCGTCTGGCATTTGCATCGCCAGTTCTTCACTGCCTTCTTCCGCCGGGCCTTTACAAGCCATCCAGTTAAAGCCAATTATTAGTCCGCCACTAGCGATAGAAACACTCTTTATAAAGGATCTACGTCCAAATGTTGTTTTTACTTTACTCATGTTGATCTTCTTTGACTATAATTAAACTGCCTGAGAACTGGATGCTGTTTTGATGGCTGCTTTGATTCGGGTATAGGTTCCACACCTACAAACGTTCCCATTCATAGCATTCTCTATCTCAGAATCTGTAGGATTGGGATTCCGGTTCAGCAGTGCAGTTGCAGACATGATCTGGCCAGCCTGGCAGTATCCACATTGCGGAACATCATGTTCCAGCCAGGCTTTCTGAACGGGGTGATCTCCGTTTTCAGAAAGACCTTCGATTGTAGTAATTTTATTTCCTGCTGCCGAAGATACCGGCAGCTGACAGGATCTTATAGCATTGCCATTAAAATGCACAGTGCAAGCGCCACATTGAGCGATTCCGCAGCCAAATTTTGTGCCTACCAGATTCAAATGATCTCTCAAAACCCATAGTAATGGTGTATTGGGATCTATATCAAAAGAATGTTCTTTATCATTAATGCTAAGAGTAATTGCCGCCATTTCTTAAATTTTCCTAAAAATTACGCAATTATCCAAAGCGAAACTAGCATTCTGAACATTTAGGAAGCTTTTTTATTATCAGGAACTAACAAGAATTTAACCAGTCTAATTGATTTATATCAACTTGATACGCTAGTTACATGCTTAAATTTGTGCTAATTAATTCTCTGACTGAACATTAAGTTGGAACTTGAGAATAAACCAAAAAAATATTATTATGAAAGTTTTATTTGTACTTACATCACACGATAAATTAGGAGATACTGGAAACAAAACTGGTTTCTGGATCGAAGAATTCGCTAATCCATATTATAGCCTGTTAGACAAAGGTGTTGAAATTACTGTTGCAACTCCAAAAGGAGGAAAGGCACCCATTGATCCTACCAGTGATTCTGAAGATAATCAAACGGAAGATACCAAACGATTCAAAGACGATGAAGCTGCGCAGAAAGTGATCAATAATACGCATAAGCTTTCTGATGTTAAGGAGCAGGATTTTGATGGAGTGTTTTATCCAGGAGGACATGGACCACTTTGGGATCTATCTAATGATGAAAAATCTATTAAGCTAATTGAGAGCTTCAACGAAGCTGGAAAACCAATTGCATTTGTATGCCATGCGCCTGCAGCTTTGAAAAATGTGAAAGCGAAGGATGGTAACGCTCTTGTAAAAGGTAAAAAAGTAACCGGATTTACAAATTCTGAAGAGGAAGCGGTTCAACTAACCGATGTTGTACCATTCTTAGTAGAGGATATGCTAAAGGAAAATGGAGGAATCTATTCCAAGGAAGCTGACTGGAATGAGTATGCAGTTACAGACGGTCATTTGATTACAGGACAAAATCCGCAATCTTCTGGAGCAGTTGCTTCCAGATTATATGATATGCTGAAATAAGAATTTAATTCTACAGAAAGAAAAGCCTCTGAAAGATCAGAGGCTTTTTTTTATTTCTTTTTTGGAGGTAAGTCAAAAGCTATTGCTTCGTGCTCAAAATGATTTCGATGAGCTCCGTCACAAAATGGCTTATTTTTCGACAATCCACATCTACATACTGAAACCAGGTCTCTTCCACCCAGGTCATATATATTACCATTCTTATCTACAATTTCGAAATCTCCTTCTACTTTAAGGGATCCATTACTATTGACTGTTAATTTTGTTTTCGACATAATTTCTATTAGTTGAAATACGAAGATACTTCAAAGCAGGTTTAGACTCTTTCTATTTTAGGTGCTTGCTTGATAAACTAAGCAAAAAGAAAAAAGCTTCTGGAAAGAAGCTTTTTTCGAAGGTGAACATTATTAAAACAGATCTATAGGCAAGGTTAGATTTCTAAAAGTAACAGTTCAAATTCATTTTAAAATGATAGAATTGAGAGCGGCTAGAACGTTTATACCATTAATAATCAAACAATTAATAGATCAAGGCTAAAAATAGCGATTAATTTAGATTGATGATAAGTGAACAATAGTTAAAATTACGAGCTAGGACTTTCATTTCTATGGTTTGGAGATTCCGGTTAGTTCTCGAAAGGTTTACCTTTTATAAGAGACATAGGAATTAATGAAAAATTTACCCCAATTCATTTTCCTGCTATTCCACACACTTTTTATCGGAATTGCAGTATGCGAGAGTCAGGAGAACCTCTATCAGCTTATACCGCTGGTGATGATCACTACGTTGCTTCTATACTTTTATCTTCATAATTTTTCGAAAAGTAAGGAACTGGCAGAAAAGGATATACAGATACCGACGATCATATTTGCTATTTTAGGTGGACTTGCAACTTTTCTTCTACAGGATCAATTTGAACTTTCAGCGGTACTCTCTGCTGGAATCATTGGCCTTTTCGGCGGGATTATACCTAAGATCATAAATAAACCTTTGACTAAGATCGCTTCGCCGGCCATATATTGTGGTGCTTTTGTTGGAATGACTCCTCCGGTTTTGGCAGGTAATTATCTATTTATAATACTAGCTTCATTTTTCGCTGGCTCTATACTCATACTTACACGTGAGAGTTTTAATGGTTATGCTGGAAAACTTGGTAGTATCGCATTTGCAGGAGTAAGCCTGGTAAGCCTTTTAAGTTATATGCTACTATGATGAATTTATTACTCATAGTAGCATGTAGCGTACTTTCGGGTCAGCTCACGTATACCTTAAATAATAGTTTAAATCTGGGTGCTGTCATTGCGTCTTCTCTGGTGAGCATTTCAGGAGGATTATTGATCTACACTCCATTATCTGAAGTTCTGCAAGAAACTTTACCTCTGGTTATTATGGGTGCAAGCTTTGTTGGAATGGCTTCGGAAGAGATCGCGTCCAGAAACCGCATTATTATCTTATCCTCTATTTTCTTCGGAATACTATTCTATTGTACCGGAGTTTTCTTTGAAGGTTTTGGTGGAAGTTTAGGAACCACAGCTGCGATCGCATTTTTCGCCAGCCTGGGATTTCAGCAATTAGTTTTTAAGAAGGGGTTCTAAAGTTTCCCAGATATTTTCCACTAAAATTGGCTGAGCTTCGGCCGTTGGATGAATCCCATCCTGCTGATTAAGTTCCGGATCGCCAGCGACACCATCCAGTATAAATGGTATCAAATAAATATTTTCTTTTTTGGCAAGCTCTGGAAATAGGTTTCTGAATTCTGTAGTATAATCTGCTCCAAGATTTGGTGGGATCTGCATTCCGGCAAGAATGATCTTAGTTTCTGAATTTTTCTCCTGAACATAATCTACGATCTTATTTAGATTAGACCTGGTTTCAGCCAAAGGAACACCGCGTAATCCATCATTCGCACCAAGCTCCAGAACAAAAATCTCCACATTCTGTTTTAGCACCCAATCGATTCGGTTCAATCCCCCAGCGGTAGTCTCTCCACTAAGCCCTGCATTGATCACCGTGTAATCAAACCCAAGAGAATCGAGTCGCTGCTGAATTAGATTCGGGAAAGCTTCATCGGTCTCAAGCCCGTAGCCTGCAGTAATACTATCTCCAAAAAAGAGGATCGTTTTAGAATTTTCTTCTTCTGAATTATCCTCAGATTCTTCAGTAGCAGATTTCTCTTCAGCTGCAACCGATTTTTTTTCGTTTCCGCAGGATAGATTCAGCAGTAAAACTAAACTAAGCGTAAAGATTTGAAAGCTTCGAAAGATAGGTGCAGTATTCATAAAATCATTTCTTATTTTGTTGGTCCGAGTAAAGAAAATTAAAAGAACTAAGATGGCAAAAATTTTAAGGGTTGAAAATCTCAGCAAAACCTATAATAATGGTAGTAAAAAGCTGGTCATCCTGGACAAGATCAATTTTGATATTGAAGAAGGAGAAACTTTTGCTATCGTTGGCCCTTCAGGTAGTGGGAAAACAACTTTACTTGGCCTGAGTGCAGGACTTGATCGAAGTGATGAAGGCACTATAGAACTCTGCGGCGAAAATCTAAGTCAACTTGATGAAGATGGTCGCGCTGCCTTGAGGAACAGGCATGTTGGATTCGTATTTCAGAACTTTCAGCTTATCCCAACCCTTACGGCTCTTGAAAATGTTGCTGTTCCATTGGAACTTCGTGGAGATTCGAGTGCAGAACATGAAGCCACAGCCCTTCTGGAAAAAGTTGGTTTAAAGGATAGAATGCATCATTACCCAACACAATTATCTGGAGGGGAACAACAGAGAGTTGCACTTGCCCGGGCATTTTGTAATAAACCCAGGATACTTTTTGCAGATGAGCCAACGGGCAACCTGGATGAAGCTACTGGACAAAATGTGATCGATCTGCTTTTAACACTGAATAAGGATTTGGGTACAACCCTGGTAATAGTTACCCATGATATGGAACTAGCGCAGAAAACGCAGCGAATTCTTAAGCTTCGAGGGGGAAAAGTTCAGGAACTACAAACCCAGGTTTAATATGAGTTCAGAAAGATCCAGCGCTGGTTTTCCTTGGCTATTAAAAATGGCTTTAAGGGATGGGAAAGCTAGCAGTCGAAAATTGTTTTTATTTATCGCATCGATCGTACTTGGAATTGCTGCGGTAGTTTCAATACAATCTTTTAGCGCTAACCTCAAACGGAATATCTCTCTACAATCGAAATCCCTGATGGGTGCCGATTATATTATTGACAGCGATAAACTTCCTACGGAAAAAGTTTACGGTATTATCGATTCTCTTGGAGGCGCAGAAGCAAGAGAGATTAGCTTCGCCTCTATGGCAGCTTTTCCTGGGAACCAGGGAACAAAATTAATGCAGGTTCGGGGAATAGAAGGTGGTTTCCCATTTTATGGAGAAATTGAAACTACACCTCCCGAAGCAGGAAATAATTTTAAAGAGTCTGAGGTTGCCCTGGTGGATGCCACGGTCATGCTACAATTGGGACTTGAAATTGGCGATTTTGTAAAAATTGGAAATACAAGTTTGGAAATTGGCGGAGCATTAAACAATGTTCCTGGCAGTTCCAGCATTTTTAGTTCTATAGCTCCTCCTCTACTGGTGCCCTTTTCTGCCATAGAAAAGTCGGGACTGGTCCAAACCGGTAGCCGAATTGATTACAGGTACTATTTTACCGCTCCGGAAAGTCTTGATATGGAAAAGTTTGATGAAGAACTTGATCCTATACTTGATGAGAACGATGCAGATCTGGACACTCACCTATCTACTAGTCAGAGATTAGGGAGACGTTATGAGAATTTTGCAAAGTTCCTAAACCTGGTTGCTTTCATTGCGCTATTACTTGGTTGTGTTGGAATAGCCAGCGCCATACATATCTATATAAAAGAAAAAGTTGCATCGATCGCTATTTTAAAATGCCTGGGAGCTTCCAGAAAACAAAGTTTTCAAATCTTTTTGATTCAGGTAATCGTTATTGGATTGATCGGGTCTGTAATTGGAACCCTCTTAGGACTCGGATTGCAGGAATTATTTCCCTACTTGTTGCAGGATCTTTTGCCGGTAGAAATAGATCTCCAAATTTCACCTCTTGTAATTCTTACAGGAATTATTCTTGGGGTAAGCATGTCGGTTCTTTTTGCTTTATACCCACTACTTACTACCCTAAATATATCTCCTTTGCAGACTCTACGCATGCAGCAATCTGCAGGATCGAACAAAAAGTATAAAATCTTGGTGTCAGTCGCAGTCATAATTTTCATCTGGATCTTTGCATTCTGGTTACTCGATAATTGGTTATATGCGATCTGGTTCGTTCTGGGCCTGGCAATCACCTTTGCTATTTTGAGCGGATTTGCAGCTTTGATCATGAAATTGCTGAAAAGGTATTTTCCGAAGAACTGGGGATTCCCGGCAAGACAAAGTGTTTTAAATCTTTATCGGCCACAAAATCAAACGCTCATTCTCATTCTTGCTATTGGAATTGGAACATTTTTAATAAGCACTTTATACTTTACCAGGGATCTGCTTCTGGCTCAAACTACATTGGAGAGTCAGCAGAATACTCCAAATATGATCTTGCTGGACGTTCAAAGTGAGCAAAAAGAAGAGGTTGAACAGGTAATGGACAGTAGCAACCTGGAGCTTTTACAGAACATTCCCATTGTCACTATGCGTGTTATTGAGCTGAAAGGTAGAAGCGCGAACGAAATTCGCAAGGATACCAGCAGTACGATCAATAACTGGGTTCTGGATCACGAATTCAGGACTACCTACAGGAACTCTCTTGCTGAAGGTGAAGAAATTCTGGATGGAAAATGGCAAGCTAATTTTAATGGAGAAGGTCTTATTCCAATCTCTATAAGTGATAATCTTGCTGAAGATGCCGAGGCCACAATTGGAGATCAAATGATATTTAATGTTCAGGGTGTTCAGCTGGAAACTGAAGTTGCGAGTATTCGTAGAGTGGACTGGAGTAATATGCAGATCAATTTTTCAATTTTATTCCCGACCGGTGTTCTGGAGGATGCTCCGCAATTCACAGTAATGACAACGCGGGTTGAAGACGATAATTCTTCAGCGAAGCTTCAGCAGAAACTGGTACAGCAATTTCCTAATGTGACCATTATCGATCTAAGACAGGTTCTAAAAGTTGTGGAAGAAATTCTTGGTAAGATTTCCTGGCTAATCAATTTTATGGCATTTTTCAGTATTCTTACTGGTATCATCGTACTCATTGGTGCAGTTAGAACCAGTAAATATCAAAGAATTCGCGAGAGTGTACTACTAAGAACCCTTGGTGCCAAGAACAGGCAGATCTTAAAAATCCTGGGGCTGGAATACTTATTTCTGGGAATCCTGGGAAGCCTTTCCGGAATATTACTTTCCTTGATCTCCAGTTTTCTAATTGGTTATTTCCTGTTCGATACTACGTTTATACCTTCATGGATTCCATTTTTAGTAGTGTTCCCTGCGATTACTGCATTGGTGGTAATTATTGGACTTGCGAATAGTTATAGTGTAGTAAAAAGTCCACCTCTGGCTGTACTTCGGAAGGAGTTAGGATAAATTAAATTGATGGTGTTCAAAAAGTCAATATGAATTTAACAATTCTTTAGCCATGATAGTTTAAGCCGCTGTGTACCTTGTATGAGTTAACAAGCTAACTCGATTTTTATGAAGACTTATCATTTAGAAATAAATGATGTGGATGATTTTATTCCTGAACTTGCGAAGACTGTAGGAATAGATCATTCGGAACACCTCGGCGAATTCTCTCTATTTATACCTGACTCTATTGGCGATGGAAACATTCGTGGAATTAATTTTCCTAATGGTATAGGTCTATATATGTATCATGTGACGGTTCGTGAAGACACAGAACTTAGAATTTCCCACCCAACTATAAAGCCGATTCGCTTTATCTATTGTCTGGATGGAATGATTGGAAGTAGTTTTGATTTTATAGGTGCTGAAGACCTCGTAAACGAACATGAATTTGTGATCGCCGCTCCAAAAAGCAAGGAGACTTATAATATTACCTTGAAGAAGGATATAGAAACCACGCTCTGTTACCTGGAAATTGATCGTTTAAAATTTCAGGAATATTTTAGTTTTGACCTTCATGAACTTGAGCCAATTTTCTACAAACTATTTAGTGATGTACAGGCTCATAATCGGGTTTCAACTTTGGGAAACATTAGTCTTCAAACTAGCCAGATTATTAAAGAAATTAAAACATCTGATCTTACGGGTTTTCCAAGGATTAATTTTGTGGGAGCAAAATCTCTGGAGATCCTGAGCTATATGCTGAATCGTTTTAAAAAGGAGGATCAGCAAACCCAGAATGAACTAAAAGATAAAGACCGGGCGGCTGTAGAAAAAGTTGTTAAGTATATAGATTCCAATCTCGCCCAGGCTGGAACCGTGAACGAACTGGCACAGATTGCCGGCGTTAACACGAACAAACTTCAGGAAGTTTTTCAGAAGGTATATGGGAAAACCGTGAATGAATACGTGCGGGATATACGCCTTACAAAGGCTCTACATATGCTTTCTTCAGGAAAAAAGAACGTTAGTGAGGTTGTTTATGAATTAGGATTATCCAGCCGAAGTTACTTTTCAAAGATCTTCAAGAAAAAATACGGAGTTTCTCCAAGGAAAGTACTTTCCAAAAATGAATTACCAACTAAATAATTTTTAATATTAATAGACTAACCGGGATTTTCAAAGCATCGCTTTGGTCCGGGTTTTGTATGTTAACAGACTTCGAATAAATAAAGAATATGAAAAAGAAATTACGAACAGGCTTGAGTATGATTGCGCTATTTGCGATAATAAGTCAGTCCAGTGCTCAGGAAAATAATCAGGAAATTATGCAAAATCCATTGCTAAAAGAATGGCAGGGCCCTTATGAAGGAGTTCCGGCTTTTGACAAAATGGAAGTTTCACTTGTAAAGCCAGCTATTCGGAAGGGAATGGAATCCCATCTGGAAGAAATTAACCAGATCGCTAACAATACTGCTGAAGCTACCTTTGAAAACACCATTATTCCAATGGAAAAAGCAGGTAAGGAACTGGATCGTGCTTTTACCTATTATGGTATCTATAGCAGCAATGTTTCCAGCCCGGAATTTAGAGCAGTTCAGAAAGAACTGGCTCCAGAGATTTCAGAATATTCCTCAAAAATCAGTCAGAATGAAGCTTTATTCAAACGAATTAAAACGGTCTATGAGAATTCTCAGCAGAAGCCGTTAGATTCCGCAGAACAAAGAGTGATCGATCTTGTATATGAAGAGTTCGCTATGCAGGGAGCAGACCTAAGTGAGGAAGACAAAAAGCGTTATGCAGAGATCAACAAGGAACTTTCTGCATTATATACTAAGTTTTCAAGCAACGTATTGGCAGATGAAGAGAACTATGTGATCTATCTTACAAAAGATCAAACTGGTGGACTGCCTGAATCATATGTGAAATCTGCCGCTAAAGCTGCTGAAGACCGTGATCATAAAGGTTCATATGCAGTTACCAATACAAGATCTTCCATGGATCCATTTCTTACCTATTCTACGGAAAGAGAACTGCGTGAAAAGGTATGGAAGAACTACTATTCACGAGGTGACAATAATGATGAATTTGATAACAAAGAAACCATTCAAAAGATCCTGAAGCTTAGAGATGAGCGAGTAGAATTACTTGGTTTCGATAATTATGCGCAGTGGCGTTTACAGAATCGTATGGCAAAAAATCCTGAAAATGCCATGGATCTAATGATGCAGGTATGGCCAGCGGCTTTGGCAAGAGTTAAAGAAGAGGTAGCAGACATGCAGAAGGTTGCAGACTCTGAGAATGCCGATATAACTATTAAGCCATGGGATTATAGATTCTATGCTGAAAAAGTTAGAAAAGAAAAATATGATCTGGATAGTGAAGAAGTAAAACAATACCTGGAATTAGGCAATCTGACTCAGGCGTTATTTTTCACAGCTGGTGAATTGTTCAATTTTGCCTTTACTCCAGTAGAGAATAATAGTGTGCCCGTCTTTCATGAGGATGTGAACGTTTGGGAAGTAAGCGATAAAGATTCGGGTGAAATTGTAGGATTATGGTACTTGGATCCATATGCGCGACAGGGAAAACGCTCTGGAGCATGGGCAACTACTTACAGAGGTTATACCAAGCTAACAGGAGAAAAACCAGTATTGGCTTCTAACAACTCCAACTTTATTGAACCTGCTCCGGGTGAACCAGTACTTGTTTCCTGGGATGATGCTGAAACATTTTTCCATGAATTTGGTCATGCCCTGCACTTTTTATCGGCTAATGTTGAGTATCCTACCTTGAACGGTGGCGTACGTGATTATACTGAATTTCAATCGCAATTACTGGAGAGATGGTTGTCTACAGACAAGGTGATCAACCAGTTTCTAAGACATCATGAAACCAATGAAGTGATTCCTGAAGCATTGGTTGCAAAGATCAAGAAAGCTTCTACTTTCAACCAGGGATTTGGTACGACCGAATTTTTAGCTTCTGCGATCATGGATATGAAGTATCATACGACAGATCCAGACAAGATCGATCCTGCAAAATTCGAAAAGGAAACTTTAAAAGAGCTTAATATGCCGGAAGAGATCGTAATGCGTCATAGAACGCCTCATTTTGGACATGTGTTCTCCGGTGAAGGTTATGCTTCCGGTTATTACGGATATCTATGGGCAGATGTCTTAACTGCTGATGCTGCGGAAGCTTTTGCTGAAGCTGAAGGTGGTTTCTATGATAAGGAAGTTGCTCGCAAGCTGGTGAAATATCTTTTTGCACCTAGAAATGCGATGGATCCTGCAGATGCTTACAAGAAATTCCGTGGAAGGGATGCCGAAATTGATGCGTTGATGCGTGATCGTGGTTTTCCTGTTCCTGAAAGTTCAAAAACCACTGAAGATTAAATTCAGAACTTGTACTAATAGAAAATGCCCTGAAGTTTCAGGGCATTTTTTGTTTTAGATTTATGTCTTATAATCTTACTGACTATCTATTAAGCATTACTCATTCCGCTTTTAATACTTTCAGCAATACTGATAGTACGCTTTACCTGATGCGTTATAGAAGTTTTTGATTGCTCGTCAAGATTATCCACTCCTCCTTCAGAACTAAAACCGTAGGGATTTCCTCCAGTTTTGAATAGTTCTTCTGAGGTATAACCCGGAGCGGCAACGATAGCTCCCCAATGAAACATGCTTTTATATAGTGTAAGAAGCGTAGTTTCCTGACCACCGTGTGGATTTTGTGCACTGGTCATACCTGAAACGACTTTATTAACTAATTTTCCTTTACTCCATAAACCTCCTGTGGTATCAAAAAATGCCTGAAGTTGAGAAGGTAAATTTCCATATCTGGTAGGAATACTAAAAATTATCGCATCTGCCCAATCAAGATCATCGAGCTTTGCAACCTCAACATCCTTGGTTTCCTGATAATGTTTTTTCCACGCATCATTAGATTCAATAGCTTCCATTGGAGCAGTTTCCTTTAATTTTCGGAATCGAACATCATGATCTCCATTTGACTTTGCGGCTTCAGATGCCCACTTCGCCATTTGATGATTAGTACCGGTTGCACTGTAATAAATTATAGCAATTTTCATAAATAAGGTTTTAAATTTGTCTCCTATTAACTTAAGCAGATTAGTTTAAAACGAGTTTTAAAGTTTTGATAAATCTTCTATTGTTTACAAAATTTATGACTTCAGATTATCACAGACATTTTAAGATCTATAAACCATACGGTTATTTGAGTCAGTTTATAACCAACCAGAGAAAGGGAGGAAAACATAAACTTCTGGGAGAGCTTGGTGATTTTCCTGAGGGCACCATGTCTATTGGAAGATTAGATAAAGATTCTGAAGGACTATTATTATTGACGACAAATGGTAAGCTTAGCACCAAGGTTACAGCCGGTGATAGTGAAAAGGAATACTATGTACAGGTTGATGGTGAAATTTCAGAAGAAGCCATTGCAAAACTTCGCAATGGTGTTGAGATAGGTATACAGGGTAGTAACTATCAAACTAAGGAATGCAAGGTTTTCAAATTGGAGACAGTACCAGAATTTCCAAAAAGAAGCAAACCAATACGGGACGAACGTCATGGGCCTACAAGCTGGATAAGTATTACCCTTACCGAAGGCAAGTTCAGACAGGTAAAGAAAATGACCGCGGCAGTTGGCTTTGCCACCTTAAGACTGGTACGGGTGCGTATCGCTAATGAAAAACTCGGTAATTTAGATAGTGGTGAAGTACGAGAAATAGAACGCGTTAGTTTCTAATATCCCATCGCTTTACCCGTATAGCTTCTGGAATCGGCAGAACCCTGATAAACACCAGTTTCAGGATCTATAATAATTCCCATAGCTCTACCTTGTGAAGATCGCGTTCCTGTTTCATGTCCGTAGGTTTTTAAGATCTCTATCGTATCTTGTGAAAAACCCCATTCTTCAAAAGTGATCATATCAGGCAACCATTGATGATGAAATTTTGGTGATTCGATAGCTTTTGCAATATCCAGATCATAATCTACAACGTTTAAAATCACTTGTAGAACAGTATTGATAATAGTTCGGCCACCTGGTGAACCAATAACAATATAAGCTTTATCATTTTTCGATACGATGGTGGGGCTCATACTGGAAAGCATTCGTTTTCCGGGAGCGATTTGATTAGGCTCTGTTCCAATTCTACCTTCTGAATTTGTTAAGCCGGGAATCGCATTAAAATCTCCCATTTCGTTATTCAGAAGAAAACCTGCGCCTTCTACCACGATCCTATTTCCATAGGAATGTTCCAAAGTATAAGTTAGTGAAACAGCATTTCCTTCTTTATCAACAACCGAGATATGCGTAGTTTCTTCACTTTCATACTGAAGATGTTTCTTATTGAAATTCGCAGAATCACTTACGGAAGCTCTCTTTTCTTTAATTCCTGAACGTAAGTTACGAGCATGTGATTTCGATAAAAGTGAATCCAATGGCATTTCCGGATTAAATTGCGGATCTCCGAGAAATTGCGCTCTGTCCGCAAAAGCTAGTCGCATTGCTTCACTAATATAATGAATACTCTGAGCGCTGTTAAGACCGTGTCCCTGAAGATTATAATTCTCAAGAATGTTTAGCATTTCTATGATCGCAGTTCCACCAGAACTTGGAGGAGGCATCCCGATAATTTCATTTCCGCGATAAGTTCCAACGAGTGGTTCTACTTCTTCTGACACATAATCTTCCAGATCTTTTTTGGTAATTATACCATTAGTCTTCTTCATAAAATCATGAATTAGCTGGGCAGTTTTACCCCTATAAAAACCATCAGCTCCATGATCACGGATTCTAATAAGAGATTCAGCTAGATCTTTCTGAATAATGGTATCGCCCGTTTGGTAAGCTTCTCCATTGTTATTCAGGAGAACTGCAGCTGTACTAGCATATTCTGCTTTGTTCTCGTAAACCCATTCAGAAAACCTGGCTAGATCGGGATATACCGTGAATCCATTCTGGGCAAGTTCGATCGCAGGTTGAACAAGGCTAGCCCAATCCATTGTTCCATAGCTGGAATGTGCCTGAAATAATCCAGCAACGGTCCCCGGAACACCTGCAGACAATGTCGTTTCATGATTCGAGTTATCTTTGACTTTACCATCTTCTCCCAGGAACATGGTTTTTGTAGCTTTTTGGGGAGCCTTTTCTCTAAAGTTGAATCCGGTTGCCTTATTTGCATTCGGTTTATAAAGTAAAAATCCTCCGCCACCAATATTACCAGCAGAAGGCAAAGTCACCGCTAATGTAAAAGCAGTTGCTATAGAAGCATCGATAGCATTTCCTCCTTTTTTGAGTATTTCCACACCTGCTTCTGAAGCCAGATAATGAGAACTTGCTACCATCCCGTTTTCGGCTTCCACGGGAATCCTTCCCGATTGTGCCTGCAGATCAAGTTGTTGAACTGAGAGAAATACAAGTAGAAGTAATTTTATCTTATACATAGCAAGGCGTTTTAATGAAAAAAGTCCTGAAAAGGACTTTATAATTTTATTAATTCAATTTTGAATGCTTCTTCAAACAAATCAAAAGTTTGTTGAGCCTTTCTGGCCGCAATTTCTTTTTGATCTTCTGAAAAGTCCTTATTCCGAAGAAACTTTAGAAATTCATTCCAGCTTTTGATCTGGTCTCTTTTTCCACTGAAAAATTGTTGATCCGGCAAATGTTCAAGATGAGGACAATTCTTCAGTTCCTTCCCTATCATCAAACCTCCCATCGCAGAACCTTCTACAACATACGCTGCACCTACAGCTTCTGCTTCATTATCACAATGAAATTCAAGAGAAGTTTCAGCCTTATCAATTCCAAGGCTCGCAAGGTCGAGTCTAATCGCATCAGTTTTAGTGGAAGTATAATCATTTAGATATTGAGCGATGCTCTCTTCCGTAGCAGCATAAGCAGCAAAATTCTGGAGCAGGAGCAATTTATACTCTTCTTCAGTAATACTGTGATCCATGATCTTGTTAGCAAGATTTTGACCTTCCAACGCCTCGTGTTGGGCTTTGGTTGCTTCCCGTAATTTATTCAGCATCTTTCCTATCTGTATCAAAATTACCAATGGCTTCCCTGATCTTACTAATATTCTCTTTCTGAGCCTGATCTTCAGAATTCATTTTATCCAGGTAATCATAGATCTTGTTCACCGTAATTTTATTCTGGCGAATTATACTTCTGAGCTCCTGTTTCTGAGTCATATTGATTACTAACTTCTTCAGGAGAGGTTCCAGTTTTTCACCTAGATTATTGATATTCTTTTTGAGAATATAACCTGAAGCTCCATTTAAAATAGTATTTGCAGCTAATTCTTCGTCGTTAATTGTGCCCGTAATAAAGATAAATCCAATAGAATCGTCAAATTCCTGTACGGTAGTTAGTACATCCAGACCAGTACAATTAGGTAGATTATAATCTGAAAGGACTACATCTGGTGCGAAGTTCAAAAGTAATTGTTTACAATCCTGTAGATTGTCTGTGGTTTCGATCACAGGTTCCTCTACGATCTTTGAAATTTGTCTTTTAATGAGAAAAATATCATTCTCATTATCTTCAACCAGCAGTATGTTAAGTTTTCTGTGGATCATGATTGTACCTATATCTAAAGCGAAAATAAACTAAAACCAAGTATGAAACAATTGCTAAAAGTTAAACATGAAAGTAGAAGGTTGAACCCTTACCAGGTTCGCTCTCTGCCCATATCTTACCATTATGTTTTTCGATAATTTTATTCACGATCGCCAATCCAATTCCTGTTCCCTGGTAATTATCTCCCGAATGTCTTGAAAAAAGATTGAAGATCTGCTCTTTATATTTTGGATCAAAACCAATCCCGTTATCCTTAATATAATATACGGTTGTATTACCATCCAAATCATATCCAATTTCAATTGCTGGACTGGAACTTCTTTCACTGTATTTTAACGCATTGGCAATAAGATTTGACCAAACCTGAACAAGCATCCTTCTGTCACCCACCATTTTTGGTAGAGAATCATCGATACTAACAGACGTAGTTCTATAGTTTGATTTTAAATTGAAGGATTTCAAGATATCGCTCACCATGTTATCTGTGGAGACGACTTGTTTGCTGATATTTTCATTTGAAACCCCCGCAAAAGAAAGAATATTATCTATTAGATCCTGCATCTCCTGAACCGAAGATAGGATCGTGTCAACTGCCATTCTCCCCTCTTTATTCAGGCTGCTGAAGTGATCTTCCTTTAGAATATGAGCATAGCCATCCACACCACGAAGAGGTGCTTTTAGATCATGAGAGAGACCCTGACTGAAGAGTTCCAGTTCCTTATGAGCAGTTACCAGCTTCTCATTAAGATTATCTATGTTACGTTTTTGATGATCAAGAATGACGTAATTAACGTTTTTGCTGAGTTTTCTGGCTCCGCTCAATTCATAATCATTCCAGGAAGTTGCTACACCGCTCAAATCCTCGGTCCACTTCTGAAAAGATTTACGCGGAGTCAGCCGCTCTTTTTCTGAATCGTAGAATGCCTTGTTATTGGGATCACCACCCCAGTCAATTTGCTGAATTACTTCTGGACGAAACCAGATCAAATAGTTCTTATTGTCATTTCCCAGTCGCGAACTTAAAATACCCGAACCAGTTGCTTTGTAAGCTTTAGCTTCCGGATGCAAGCTTAATAAATTCTTAGTATGGAATATATTATCCTGTTGTTTACTCAAAAACTTTTTGATGAGCGTTTTCACTTCTTTTTTGGATGGTGTCTTTCCAACAAGCTTGATCTTACCATCTATCACGACTGCAGCTCCAGAAGATTCAATAAGATCTGTAAGCTTAAGTTCATTGGTTGCGAGTCCCTTTTTGATGGAATCCTGTTTCAAGACCTGTTCCATCAGTCGTCCTGCGACCTTTTCTATCTCTCCTATTTTATTTAAAAAAGTATTCGAATTCTTGAGTGAAAGTTCATTCGAAAATATCTGGATTAGAAATTCACAGGTTTGCCGCTCGTAGTAACTCACAAATTTAGCTTCCCGATGATGGCAGGCTAAGAGACCCCATAATTTCCCATTACTGATCAAGGCAGCGGTCAAACTCGCGCCAATGCCCATATTTTGAAGATATTCAATATGGATTGGAGATACTCCCCTTAGTTTAGATTTTGAGATATCCAGAGGTTCCCCACCTACTGGTGAAATTTGAGGAACTATTTTTACTGGAGCATAATTAACGTCAGAAATGATACGTACCCTGTTCTTAAAGAATAATTGTCTCGCCTGCTTTGGAATATCACTCGCTGGATACTGCAGTCCCAGAAAGGCTTCCAGATCTTCATTCTTTGCTTCTGCGATCACCTTTCCATTCCACTCGTCATCGAATTTATAAACCATCACGCGGTCATATTCGAATAATTTACGGGTAAGATTAGCTGCATCCTGACAAAGCTGTTGAGCATTTTCACTTGCAGATAAGGTATTTAGTAATCCAGATAACTCCTTCTGAAAATCAAAAGAATCTTTCTTTTGATGTATAGGTTCAATATCCAGAATTAAGGAATCACCGCTTAAATGGGGAATAACTATAAATTTCTTACCATTCACAAGAGTTTCTTCGACTTCAAGTCTCTCATCCTTCTGCAGCGATTCATTAATATTTTCAAGTACTTCTGAAGACAAAATCTCCGAAATATTATGTTTCAGTAATTCTTCAGAAGCAATTCCAATAATAGGACCGGCATTCTCTCCAACCTGGGTAATTTGCCCGGTTTTAATACACGAGGCGATCAATAAACCATGTGATTGCGTGGTTCCTATAATATGAATAGGCTCCTTCTCACAACTACTTAGGTCTACTTCTACCGGGTACTTATTATCCTCTATCATTAAAAAACTAAGCCTTCAATTTAAAATAAAATGTACTTCCTACTCCTTCCTGAGAGTCTACCCAGATCGTTCCTTCATGGAGCAGTACGATCTTTTCTACGTGTGCAAGTCCAACTCCCGTACCTTCCATGTCCTCATTTCCAGGCACGCGGTTGAAAATGGTGAAAATGTTCTTCTGGTCTTCTTTTGAAATACCCACACCATTGTCCATAATGGAAAATACCCAGTATTCGTTTTCGCGATAAGAGGAAATTCTTATCTCTGGATTGCGCTCTTTAGGCACGTATTTGATGGCGTTGCTAATAAGATTCTGGAACAGTAATCTTAGTTCTACCTCATACCCCATAATTTGCGGCATGGAACCTACGTTAATTTTAGCGTTGGTATCTCGAATACTTTTTCCAAGATCATATTTCACTATTTCCACGACCTCTTTCACGTTGACCAGTTCTTTTGCTCCGTTCTTTCCAATTCTGGAATGTTCTAATAGCGCCTTGATCTGTCCGGATAGTCGATCTGAAGCATTCTTGATATACTTGATATAGTTCTCCCCTTTTTCATCCAAATGCTTGGCATACATTTTCCCCAATACATCACTACCAAATTTGATAGTTGCTAAAGGCTCCTGTAAATCGTGGGAACAAATGGATACGAATTGCTCGAGATCTCTATTCGCTCTTTCCAGATCACTTTTTTGCTCCTGAAGTTTAGCTTCCGCCTTTTTCAAGGCTGAAATATCCACGCAGGTGTAGCGAATGGTTTTAAGGTTCTCTGCCTCATCTTTTTCAGCAGTTGCATTTAATATCACAGGTAAAATGTCACCATTCTTAGTGATCATATTCTGTTCGATATTATTGATCTCCCCAGACTTTTTAATATTTGTCTTTAGCTTCGTAGAGGATATTTTAGCATCCTTATCAAAAAATTCATGAATAGATCTACCTACTACTTCTTCTTTCTGTTTATAACCAAGTCTTTGAACAGCTTTACGGTTGCATTGAACTATCTCTGAAGATTTCGGATCTACGCTAAGATGCAGCACAGGATCATCTTCGTAGAATGATCTAAAACGTTTTTCGCTGGCTGCCAGTTTCTCTTTAGACTTCTGAATGGTTTCAATATCTATAAAGGTAATAACCACGCCATCTCTCTCATTTTCAGAATTTAGATATGGAGAAATACGTTGCAGGTAATTACGCCCTTCTCTCGAAACTATATGTTTTTCAAGAACCTTTCCACTTTCCAGCACTTTTTTGCAACGATCAATAAAGCTTCGTCTTCGTGTAAGCCCAAAACTATTAGTGAAGTTATCAATTGGCCTTCCAATATCCCCATTTAGCAAACTAAAGTGCTTTTTAATGGCCGGAGTGAATTTCCTAATATTAAATTGCGAATCCAGAAAGATCACACCAATATCAGTACTCTTCAAAAGATTGTTCATATCTGCGTTTAATGCTGCCAAATCATCCATTTTCTGGACATTTTCTGCATTAACAGTGTTTATTTCCTCATTAACACTCTGTAGCTCTTCATTGGTACTTTGAAGTTCTTCATTGGAAGCCAATAATTCCTCATTCGCCGCCTGAAGCTCTTCATTGCTGGTTTCTATCTCTTCCAGCGAAGTCTGGAGATCTTCCCGGGTGCGCTTTAGCTCATTTTCAAGGTTGCTAACGTACTCCTTGGTTTGATTAGATGGACTAACCTTTTCAACTTCCTGTATCTTCGAGAAATCAATTTCCTTTTCGATGAAAGTGATCACATAATTAACCTCATCCTCCAGAGAATACTCCTTCAAAGGTTTTATAAGAACATCAACTCCAATTTTCTTGTCCTCCTTTTCGATGATCACATCTTTATACAGCGATACCTCACCGGTTTCGAGTGCCTTATTAAAAGTGGACTGTATGATATATTTCAAGCTGGAATCTAGCATATCCAGCAAGTTGATAGAAAATCCGCTAACCGGTAATGCAGCATACTTCCTAAATTCACCAACTGCCTGCAGAATGTTATAATCGGTATCTACAAAAACTGCAGCACCGCCAAACTGACCAAGAATTGCGTCATTTAATTCCTGCTGTAGCTTTTGACGGATCGGGTTCACCTGAGATCGGCGATTTTTTCGTTCCCGCTTCGCGTTCTGTTCCAGAATCTTGGAATTATCCTTATTTGTTTGCGCGGCATGTCTAATGCCATTATTGATTCGTTTAGTAATCTTCTTATTTCTGAAAATTTTCCACTTTCTGCTAATTTCAGAAAAGTGATCTTTAAGTGTGTGCGGATTTTCACTTGTACCCAGCACCAGAATACCATTTTTCTTTAAAGCATAATGAAGCATGTTCATTGCTTTTTTCTGAATACTATTCTGAAAATAGATGAGAAGGTTTCGGCACACCACCATATCCATATTACTGAAAGGTGGATTTTTAATAATATTATGTCTGGAGAAAATTACTGATCTTCTCAATTTATCGGTAACCTGATAGCCTTCAGAATTACTTAAGAAATACTTGAGTAAAAATTCTTTTGGTATGTCAGCAACGATGCTTTCAGGATAAATCCCTTTACTACCAATATCCAGGTGAGCCTGTGAAATGTCTGTAGCAAAGATTTTAATTTCAATATTTTTTCCCTGCTTCTGCATTTCCTCGTGCAAGCACATGGCAAAAGAATATGCTTCTTCACCCGTACTACAACCAACACCCCAGATCTTTAAAACATCTCCATTGTTTTTACTCTTTATCAACTCTGGAAAGACTTTATCTTTAAGGATATTCCAAACTTCTTCATCTCGAAAAAACTTAGTGACACCAATCAAAAACTCCCTGTAAAGGATTTCAACCTCTTCATCGTTCTTTTGTAAGTAATCAAAATAACCGTTAAGATTATTGCAATTACAAATGTTTACTCTTCTCGCGATTCTTCTCGCCAGTGTAGCATATTTATATTCCCTGAAATCAAGACCTGATTTCTCGTCAACATAATTCAGGATCTTATTTAATTCTGTTTCATCGAAACTTGCATCCCCTTCTTCGGAATGGAATATTGGAGGAGTTGTAATAAATCTTTTAAGCTCATGCCCCATATCATCTACGGAAAGCACATAATCTACCAGGCCTGTGTTAATTGCACTAATAGGCATCCCATCGAACTTAGCTTCCTCTGGCTCCTGAACCATGACCATCCCATCATTCTCTTTGAGAGCGCGAACTCCACGGGTTCCATCACTTCCGGTACCGCTCAGGATCACTCCAATCGCTTTGTCTCCTCTTTGAGATGCCAAGGATTCAAAAAACAAATCGATAGGTAGATTAAGCGTCTGGTTTTTAGGTTTGTCTAGAAGTATCAACCTGTCACCATCAAGCTTGAGGTTGTTCACCGGCGGGATCAGGTGCACATGTCCAGGCTTAACCTGCATTTCATTTTCGATCTGGACAATTGGTAATTTTGTGTTCTTTTTCAATAATTCACCCATCATACTTTTGTAATCTGGGGACAAATGTTGAATTACCACATAAGCGTTTACATCACTTGCATCTATATTTCCAAAAAAAGCTTTTAAAGCTTCCAGCCCGCCTGCACTTGCCCCAACGGCAATAATACGAGTTTGTTCCTTTTCGGTATTTATTTCAGATGTCACACTTGAGCGTTCTCCTGTACTTTCCATTAATCTGAGTAGTAGATAATTAAAGAATAGCCACTAAGGCTTTTAGCAATTGGTAATTATAAAAAAAATAATCGATTTAAAGTAACCCTATTCGAACAATTGTTGAGTCAAATGAGTAGTGTTTACAGTACTTATGACAGTATTATTACCTGGAATTGGGAGCTTTTTCTCTACTCTCGGTCGGTGAGCCCTTATACTGAAAGGAGAGAGAATGTTCTGCCATTCTTACAGTTAATTGACAGATTTGCGCAAACGCAATTTTGCATAACTGATGTTTAACACAATTTTAAGATAACTCAACATTCTATGAATCCACCGGGAATAATCCATTTACAATCTGTCAAAAAACCAGTGGAATCTTTACAAATATTCGAATTCTCTGTGCTCAGTTTATCAATTTAATAACGAAAAGCTGGTTATACTTCAGGATATAATAATCTTATTTTAAGTTTTTATTAATGGTAATTCTTACCGAATGTGGGTAAATTATAGCTCTATTAAAACGCATGGCACTTAAAAATTGTCATATCGCATGGTAATTGCACCATAGAGCATGAAATCGTTCGACTATAAGTCGATAATATTTGAATCAAAATACCAAAAATGAAAACATTAGTAATTGGAGCAGGAAACATGGGATTAACTTATGCTGAAGGTATGGCGCAATCTGCCATGCTTAACAGAAGAAATCTTATGGTATTCGATAAATCAGCAGATGTGATCGCAAGACTTAGAGATCTGGATCATTTCGATGTATACGAATCGCTGGAAGAATGCCTGCCTCAGGCCGATATGATTTTTGTAGCTGTCAAGCCTTATCATTGTGATGAGCTTTTTGAGGAGATGAGATCAATGGTGAATGAGGATCAGATATTTGTATCCTTGATGGCCGGTGTTACTATAGAAAAAATTCAGAATGGATTAGGAATTAAAAAAGTAGTTCGATCCATGCCTAATTTGCCAGCTCAGGTAGGAAAGGGTGTCACTTCTTATACAGAATCTAAAGAAGTTTCCAGGGTAGAACTCCTAATGGTCCGTAATCTTTTAGATACCACTGGTGAATCTATTCATGTCAAAAACGAGAATTTTATTGATGCCTCTACTGGTATTTCAGGAAGTGGACCAGCTTATGTTTTCTATTTCATGAATTCAATGCTGGAAGCTGCTCGTAAAATGGGCTTCAGTAAAAATGATTCTAAAGTTTTAGTGAGCCAGACCTTTGAAGGCGCTGTAGAACTTTTTAATCAAAACGATCTTAGTCCAGATACCTGGATGGATCGAGTGGCCTCTAAAGGTGGAACTACCAGGGCAGCATTAGATTCTATGGATGACAACAATGTAAAAGAGCTTATCAAGGATGCAGCTTACGCCGCTTTCGACAGAGCCGTGGAACTAGGAGAAGAAAAATAAACTACTAACTAAACCAGATAACCAAAACATCTATAATGGATAAGAAAAGAAGAATTGTCGTAAAAGTTGGAACTAATGTTATGACCAACAAAGACAACAGAATTTTGGGACCAATATTGAAAAGTTTGGTGCGACAGATCGCAACATTATACGAAGAAGACATCATGGTTGTACTAGTTTCTTCAGGATCTGCAATAGCAGGAAAGGAGATTCTTGGACAAATTAGCATTGAGGACGCCAGCAAACGTAGACAGGTGTACTCTTCTGTAGGGCAACCTAGAATGATGCGTCATTATTACAGTATTTTTCATGACTACGGAATGCGATGTGCACAGGTACTAGCCACTAAAAGAGATTTTAGTCCGGGTATACATCGTGAGAATATGATCAATTGTTATGAATCCTTATTATCTGAAGGAATTATTCCAATTGCCAACGAAGATGATGCTGTGTCGGTAACCATGTCAATGTTCTCTGATAATGACGAGTTAGCCAGTTTAGTTGCTGAATTAATCGGTGCTGAAAAGTTGATCATTTTAAGTGATACAGATGGTCTTTACACGGGACATCCTGAGCATGACGATTCAGAAAAATTAAATAAAGTACAGATTGATGAGAATGTTGAAAAATACGTTCAGCAATCTGAGAAAGGTGAAGGCGAAGGTCGAGGAGGAATGGAGTCCAAGATCAAGATCGCTAAAGGTACTGCAGCCAAAGACATCGTTACATATATAGCTAACGGTAAACGTGAAGACGTGATTCTGGACATAATGGCCGGAAAACCTGTAGGTACTAAGTTTACCTCGTAACAACTAATTAATAATCTTAAAGAAACGAAGAAATGAAGTTGATAAAGTCAGATACTAAAAATAACGTACTTAAGTCTATGATGAATATTCTGGACAAGAGACGTCAGGAAATTATAGCAGCTAATAAGAAAGATCTTGATGCTTTTACGAAAGATGATCAGGCCATGTATGACCGATTGATCGTTGATGAGAAGAAAGTTGAAGGCATGATCCAGTCTGTAAAAGAAGTGATGGAACAGGATGACCCGGTTGGTCAGGTTATAGAGCATAGAAAGCTGGATACCGGACTGGATATTACGAACAAAACTGCTCCGTTTGGAAATATCATGATCATTTATGAATCCAGACCAGATGTAACTATCGAAGCAGCTGTGCTTGCTTTTAAAGCAAATAATAAGATCTATTTAAAAGGTGGTAAGGAAGCAATTGAGAGTAATAAGATACTTGAAGAATGCTGGCATGAAGCTCTTGAGGAAAATGGTTTAGGAAAGGAGTGGATCAAGCTTTTACATCTGGATAGAACCGAGACTCAGGAATTCCTTAAAAACCCGCCAGAGCAATTAGACCTTATCGTACCACGTGGTGGCGAGAGACTGATCGCTTTTGTGAAAGAACATGCAACCGGAGCAGTATTAGTTTCCGGGCGAGGAAATAACTTCCTGTATGTCTCTAAAAATGCCGATTTTGATATCGCCAAAAAAGTAATGCTGAATGCTAAGATCGATAAGATCTCTGGTTGCAATGCATTAGATAAAGTATTGGTAGATACTAATATTGAAGGTTATGAGTCTAAACTGAAGGAACTGGAAGAATTATTCAGCGACAATAAAGTTGAAATTCTGGTAGATGAGAAAGTATCTGAAGTTCTTACAGATCAATCTAAAGTACCTTCTGAAGATACATGGTATGAGGAGTTTCTAGCGATGAAAATTGTGATTGGAGCCGTTGACGGACTCGATAATTCCATTGAGAAGATCAACCAGTACTCCGGAGGTCATTCCGCTTCTATTATCACTACAGATAAAGAAGAAGCGATCACTTTTATGGAGCAGGTAGATTCAGCAGCAGTGTATCATAATGCTTCCACCCGTTTTACTGATGGTGGGCAAATGGGCGTTGGAGCTGAACTTGCAATTTCAACCGACAAGCTTCACCACAGAGGACCATTAGGCCTTAAACAATTGGTGACCAATAAATATTATATATTAGGTGAAGGACATGTAAGAGTATAATCTCAATCCAAATAAGCTTGAAAGCCTGGCAAATGCCAGGCTTTTTTTGTGCCCAGATTTCAGAAGGAGATATTTCACGCATAACCATTCGACTAAAGGTTTAATTTCCTGAATCTTCCAGTTCTCTAACATAATTAAACCAATAACTGTAACGTTTAAAGGACTGTTCAGTCTTATAAATAGAAAACAAAAGCACATATGAAAAAATTAGTGATGGGTCTGGCTGCAGCTTCAATGTTGTTTGCTTGTAAGACTCAGAAAAATCCCCAGGCAACCATTGAAAAGCCAGTTCTGGCTCAACTTGATCTGGTAAATGTTGAAAATGACAAAGTGTGGGTTACCGTAGACCCAGCAGAATTTAAAACGGAATCTACCATATTCAATATTCCGAAAACTGTTCCCGGAACTTATTCAGAAGATAACTACGGAAAATTTACTGAGTCTTTTAAAGCTATTGACTATAAAGGAAACGAATTAAGCTTCGAAAAGATTAATGATAATAGTTATAAGATCGAAAAGGCGGCAAACCTGGATAAAGTTATGTACCTGGTAAATGATTCTTTCGACTGGGAAGAAGAAGGCGGTGTTTATTCCATGGCAGGAACAAATATTTTGAAGGATAAGAACTTCCTTCTGAATCTACATGGTTTTGTAGGTTATTTCGACGGAATGACCGAAAAGAAATATCAGCTTGAGATTGTACGTCCAGAAGATCTTGTAGCAGGAACTTCTCTTACTATTGCTTCTACTAAAAATTCTGAAACAGGAAACTCTAAAACAGATATTTACAACCTGGATCGGTATTTTGAAGTGATCGATAATCCTATCATGTATTCAAAACCAGATACTACCAGTTTCATGGTAGAAAACATGCAGGTCTTGCTTAGTGTTTATTCACCGAACGAGAAACATTCGGCGCAGACATTAAAGCCTGGAATGGAGAAAATGATCCGTGCACAAAAGGAATTTCTAGGTGATATTAACTCTACAGATAAATATGCCATCCTTGTATACCTTTCCGAAGGTGAAGGAGATGCTTCGAACTATGGAGCTCTGGAACATCATACCTCAACGGTGGTGGTAATGCCTGAGTCTATGGATGCATCTTCTCTGGACAAAAGTATGACCGATATTGTATCGCATGAGTTTTTCCATATTATTACTCCACTTGGAATTCACTCTAACGAGGTTCATTATTTTGACTATAACGATCCAAAAATGTCCAAGCATTTATGGCTTTATGAAGGTGTAACAGAATATTTCGCGAATCTTTTCCAGGTAAATCAAGGACTTATAGATAACAAAGAGTTCTATACACGAATGAACCAGAAGATCACAACTTCACAGAGATTTGATGACACCGTTCCATTTACCGTAATGAGTGAAAATATACTTACAGATGAGTATAAAGATTCCTATTACAATGTTTACCTGAAGGGAGCGCTTATAGGTATGGCCCTTGACATCAGGCTAAGAGAACTTAGCGGTGGAAATATGGGAATCCTGGATCTTATGAAAAAATTGAACGCAAAGTACGGGAAAGACAAACCATTCAATGATGATGAATTGATTCCTACGATTGTTGAACTTACATATCCTGAAATTCAGAATTTCTTTGACCAGTATGTAACCGGTGAAACACCAATTCCTTATGATGAGTTTTTTGCAAAAGCTGGAATTGAAAAGCAGGAGCAAATGACGGAAGTTGGTTTCTTTTTGAAAGGTCAGCAACCATACATCACCGCGAATCAGGAAACTATGCAGATTGTTTTCCGTGGAGACACAGAGTTTAATACTTTCCTGAAGGAATTAGGAGTTGAAGGAGGTGACGTGATCAAAAGCGTAAATGGAGAGGAATACAATGTCCAGAATGTTTATGAACTTATACGCAAGTCCCAGGAATGGAAGGAAGGTGATGACATTACCATGACCATTGTTCGAAATGAAGAAGAGATGCAATTGAAAGCGAAGGTATCTACACCTATGGATACCCAAATGACTTTAAGCGAAGTACAGAATGCAGATGGTGATAAAATTGAATTACGAAATGCCTGGTTGAAGGGTTAATCAAATCCAGGTATTTCATATAGAGCGGCAGTTTTTACTGCCGCTTTTTTTGTTTAAATGCTAGAGTCGCTCTCGCAGTATTTTTATCTTTAAAAACTAATTAACCAGCCAAAATATGGAAATTCCAATCCTTCAGGATATTGTTATTATACTAGGATTATCGATCGTGATCATTCTCGTATTCCAGAAGTTGAAACTACCGGCAATTCTGGGATTTCTTCTTGCTGGAATCATAGCGGGCCCGCATGCTTTTAACTTAATTAGTTCGCAGCATGATGTAGAATTACTTTCAGAAATTGGAATTATATTCCTACTGTTTGTAATTGGGATCGAACTATCATTAAAAGGTCTGGCATCCATCAAGAAGATCATATTTCTTGGTGGTGGATTACAGGTTGGAGGTACAATACTTGCCACTGCTGGAATATCAACCGCATTGGGACTGCCTTTAAACACTTCTATATTCCTGGGTTTCCTATTTAGTTTAAGTAGTACGGCGATCGTCTTAAAATTACTTCAGGAGAAAGGGGAAATTTCCACACCGCATGGAAAAATAGGTCTGGGAATTCTTATTTTCCAGGATATTGTGGTAGTTCCAATGATGCTGTTTACGCCCCTGCTGGCCGGAGAGACGCCAAATATTCTCACGACAGTAGGGATCATGATCTTAAAAATCCTACTGGTATTGGTGATTGTATATATTCTTGCGCGGTATGTGGCTCCTAAGATCTTTGGATGGGTCGTGAAGACAAAAAACCAGGAATTATTTATTCTTACGGTCGTAGTATTTTGTTTTGGCGTAGCATGGTTAACTTCTACGGTCGGTTTATCTCTTGCATTAGGAGCGTTTTTCGCCGGACTCATTATTTCTGAATCAGATTACAGTCACCAGGCTACTGCAAACGTATTACCCTTTAGAGAAATATTTATAAGCTTTTTCTTTATCTCGGTAGGGACACTGCTGAACCTTGATTTCTTTGCTGAAAATATCCTGATCATTATTGGACTTGTACTCGCAGTAGTATTACTGAAAATGCTGGTTATTGGAGTTACTGTACTAATCCTGAAGTTTCCAGCCAGAACCATGTTTCTTGCTATCTTTAGTCTCTTTCAGGTTGGTGAATTCTCCCTGTTACTTTCTGGAGTAGGAAAGGAAAGCGGTATTATTCCTGAAAATATCTACCAGTATTTCCTCGCAATTTCTATTATAACGATGGGAATTACGCCGTTCCTGATAGAATCTGCTCCAAGGATCACCTATGCACTTTTGAAGGCGCCAATTCCTCCAGCGGTTAGAAAAAGACTGGAAAACATTAAGAGAAGTACTAAAGCCGACGAAGAATTTTCCGAAGAGAATCTGAAGGATCATCTTGTACTTATTGGATACGGGATCAATGGTTCCAACATATCCAAAGCTGCTCAAAAAGCTGAAATTCCATATGTGATCATCGATGCAAATCCGGAAGCATTTGATAAAGCAAAAGAACTTAAAGAACCTGTAATATTCGGGGACGCTATCAATACAACGATCCTGAAGCATGCACATGTACAGGAAGCCCGGGTTATTGTAATCGCAATATCAGATGCCGGTGCGACCAGGAAAATGCTTACTTCTATAAGACAACTGACCAAGACTGCTACCATTATTGTTCGTACCAAGTATGTCAAAGAAATGGAAGAAGTTCTGAAATTGGGAGCAGACGAAGTGATCCCGGAAGAATTTGAAACTTCTATTGAAATTTTCACCAGGGTTCTTAAGAAATATCTTGTGCCTTTTGATGAAATTCAGGAGTTTATCAACCAGATTAGATCTTCAGATTATGAGATGCTGACATCCATGAAGAAGAGGCCACACTCCCCGGCCCTACAACACCTGAACATTCCGAACAGGGAGATTGTAACTCTAAAAGTGAATCGGGATAACCGCCAGATCGTAGGAAAATCTATAGAAGATTCCGGTATTGGAAAGAACTTTCAGGTCACCTTGCTGGCGATACAGAGAGACCGCAGGTATTTAACCGAAATTTCCCCAAAAACGATTATCGAACAAGGTGATTTATTATACCTGTTTGGTCATCCAACCAACATCAACCATTTGAATGATCAACTTTCTTTCAAGTAAATTAATATGCTCTTCAGCAGAAATACTTAAATCAAATATGAAAAAAATACAATTACTCTTTCTCGCATTATCATTCTTTTCTTCCATCGCCATTGCACAAAAAGTCGAGATTCCACAGGACACCATGGTGACTACCAATCATTCAGTAAAAATAAATGGGAAATCGATCGACTACACTGCAGAAACTGGTATGATGCCGCTTTGGGATGAAAGCGGATCTCCAATTGCCAGCCTTTTTTACACCTATTATAAGCGTAAAAATGTGAACAATACTGAAGACCGTCCATTGGTTATTTCCTTTAATGGTGGACCCGGTTCAGCTTCTGTTTGGATGCATATTGCCTATACTGGTCCAAGGGTTTTGAAGATCGATGATGAAGGTTTTCCAGTACAACCTTACGGAATTAAAGAAAACCCACACTCCATTCTCGACGTTGCAGATATCGTTTATGTGAATCCCGTAAATACAGGCTTCTCAAGACCTATTCCAGATGCTGAAGGGAATGTTGACAAAGAAAGGTTTTTTGGAGTGCAGGCAGATATCACGTACCTCGCTGAGTGGCTCAGTACTTTCGTAACCAGGAAGAATAGATGGTTATCTCCAAAATATCTTATTGGTGAAAGTTATGGTACCACTCGCGTATCTGGACTGGCTCTCGAATTGCAAAATAGTCAGTGGATGTATTTAAACGGAGTAATTCTCGTTTCTCCAACTGAAATTGGAATAGACCGGGAAGGCCCGGTTGAGGTAGCGAACAGACTTCCTTACTTTGCCGCGGCTGCGTGGTATCATAAAATGCTACCTTCAGAATTACAACAAAAAGATCTGGAAGAGCTATTACCAGAAGTAGAATCTTATGCGATCAACGAGCTTTTGCCGGTTCTTATGAAAGGTGGTTTTGCAGATGCTGAAAAAAAGAATGAAGTCGCAGAAAAAATGGCTCATTATTCCGGTATTAAAAAAGATGTTATTCTTCAGAGTAATATGGAAGTTCCGTTTCAGTATTTCTGGAAAGAACTTTTAAGAGATAAAGAAGGTTACACCGTTGGCCGACTGGATTCGCGATACAAAGGTCTTGACGCTAAGAATGCAGGAGATTCTCCAGATTACAATTCAGAATTGACTTCGTGGTTACATTCATTTACACCAGCGATCAATCATTACTTACGAAATGATCTTCAGTTCAATACTGATCTAAAATACTTTATGTTCGGCCCTGTTCACCCGTGGGATCGGAGTGGAAATAATTCCGGAGAAATGCTAAGACAGGCGATGGCTCAAAACCCTAATCTGGATGTTCTAATTCAATCTGGTTACTTTGATGGGGCGACCACCTATTTCAATGCGAAATACAGCATGTGGCAACTTGATCAAAGTGGTAGAATGAAGGATCGTCTTAGCTTTAAAGGTTACCGAAGCGGACATATGATGTACTTAAGAAGCGAAGACCTCCAAAAAGCTAATGATGATCTTCGCGATTTTATCAATAACACGCTACCTGCAAAGGATCAATCCGCCAAATATTAAGTTCTAACGCAACTATATCCATGTTGAAGCATCTAATCGGAAACAAGTATATCACATGAAAAATTTATTAATATTACTCTCCGTTTTATTTCTTACTGGATGCTCTAGTGATGACGAAACTATATCAGATACTGCAATTGAAGGCATTTGGGAAAAGACTTCCATGTTAGATTCTAATGAGTTTGATGAATTGGATGAAAATATGAACTACGAGTATGTGATTCAATATAAGTTTCTGGATAATGGTAAATTCGAAAGTTATACTTTCATTCGAGCTATTGAAAGTTCTGAGATTGCAGGGTATATGTTCAAGGAACTTGGAACCTTTTCTGTAGGCAATAACAGACTTACTTTATTATCAGACAGATGGATTTCTCAAGATGATCTCGGATCTCTACAATCTTTGCAGGAATTAAGTTTAAATGAAGAGGATATAGAATGGAGTTTCAATTATAAATTGGAACAAAATACTCTTATATTTAATTTCGATCCCTGCGGACCTGCAGAATTTTGTGTAGGAAGTATAACCTTAAATAAAGTAAAATAGAAATTTTCCTACATTCTGTTATCGATAATCTTCCAGAAGAAATTCTTTCAACTCTGCATACGTGCTTAGCTGAAAGGATTTCTTCTTTTTATCCATAATTCCTGCGATAGACTCCGGCATATCTACTTTTGCTCCTGAAGCATTTTCTACAGTTTTCAGAAATTTTACCGGATGCGCTGTTTCTAAAAACACACCACTATATTCTGGATTTATTTTAAGAAAGTCTTTAAGCCCCAAATAACCAACCGCACCATGAGGATCCATTAAATAATTGTGTTTTTCGTAAACCGATCTAATTGCTGCATTAGTCTCAGAGTCGGTATAGCTCATAGCCATCAAATGTTTTTTGAGATCTTTAAAGTGATTTCCAAATAATTCCAGGATACGTACAAAGTTACTGGGATCACCAACATCCATAGCATTCGAAATGGTTTGAACACTTTGTTTTGCCTGGTAATCCTGGGATTCCATAAACCTGGTTACCGTATCATTGGCATTATTAGCCGCAACAAATGTATCTATAGGTAACCCCATTTTTTTCGCGAGAAGACCGGCGCAAATATTCCCAAAATTCCCACTTGGTACTGAAAAGGCTATTTTATTGTTTGTTTCTAACTGTCTGTAAGCAAGGAAGTAGTAGAACACTTGAGGCAACCACCTGGCCAGGTTTATCGAGTTCGCAGAGGTAAGCTGCCGGCGCTCTGTAATTTCACTATCTAGGAATGCTTTTTTTACCATTCCCTGGCAATCATCGAATGTCCCATCAACTTCAATCGCCTGGATGTTTTGTCCCAGAGTGGTTAACTGTTTCTCCTGAATTTCACTCACTTTTCCTTTTGGATAAAGAATGACCACATCGATTCCATCAACACCCAGAAAACCATTAGCCACAGCGCCACCGGTATCACCTGAAGTTGCTACCAATACGGTGACCTTTCCTAAATTTCCCTTCTGAATGAAATAGCCAAGACTACCCGCCATAAATCGTGCTCCCACATCTTTGAAGGCCAGGGTTGGACCATGAAATAATTCAAGTACTGAAATATCTGGTTCAATCGCTTTCACCGGAAAATCGAAAGAAAGCGTTTCCTCCACGATTTTTTGAAGTTCTGTCTCAGGTATTTCGTTACCAACAAATGGAGAGATGACCTGCATTCCAATTTCTGCAGGATCCAGTTTCTTCAGGTTGCTAATAAATTCGATCGATAACTGCGGAATCCTCTCTGGAAAATAAAGTCCTTTGTCGGGTGCAAGTCCGCGTACCACCGCATTTTCAAAATTGCTATGATGTTTTTTATTGTTAAGACTATAGTACTTCATAATACTCTGATTCCTGATTTATTAATTTCTGAAATATGCAGTTCGAATCCCATTTCCTTATCCTGAAGAAAATCGACGAAACCTACTTTTACCTGTTCCGCGGCACTATCACCCTGACACATAGCGAATACTGAGGGCCCTGAACCTGAAATTCCGAAGCCAAGGGCTCCATTGTCTAAAGCAA
The DNA here is from genome assembly GCF_006714895.1 of Gramella sp. Hel_I_59. Lineage (NCBI taxonomy): Bacteria > Pseudomonadati > Bacteroidota > Flavobacteriia > Flavobacteriales > Flavobacteriaceae > Christiangramia > Gramella sp. Hel_I_59. Next base: position 1,484,089 of record NZ_VFME01000001.1, on the reverse strand, counting down.
GTTTTTTTAATTCTTCGAAGTATGGTATTAAAATGGAACGAACAGGTTCTACAATAGCGTCGTGCAGACTTCTTCCCATAAGCTCATAATCATTGGTATAAAGCGCACTGATAAAAGCTCCCAGATTTCCCCATTGTGCAATGGCTGATGCCAGGGTTACATTCTGTTTTATGATCGCCCTTGAATCCCGGGTTTTAATTTCGATCATTGGATGAAGAACGACCATTCTTATCTCGGAAGGTGCCGGTAGTGCAAGAATTTCGAGTGGATTGTAACTTCTAACAAGACTAAAACCACCCAGTAGAGCCGGAGCAACATTATCTGCATGAGCATTGCCACTAGCAAGTAATTCACCCTGCATTGCAAACTCGATCAACTCATTGTTAGTAAATGGATCATCCAGAAGTTTATTAACTGCATAAACCGCCCCGGCAGAACTTGCAGCGCTACTCCCGATCCCACTTCCAGATCGAATCTTTTTATCGATTTCGATATCAAAACCCTGCTTTGAACCAAGTCTTTCCAGAAGAGCGAGAACAGCAACCCCGGCAACATTCTTAGCAATTTCCATTGGGAGATCTGCACCAGTAATTTTAGTAATACGAAGCTCATTTAGATCATTCTTTTTTACCAGCATCTCGTCGCCTACGTTCTGCAGACAACATCCAAGTACATCAAAACCACAGGATAAGTTTGCAACGGTAGCAGGAGCAAAAATTTTAATTTCTTCCATAATTATCGTTTACCGATTCTTATCACATCTGCAAAAATTCCGGAGGCAGTTACATCTGCCCCCGCACCTGCACCTTTTACAATTAAGGGCTGCTCAGGATAACGTTCTGTAAAGAACAGTACAATGTTATCACTCCCACTCAAATTCGCGAATGGATGCTGCGCATGAACTTTTTGCAATCCGACTTTAGCCTTTCCGTTCTCTAATTGAGCTACATATTTAAGCTCGGCGCCTTCAGCTTCTGCTTCACGATACATTTTTTGAAAGCTTGCTTCATCTTTTTCAATGATCTCAAAAAATTCAGCATTATCTGCTGCATTAAGGCTAGCTTCAGATAAGAAACTATCTTTTTCAATATCCTCCAGTTCAAGCTGAAGTCCCGATTCTCTAGCCAGAATTAAGATCTTACGGGCTACATCCACTCCGCTAAGATCAATTCTTGGATCTGGCTCGGTAAACCCTTCTTCCATCGCCTGACGTACAATACTATGGAAAGGCTCTTCAGCTTTATAATTATTAAAGACAAAATTCAAACTTCCGGAGAGTACCGCCTGGATCTTCAAGATTTGATCTCCAGAAGCCATAAGATTTTGTAGGGTATCTATAATTGGCAATCCTGCACCAACATTAGTTTCATAGAGAAAGGAAGCTCCATATTCCCTGGCAAGATCTTGCAATTCCTGATAGTTTTCAAAAGAATCTGCGCAGGCAATCTTATTACAGGTCACTACCGAAATGGAATTTCTAAGGTAATGTTTGTACCACCCGGCAATTACTTCACTCGCAGTATTATCTACAAATATGCTGTTTCGCAGGTTTAATTTTTTGATAGATTCAAAAAAAGCTTCTGGGGAGCAATCATCAGCTTTAGCTAGATCTTCCTGCCAGGTGTTCAGGTCAATTCCATTTTCAGAAAAGTGCATTTTGCGGGAATTTGAGATTCCCAGAACCCGAACTTTCAGTCTTAACTTCTCAAGTAGATATGCTTCCTGCTTCTGAAGTTGCTGTAAAAGTTTGCCACCCACATTTCCTACGCCGGTAATGAATAGATTCAACTCTTTTGAAGGCACCTCAAAAAACTCTTCATGTAATAGATTTAGAGCTTTGTTTACATCCTTCTTCGCGATGACAGCTGAAATATTCCTTTCTGAAGCACCCTGAGCAATTGCCCTGATGTTGATATTATTATGTCCTAAAGCACTGAACATTTTACCACTAAGACCATGATGACTTTTCATACGATCACCTACTAGTGCAATGATCGCAACATCATCTTCAATTTTTACGGCTTTGATTTTACCGGAAGAAACTTCAGCTTCAAATGCATCATTCAAAACATTTCTTGCCTCCTGAGCCTCATCATCCCTCACCGCAATACAAATACTATGTTCCGAAGAAGCCTGAGTAATAAGTACAACATTGATTCCTGATAAATAGAGCGCTTCAAAAAGTCTTTTAGAAAATCCCGGGATACCAACCATGCCGCTACCCTCCACGTTCAGCAGACTGATCGCATCGATATGGGTGATACCGGTTACCCATCTAAAGTTCTTTTTACTCGACCGGGAAATTACAGTTCCATGACTATCAGGATCAAACGTAGATTTTATATGAATTTCAATATTCTGATTGATAAGAGGTTGTAAAGTTGGAGGATATAGCACTTTGGCACCAAAATGAGAAAGCTCCATCGCCTCTTCATAGGAGATATGTTCAAGTGGATAAGCTTGTGACACCAAATTTGGATTTGCGGTGTACATTCCGTTCACATCAGTATAGATATAAACCTTTTTAAGATTGAGAGCTGCACCAAGGATCGCCGCAGTAAAATCTGATCCACCTCTTCCTAAAGTGCTGGGAACGCCTTCAGAATTTTTCGAAATAAAACCAGGCACTACATAGATCTGAGCATCATGATTATTAAAATATTGACGAATCTTAGTGTTCGACGGCTCGTAGCTTACCTGCACTTTTTCCTTAAAGTTACGGCACACTATAAGCTCTCTAGCATCTACCAATAATGTATTATTTTCGCTCAACTTAAGATAAGCTGAAATGATCTCGGTACTAAGCATTTCTCCGAAACCGGAGATCACATGAGTCGTTTTATCGGAGAGTTCACTTAAAAGATAAACACCTTCACAGAGCGTTTCAAGGTGATTTATGAATGATTTTACTTTACTCAAAACAGCACTCTGCTGGTCGACAGGTAATAATTCCCGAACCGCATCCAGATGTCTTTTTTCTATAGAAGTCAGTAGTTCTTTATAAGAGTCATCGCGGTTCCGGGCTAGTGTAGCTACACTTAGAAGATCATTGGTTACACCTCCAAATGCTGAAAAAACAACAACGACTTTTTCATTATTACTATACTGTTGAACTAAACTGGATAATGACTTGATTCTCTCTGGTGAGGATACAGATGATCCCCCAAATTTCAGGATTTGCATGGCTGAAATTATTTAAATGATTAAAATAAAATTAGGTATGAACGAGTATTATATAGCTAGGACCCCACAAGGGGTAATACCTGTAATCGTGATAAACATAGTCACTGCAGAAGAGTAGATTTCTTCCTGGATCATGTTAATAATTGAAGTTGAAAAATTCACGATTCTGGTCTTATTTATTTTAAAGGTATTTAATAATTCTACATGACAAAATTTTAAACCTTAATGAATTGAAGATTTATGGAATTCTCAAAACAGGACAAAAAAAAGCCTGATAATTCAAATTATCAGGCTGATTATTAATTATTTAAAAATACAGATTATAATCCACTAATATAACTTCCATAAAGATCCTTAAACTTGAGACCTTTAGAAAAACGCTGTTTACTTAACTTTTTATGTTCGACCAAAGCCCATAATAAGAACTCTTTCATAAAGTACTTATCTGATGTCTCAATATTCGGTTGATATTTCTGAATGAGTTCATTTAGAGGTTCAATAGAATCTAGCTGTTCTTTATATTCTGAATCACTTAGATCATCTGGCAATTCAAAACCTGAACTTTCAAAAAACCATTCTACCAGATCATCATAAGGTGTAGTTGCGTCTGGCTTCTGAAGTTTTTCGATCTTCGGAAAATACTCCGGGAACAAGGTTTTTACCGCTGCACCAATAAGTTCCATGGCTACAAAAGCTGCGCCTTCCTGCTCTCCTTCATAAACGAGTTCCACTTTTCCAGTGATTGCAGGAATAACCCCAAGAAAATCACCAAATCGTAAAGTAGTTTCTTCACTTCCGGTTTTAAGGATACGTCTCTCTGCAGTACTTAATAAATTTTCGAAAGCGGTAATACTCATCCTCGCACTTACACCACTTTTATGATCTATATATTCACTGTCCCTGGCTTCGAAACTAATTTGTTCTAAAAGATTTTTCGCAAGCTCGGGAACTTTGATAGTATCTTCCTGTCTACCATCTTTTTTGGCTTCCTGTGCCGTAATGGTTTTGGCGATATCAATATTCTGTGGGTAATGGGTTAGAATTTGAGATCCTATCCTATCCTTCAGCGGAGTTACAATACTTCCTCTGTTTGTATAATCTTCAGGGTTGGCTGTAAATACAAATTGCATATCTAACGGCAAACGCAATTTGAAACCTCTGATCTGGATATCCCCTTCCTGAAGAATATTAAATAAAGCAACCTGAATTCTGGCCTGTAGATCTGGTAGCTCATTGATTACAAAAATACTTCTGTTCGCACGTGGAATCATTCCGTAGTGAATTACGCGGTCGTCAGCATAACTCAGTCTCAAATTCGCAGCTTTGATTGGATCTACATCACCTATAAGATCTGCTACAGTAACATCTGGAGTTGCTAGCTTCTCGAAGAACCGATCTTCGCGATGCATCCATTCTATTGGAGTTCCATCACCTTCTTCCGCAATTTTCTCCTGAGCATAACGGCTAATTGGTTTTAAAGGATCATCATTGATCTCTGAACCTGCAACTACCGGAATCCATTCGTCCAATAAATTCACCATGAGCCTGGCTAGCCTGGTTTTTGCCTGTCCGCGTAATCCTAGTAAATTAATATTATGTTTTGATAGAATAGCCCGTTCAAGCTCCGGAATCACCGTGTAATCATACCCGTGAATGCCTTCAAATGCTTTTTTGCCTTCTTTTATTCTGACTTTTAAGTTATCTCTAAGTTCGTCTTTAATACTTTTAGTCTGGTAACCTGAAGATTTTAATGCTCCAAGTGTCTTGATATCTTTCGTATTCATAGCTTTATCCTCTAATTCTTTTTTTTCTGTTCGATTCGTAATCTTCAAAGATCATCTCACCCAATCCTTTCAATCCTGTATAAAATGCCTTCCCTTGATTAGCGGCCGTAAACTCCTCTACAAACCTGGTAAGATATGGATCCTGGGCAATCATAAATGTGGTTATAGGAATTCTTAGCTTTCTGGCTTGCCTTGCTTTATTGTAGCATTTATCGATTACATAAGGATCCAGTCCTACACTATTTTTGTAGTATGTTCCATCCTTTTCCCTGATGCAACTAGGTTTCCCATCGGTGATCATAAAGATCTGTTTGTTGGTATTCCTCTTTCGGCGTAAGAGATCCATAGCTAATTCAAGTCCTGCCACGGTATTGGTGTGGTAGGGACCAACTTTTAGGTATGGTAATTCAGCAATGGAAATAGGCCAGGCATCATTTCCGAAGACCAGGATATCCAGGGTATCCTTTGGGTACCGCGTAGTTATTAATTCTGAAAGTGCCATCGCTACCTTCTTTGCCGGAGTGATTCGATCCTCGCCATATAGGATCATACTGTGACTTATATCGATCATAAGTACGGTACTCATTTGTGATTTGAAATGAGTTTCCTCAACTACCAGGTCTTCTTCAGACATACTGAATTCACCAATTCCATTGTTTATCTGGGCATTTCGAAGACTTTCGGTCACAGAAATCCTACTTAAAGAATCACCAAATTGATATTGACGGAAATCGCCTGTATGTTCATCCCCTCGACCTGTTTTGTTAGTTCTGTGATTTCCTGCGCCACCTTTTTTCAATCTTCCGAAGATCTGCTCCAGTGCCTGCTGTCGTATAGCACGCTCAGTTTTCGCAGTAATGCTCATTCCGCCGGTACCATCAGGTTCAATTTCTTCCTTTATGTAACCTTTTTGCTTCAGCTCTTCAACGAAATCATCGATCGTATAATCATCTGTAGTAAGTTGATACTCTTCATCCAGTTGTCTAAGCCAGTCTAGAGCCTCATCGAGATCTCCTGAAGTGTGCGTAATAATCTCTTTGAAGATGTCGAAAAGCCTGTCGAATACAGACTTTTCAGGTTCTTCGAATTTATTAAAAACAAAGCCCCTTACTTCTTTCTCCTTCTTTTTCATATTAATAAAATTAATGCTTTTCAGAAGAATCTAAAAACGCCAGATGATGCACAGAGACTAAAGTTATGTTAACCTTGGTAACCTACCAATTTCACACAGGATGTTATTTTTGTCACAAATTCCCGGGACTATTCTGTTGTAGTTCAAAATTACATATTGCCAATTGTTTACTAGCGGCCTGTATTTATAAGGGTTCAGAAATTTGATCCTTAATAAAATGAATCTTCCAGATGCTCCTGGTATTCAGGCCCTCTTTTGCAATTGCTATGCAAATACTATCTTAGAGGCCTGTAGTAAATTTTTGCGCTACAGGTTAAGAATGGGAAGTTTGCTAAATTGAATTATCCTAGACTTGATAACCAACCATAAACGACCAGTATGAGTATAGGAGAGATTATCGTGATCTTTTTTTCAGTAGTTATGTGTATTCCTACGATCGCATCAGCAACCAGATTTGATCAATGGTGGATTCGTGGATTTGATTTTCCAAGAATACAGATCAGCTTTCTAATTATTTGCGCGATCATTGCTTCCATAGTTGTTTATGATTTCGATAAAGACTGGCATCTTATAGCAATTGCTGTCCTCTTCATTAGTTTGCTGTATCAATTCGTGAAAATTTATCCTTACACGTATCTTTCGAGTAAACAGGTTATGAAATTTAAAGGCAGTGATCCTGACGCCTCGATTTCGATATTAGTTAGTAACGTACTTACTCCTAATAAACGCAGTGATAAACTTATTGAACTGGTAAAAAAGCGTGATCCGGACATTCTTTTAACCTTGGAATCTGACCAGCGCTGGGAAGATGAAATGTCGGTTATCGAAAAAGATTATAAATACACTGTCAAGATTCCTATGGATAACCTTTATGGTATGCACCTGTATTCAAAACTGGAACTTGAGGATATAAAAGTAAGATATCTGGTGCAACATGATATTCCATCTATACATGGAATGGTAGTTCTAAGAAGTGGAAAGAAAGTAAACATACACTGTTTGCATCCAATGCCTCCAAGTCCTACGGAAAGTGATACCAGTACTAACCGAGATGCAGAACTATTGATGTTGGGTCGGGATATCGACAGTGAAAAACATACTACTTTGGTCTTTGGAGATCTAAATGATGTGGCCTGGTCCAGAACTACAAGACTTTTTCAAAAGTTGAGCGGACTCATGGATCCCAGGATTGGTAGAGGGTTCTTCAATACATTTCATACAGGTTACGCCTTATTACGCTGGCCTCTGGATCATGTTTTCCACACCAGAGATTTTACACTTATCGATATTGCCAGGGAGAAAAGTATAGGCTCAGACCACTTCCCCATGTATATTAAGTTGAATCACGAGCCTATTGCGGGCGCGATCAATGAGGACACTGATGCACCTGATGAAGAAGAAAAGAACTGGGCTGAAGAAAAAATTAAAACTGCAAATCCTCTGGTCGAGAAGATTCCCTTTAGCTCATTTGGAAATAGGGTGCAAGCTTAGAAATTCCCTTTAATTTTTCGCAGTGTCTGGCAGATAGCGGTTTTTCGATAAAATCTACTACATGTGGGTCATTCGCCGCTTCACGCTTGTCCTTTCGATCTATTGAAGATGTTGCCATCACTACATGCAAGCGTTCATCTGAAGGTAGTTTTTTGATATGGTCTAAAAATTCCCATCCAGACATGGTAGGCATATTGATATCCAGCATGATCAAATAATCCTGGTCTTCTCTGGCTTCCTGCTCTAGATATATCAATGCTTTGTGCGCATCTTTGAAAACTAGTGGGTCACTATCCAAACCGCATTTAGAAACAATCTTTTTCTGTAAAAAAGTGACAATGTCATCATCATCAATAATTATGGTACGTAACATATAGGGTAATTTTGGGGATTGCTACAATTCGTTTTCTGTTTTCACAGCAATATCTCGGATGATCCCATCCAATTCATTCGCTGAAATTAATATATTTTCTAGTATTTCATCGATGTTATCTAAATCTTCTCGATAGTTCATCATTAAATCTACTAAGCCCATGATCTTCGCTAAGGGTGCACGAACTACATGTGACTGCGTCCAGGCTATTTCCTTTAATCGCTTATTGTGATTTTGAATGGCGATTAGATGACTTTTTCGCTCAGTGATATCCTGCAGCGAGCCTATGATTCTGATAGGTTTCTGTTCTGCGTCGAACATTAAATGACTTCGATCCAGTAAATATTTATAAGAACCATCAGCACATCTAAACCTATATTCAATGGTTAGATTCTGAATATTATTTTTGAGAAGGTCTTGTGCAGCGTTTCTTACTTCCTCGTAATCTTCAGGATGGATTTTATCATTCCACCATTCCGAAGTAAATCTACCCTCCTCTGACGTCCAACCGAAAACCGATTCAATGGTGTCACTGGCTTTCATAATTCCCGATGCAATATGATAATCGGTTATTATATCACTAGTAGCTTTTGCCACTATATCATAACGCTTAAGACTTTCAATGAGCTGGCGTTCCTGAAGTATAAATTCTGTAATGTCTCTCGAATTAAGTACAATACCACCTACCGCGTCATCATCGGAAAGGTTTGTTGCAATAGTTTCAATCCAGTGAATAGTCTCACTTTGATCCTTCACCCGGTAACTAGGTAGTTGAATTCTCTGTCCTTCTTTAAGTTCTTTTAGGATACCAGCAATTCTAGACCAATCTTCATTGCACACTCTATGTTCAAAATAAGTATGAGATAATTGATCTGTAGAAAAACCATAAAGTTGCTCTGTACCCGGGCTATTAAAAATAAATTTTAAATTGTGATCCAGAATTGCAATATGATCTGAACCTTCCTGAACCAGAGCCTTAAATCGCTTCTCACTATTTATTAGTAGAGCCTCATGATTTTTGATCGCCGTAACATTGGTTCCGTAGATATAAACGATATTTTCGTTTTCAAAGAACCTTGAAAAGCGCCAGGATATCCATATATAATCTCCACTCTTTTGCCTGCAACGAATCTCAAAATCCTCTCCTGCTACAGAAATCTGTTTGATAGCTTCAAAGGTTTTATCGAGATCATCAGGATGTATAAAAGTTGAGAATGGTTGCGATAAAATTTCAGTCGTGCTATAGTTGAAAGTTTTTACAAAAGCTGGATTCGCCATTTTAATATATCCATCCAGCCCAATCACCGCTATAAGATTTGGTGAATATTCAAAGAAGTCTGACAACTGATTCTGACTCAGTTTTCTCTCCATAGCTGAGGCTATCTGAATGCTAACATCTGAGTAAAGAGATTGTTCTATTTTTTTTCGGGAAACTTTAGAACCAAAACAGAGAATACTGATCAACCGTCCTTGTAGGATTATAGGAATTCCAACTGCAGTTTGTATCGACTCAGATTCATTCAGCATCATATTTTTGAGCAGACCTGTTTTATCCTCCTTATGAATGATTTCGATATTCATAGAGGACCATACTTTACCTGGCAGACCATCATCTTTTTTGTAACGAACACTCTCAGAATCTCCATCCTGAAGATCTAAATTTTCAGGCCAGTAAGCTGTTCGAATCAATTCTATATTGTTTGCACTAAGCTTATAAGCTTCTGCATAGTCAAAACCTAACTCCCTACTGAATATCTCAAGCGTTTTATTCGTTGCCTCCTGGAATGTTTTGTTATCACCGAAAGCCTTTAAAGTTTTTAGAATTAAATCCTTTCTTTTATTCTGAAGAAAAGCATCTGTATTGTTTCTTGCTATCCCTACTAAGCCTATTACATTGTCTTCAGCATCTTTCAAAGGAACTTTGGTCAATAGCACCATTTCCTGACTTCCATCACCTTTTTCGACAATATCCTGGCGATTGTAAACTGCTTTACCTGAACTCATTACTGAATCATTGTCTGCAATGATTTCTTTAGCTTTAGTCTCCTCAAAATAGTCGAGAGGAGTGATATTTGAGTTGGCTTTTAGATCATCCAGACCTAATATATTATTCGCGAATTTTTTGTTGGTAAGGATAGAACGATTATTGCGATCCTTTACAAAAATATAATCCGGAATATTATCGATGATAGCGCGCATCATTTGTTTATCTGCTCGTCGCTTACGTTCTGTTTCAAGTTTTTCTGTAATATCTTTAGCAATTCCGTATACCCCGATAATTTCTTGCTGAAATACAATTGGAAAGTTTTTAACCTCCAGTATTCTATGGTTACCCTTAGCCGTAACAAAATTACATTGATAATCTAGAGACTCGCCTTGTAGAGCTCTTCCGAAATAATTTAAAACCTGTTCCTTCTCTGCTTCAGGAATGAACGGTAAAAAGTGCATTTGCAACAGTTTTTCTTCAGTCGTTTCGGCTAATTGTGCTGATTGAGCGTTTACATTTATGAACTTTCCCTCCAGATCGAAAAGAAAAACCGCATCTGGATTGTGATGAAAAAGATTGGTATAGAATTGTGAACTGTAATTTAATTCTCTCAATAACAGGTCTTCCTTCTTTCTATATGTCTTATCATTCTTTTCTATTGACAATGAAACACTACTAATTTTACTGTCAACACCTATAATTGGTGCTATATAAATACTAAAAACAGACGAATTGAGTTCTTTCTGGTACGTATGGGTTTGAAAGCGACCTTTCTTACAAAAGGTCATTTTTTCATTAAGCTGTGCGGCAAGTTCTGAAGGAAAAAGGGAGAATAGCGTGGATTGCAGACTAATTTCCGAAGAAAAGTTTTCCTCGAAAAATTGAGTTGCTGAATTGTCAAACGCAGTGACACCCTTAGCATAACTTAAGGTTATCACTGTTTCTGTAATAGAATTTATAGAAACATAATTCAAGATACTATAGTAGGTTTGGATTTAGGAAAATACAAAAAAATTTAAGCTTGACCTAAAATAAAGATCTGGAGAATTTGAGACCTGCACCAAAATTAGATTGATCTACGTTTTTAATGTCTGAAGCGATAAATGCAGACAGGTTGTAATCCCCCTTCATTAACTCAACTTCCAGGTAAGATGAAACCACCTGTTGTGTAACGTCAAAGAATGTATCCTTCCTACCATAGTTTTTACGATAGGATAGCAAAGCTTTATAAGGCAGATCGAACGCTTCTCCAGAGATTCCAATATGATGTGCAGTTATTATATTTACACCAATTCTGTAGCGTTCTTCTGTTGTTAAAATAAATGGATTACCTATGACTAGATTCTGATACGTCCAACCTGATTTGTAGAGATTATTATTAAAATAATTATCAGCGCCATCAGAAGTTGAGCTTTTTCTACTTCTACTTTGATTTTTTGTATAATGAAACTCATAAATAAATGCTTTTATCCAATCCTCACCCCAGAAAGTATCTCTATTGTCTTCAACGTATATTCCATAGCGACCATCTGGTAAATTACCCATTTTAAGACCAGATCCATCCTCGAAAATATGATTATAAAAAAATTCAACTTCCAGATCATTCATCCTTGACTTCATCTTAAGTTCGTAACTCCCAATCTGGTTCCCAAGTGCATTGACTTCCTGGCCTCCTACATCATCTATTCCAGCTCTCCCTGTAATTACGCGCCCATAATCTTCAAGGGTTTGTGGCAATCTCCCAAATTCTTCTGAATTACCCGCCCATTGTACGAATTGTTGCAACCCTAAACTAACTTCGAAAGATTTCTTATTTCTGTAAACTAAATGAGCACTTTTATGATGCAATCTAGGGCTATCTATATATCTATCATCATCTAACAGATATTCCCCAAATGAAAATTTGAAGCCAAAACCATAATCCTTCAAATTAATAAAAATAGGATCTATTGTTTCGATCAATATCCCAGGAAACGGCGAAGCATTGAGAGACCATAAGATACTTTCGTTGCTAACACTTAAACCTTGGTATAAATCCGTGCGCTGCCTTTTACCTATGTCAACTCTAATTTTTGGTGAGACATAACTAAAATATGCTTCATCTATCTTAATACCATCATCATAGCCATCTTTATAGAGAAATCCGCCACCAAATTGAAAAGAACTAGTGTTATCTATTTCAAAAATAGCTGTACCCGATAATAATCCGCTGTAAAAAGTTTTCTCATCTAGCCTACCTCTACGGTTAGAATGCATCCAAAATGGAGATTCTGCTCCACTATAAAGTCCTGCAGTTCCTTGCGCATCGAGATTGAAATAATCCTGACCAGATGAGTTTATGCCAAGGATTAAAAATGTGTAAAGAATAAAAGGATGCTTCATAGGTCTACTTAGGCTGCAAATATTACTATTTAGAATTTAAAATCTTTAATTTTGGACTGTAAACTTGTTCATATGTTATCGATATTTAGTAGAAGTAAATATTTAGTTGACTTAATCGAAGGTATTCCAGACTTTCATAATCACACATTACCTGGTATTGATGACGGGTCTGATAGCGTAGAAACCTCGCGATTATTATTTCGGGGATTCTCTGAGATAGGAATTGATGACATTGTTGCAACACCGCATATTATTGGCGAGTTTTATCCCAATACTCCCAGTAGCATTCAAGAAGCCTATAAGAAGGTATTGAATGAGAACGCTGGTCCTAAAAAACTAACCTATGCAGCTGAATATATGATGGACCAACATTTTCTTGATATTCTAGACAGTGGTGAGATACTTACAATAACAGACAATAAGGTTCTAGTAGAGATGTCCTATTTCCAAGCTCCAATCAACCTGACTCAAATTCTTTTTAAACTTCAGAATAACTCTAAAATTCCGATACTTGCGCATCCAGAGAGATATACTTATATGCATTCAAAGGATCTTAATAAATATAAAGACTTAAAAATGAGAGGATGCCAGATGCAAATTAATATGTTATCCCTATCCAGTCATTATGGAAAAGGGATTCAGAAGATTGCATTTCAGCTTATTGAAAATGGAATGATTGAATACATTAGTAGTGATGTTCATAAAACTGCTCATCTAGAAAAGATCAAAGAGATTAAAATTCCGAAAAAATACGCTAATCAGATTCAATTAATAGCTGAAAATAATTGCAGGCTACTTCAAAATCATTTTAGCTAGAGTTTGAAATACGCTTTTTAATCCGCGACCATCTCGACACATTTTCTTCTCCATATCCATATCCATATCCATAGGAGTAACCATATTGTGCGCCGTAGCTAAATTTTGAATAGTCTATATCGTTGAGAATTACAGCGAGACCGTTAAGCTTTCCTTGTTTCTTTAGGTCTTTCGGGAAATCTAGAAGGGCCTTTTCTGTATAATCTGCTCTGGTAACATAGAGCGTATAATCTGCTAACTGACTAATCAACAAAGTATCAGTCACAATCATCGCAGGTGCTGTATCCACTATGATGTAATCATATGTCGACTTCGACTCTTCGATTAAATGTTCTAATCGATCGTTCATTAAAAGTTCAGCAGGATTTGGAGGAATTGGTCCCGACAGTATTACATCTACTGGAATATTCCCATCATTTGTGGTAGAAATGACATCAACAGAATTTACGTCATAATCATACAGAAAATCTGATAATCCTTTTTCTTTAGCACCAATAGTGTTCTGGGTATATCTATGAAGTTTAGGGTTCCTGATATCTGCCCCTATTAATAGAACTTTCTTACTACTACTAGCAAGTGTCCTCGACAAATTATAGGAAACAAAGGTTTTTCCCTCACCTTTAATTGTTGAGGTAACAAATATTACATCAGCTTTTGTTTTATCTTTATTTTGCACTAGATATGCTAAATTGGTACGCAGTATCCTAAAAGACTCTGCAAGTGGAGAACGGTCATTTAATTGAATAACATCTACATCCTCTGCTTTAATTCGTGGTAATTCCGCTAGAAATGGAACACTTTTCAACAATGAAGCCAGATCTCCTTTATGATGAACCTTAGTATCCAGAAAGTTTTTAGCAAATATTATTAAAATCGGAATGATAAAGCCGACTAAGAATCCTGCAATAAGAATCAACCATGGCTCTGGATCAACAGGATCGTTATTGGTGTATGGTTGATCGATTACTCGAGCAACAGCTGCTGTAGCGGCAGAAGATATTGCAGCTTCTTCTCTTCGTTGCAATAGAAAAAGATACAACTGCTCCTTAATTTGCTGTTGCCGTTCGATATTACGCATACCTTTTTCCAATCCTGGAAATGCACTAAATTGCCCCTGAGCAACATTTTCTCTTTTATTTAGCTCGCGCAATTGAATATTTAACGAGCTTCTTGTACTCTGAATATTCTCAAAAAGATTGTTTCTCAAGCCATCGAGTTGTTCGCTTAGAGTTTTGACTATTGGGTTTTTCTCAGTCCCACCCTCGAGATACACATTCCGTTCTACCACTAAGGAGTTATAAGACGTGACCAAACTGGAAACTCCACCCTTATCTATCCCGATATCCGGAAGTAACTCGTATTTACCCTGACTTCTTAATAGTTCTTCTACAGATGTTAGGAGTTCCAATTGAGTTTCCAAATTGAAAATTTCTTGTTCAGCAGCAGAAAATTTCGTTTGAAATTCAGATGCTCCAGTTCCAACATCCATAATACGATTACTTCTTTTGAAGTCAGCAATATCAACTTCTACCGAATCAAGTTCTGTGGTAATCATTTCCAATCTATCCTGAATAAAATTCGTCGTATTTTCAGCAACTTCCTTGTTGTTCTTTACACCCTCTTCGTTGAATCGCTCCATTAATTTACTCAGAAAATCCTGAGATTTCTCCGGAGTATTCTGAACTAAACTTAAAGAGAGTATGTCCATGGCTTTTCCCTTTTGAGCGATTTGCAATTTCTCAATATACTCTTCAGCAACATCTCTAACTGGCTCTAATACAACGTTTACAGAACTTGTAGTACCAAAAGTTCCTTGTTCCTTACCAGATTTAGGTAAGACTATAAAATCTAAACCATCCAGGCTTATTATTTCTCCAATTTTATGACTGCCACTATATTCCAATATTTCATCTTCTAACCTAAAAGATGTTTCGGAAGTAGGGGTTATAACGAAATCTCTAGAGGCAGAATCTACAATACTATCATCGGTAATGAATTCAATTAAAACTGGACTGGAATGATATGCCTGAACAGTAATTACATTACCTTCAATGAAATAACTAATATTATGGTTTAGCTCCTTCACTACACTCTCTATGAGTTGCTTGGATTTTAATTTCTCTATATGATTTTGTATACCATCTTCCTCCAGTGAAAATATAGCTCCACCACCTGAAGGCGTGGCATTCATTGCATTTTTCTTCTCATCATCTACTATGATCATAGTAGCTTGAGTGTTATATTTAGGGATTGTATATCTATTGTATAAATAACCAATTACGCCACCTATTAATAAGCCTAATACAATCCATTTCCAATAAGCAAGATATTTGTAAAGCTCTGCTTTGAGATCAAAATTTGACTCTTCTGTTTCTGCAGTGAAATCGTTAAATTCTTCCATTTATCTTGTGAATATAAAAACTAAACCAATAACTGAACTTATAAGGCCTATTATAGCTCCTGGATTACCAAAAAACCCTGCCGATTTCATTCTGGCATAAGTAGGCTCTACATATACAATATCATTCTGCTTGAGGTAAAAGAACGGACTATTAAATAAATCTGTCTCAGTCATGTCGATAAATCCTACAGATTTGACTCCATTGCTTTCTCTTATAACTCTGATATTTTGTCGTTTCCCTGTATAACTAATGTCCCCACTCATTGCGAGCAGTTCAGGCATAGTTACTCTCCCATCACTAATTTGAACCCGACCTGGCGACCCCACTTCTCCAAGAACTGTTACACTGAAATTAACTATTCTAACATCTACAACAGGGTCTCTAACATAATCCAAAATTTCCTCTTCAAGTTTCTCTTGTATTTCAGTCCTCGTTAATCCCTTCACCGCAATAGTTCCCAAAACAGGAAAATTAATAGTTCCATCGGGGCTCACTAAATAACCAGTAAGTGATAAATTCTGCCCTCCTCCGCCGCCAGACTGTCCTCCCTGTTGATTCATCTGAAAGGGAGCTACAATTTCGGGATTTACTGAAGATGAAGAAACATTAATTCTTAGAACATCATTTTTTTCGATTTGCGGTTCGTAATCCAATAGGTTTTCCCGACCCTCCAATTCCTGAACATCGTTGAAATAAACTACCTGATCTTTGGTAGCACAGCTGAAAAGACAACTAGAAATAAGTACTATAATTAAAAATTTCTTCATCAATTAGTTTCTGATTTTTTGGTTTGATTTAAATTGTCCAATTTTTCGTAAGATGAGTTATTACTCTTAAATTCCGGTATCAACTCTTTAAGTTTAGCAACTACCTTGTCATTTTTCAACTTAGTGGCGGATTTTATTATCTTGAGAATATTCTCGTTGATTCCTTCGTAATTCCTTACCACCTCCTGACCTATCATAATCTTTTTATGATGTGTAGGAAGCGTTTTACATTCATCGTTCAGTAACTCTTCGTATAATTTTTCACCTGGTCTAAGTCCAGTAATTCTAATCTTAATATGTTTGTTCGGTTGGTAACCTGCAAGTTTAATCATTTTGATGGCTAAGTCCATAATTTTGACTGGCTCACCCATATCGAAAACAAATATTTCGCCCCCTTTACCCATTGCGCCAGCTTCTAGTACAAGCTGACAAGCTTCCGGGATTGTCATAAAATATCTAATGATATCTGGATGAGTAATAGTTACAGGTCCACCTTTCTCTATTTGTTTCTTGAATAGCGGTACTACCGAACCATTAGAACCTAGAACGTTTCCGAAACGAGTGGTTATAAATTTCGTAGATCCTAGACCAGTTTTAATTTGGTTATGAAATAAGGATTGAACGTACATTTCAGCAGCTCTCTTAGAGGCACCCATAACATTGCTTGGATTAACCGCTTTATCTGTTGAAACCATAACGAAGTGTCCAACATTGTATTTCACTGCAAGATCTGCGAGATTTTTGGTCCCATGGATATTAACAAAAACCGCTTCGTGTGGATTACTTTCCATCAACGGAACATGCTTATAAGCCGCTGCGTGATAGACAACATCAATGTTCTGATTCTGAAACATAAGTTCCAATCTTTTCTGATTCCCTACATCGCAAACAATCACCTTAAAGTTCAGGTCAGGAAACTTGGATTCCACTTCTAGCTGTAAATTATGAAGAGGTGTTTCTGCCTGATCTAATATTATTAAACGTTTTGGGTGATATTTAGCAACCTGCCTCACGATCTCGCTTCCAATAGAACCTGCTGCACCTGTAACCAGAATTGTCCTATCCGTTAATTGCTCAATTTTATTCTGAGTTTCAAGATTAATAGGTTCTCTATCAAGCAAATCTTCTATCTGCAACGTTTTAACCTTATTGGCAATCGGCTCTCCGCCCCAGGTTGAAACTAAAGGAGCGTTATAAATCGCTATATCGTGTTCCAGACACTCCTCTACCAATTTAAATTTTTCTTCAGAGGTGAGAGTATGTTCAGAAAAAATAATCGCCTCGGCTCCAAGGGATTTTAATTCTTCATGAATTTTTTGGGTATGCCTTAAAACTGGCTTGTCCAAAACTCGGAGTCTTTTGTGTGAATCCTGTGTTAGAAATCCCACAATACGGAACCGGCGTGGATGTTCAATTTCAAGAGCACCTGCTATAGAGATCGCATTTTCATCAACCCCTAGAATAACTGCATTGATGAGAGACTCATTTTTCTGAAGAATTTTGAAATATTCGTAAAATTGCTTGACACTAAGCCTAAATAAAAATAAGAGCGAAAATGATATCCATAGGTTAATTAGTAATCCACCGATTAAAAATATTTTCTGACCTATTATGAAATAGGATGTATAGTTTATTACTACTAAACCAATAAAGGCACTACAAGTAGATAATAATAATTTTAATGCGTCGACATTGGAAGAATATCGTATGATACCGGCATACGTCTTGAAAACGAAAAAGAAGCCGACATTCATGGCAATTACCAAGAGTGCCTTCTCATAATAATTTAAAAAGGTATACTGGAAAGGAGATAGATCTAAAAGGATAAATATGGTTAAAATCGTTGAGATAGTAACCAGACCTATATCGATCATCAAAATTGCCCATCTAGGAAGATATCTGAGATTTCGAATATCCAGAGAATTATCAGGACCTGTAAGTATATTAGAAAGGGCTTTTCTTATGCTCCCCATAGTCTATTGGTCTTTTTTCAAATGACTTTTAATTGCATTACTGATTCTGGACCTATCATTATCCGAAAGATTGCTACCACTTGGCAAACAAAGTCCATTGTCGAACATGGTCTCAGCAACTCCCGTGCCGTAAAACGGACAATCCGAAAAAATAGGCTGCATATGCATAGGTTTCCACAAAGGTCGACATTCAATATTCAAAGCACCAAGTGATTCTCTCAAGTCTTCCCTAGAGAACCCAGTTACCTCACTATCAATAGTTAATACACTTAACCAATGATTACTAAAATAGTCGGCAGATGGTTCAGAAGCCAGACTGACACCTTCGACACCACGGAATAAATTTACATAAAATTCGAACATTTCACGTCTTGCACTTACTCTTTCATCCAAAACCTCCATTTGTCCACGACCAATTCCTGCGGAAATATTACTCAATCTATAATTATAACCAATTTCGCTATGCTGGTAATGTGGAGCATCATCCCTGGCCTGAGTAGCGAGAAAGACAGCTTTCCGCTTTATTTTATCTGTCTTAGTAACCAAGGCACCACCACCAGAGGTAGTGATGATCTTATTACCGTTAAATGACAAAATAGCCAATTCGCCGAAGGTGCCACAATTTGCACCTTTGTATGTACTCCCAAGAGCTTCTGCGGCATCCTCAATAACTGGAATGTTATATTTATCTGCAATAGTATTAATTCGATCCACCTGATATGGCATACCGTATAAGTGAACAGCAATAATAGCTTTCGGTTTTTTGCCTTTTTTTATTCTATCTTCTATAGCAATCTCCAGCTGGTCAGGACAGATATTCAAAGTTTTAGATTCACTATCAATAAATATTGGAGTGGCACCCAGGTACTTTATTGGGTTGGCTGAAGCCGCGAAGGTCATGCTTTGACATATAACTTCATCTCCATTCGAAACTCCAAGCATAATTAAAGCCAGGTGCAATGCAGCCGTTCCAGAACTTAATGCTGCAACTTCAACATTTCCACCAAGATATTTTTTAATATCACTTTCAAATCCACTAACATTAGGACCCAAAGGTGCTATCCAATTCTCATCGAATGCATCATGAATATATTTTAACTCATTACCACCCATATGCGGGGAGGAAAGCCAGATCTTATCGTTTGACATATTAATTCTTATTGTATTTAATTATTCGGCCTGGATTCCCAACCACCACAGCGTAATCTGGAACGTCTTTCAATACGACGGCGCCAGCACCAATTGTAACCCATTCGCCAATACTTATTCCTGGGATAATTGAAGCTCCAGCTCCAATGTGGGAACCTTCTCCAATACTCACAGCCCCAGTCACAATTGCACCTGGAGATATATGTGCAAATTTAGCGATGCTAACATCATGTTCAATGATAGCATTCGAATTAATAATGCTGTTTTCCCCTATGTTCGCTGAGTGATTTATTACGGCTCCAGCCATAACAACAGACCCATTTGACACAGTTGCAGATTTTGAAACAATGGCAGTTTTGTGAATCAATGCTTGATGCAACATTATATTATATTTTAAACATATATATTTACGGATCTTGTTATCTCCAATAGCAATAATCGTATTGTTCTTCTGAAGGATGCTTCTATCAACTATATGATCAATTTCAAAACCAGCTAAGTCGAATATTTCAGAATTATCATCTAATATAAAGTCCACGATATCACCAGTTCCTGAATTTATAATATCCAGAATGACTTTTGCATGTCCGCTTGCACCAAATAGAATCATTAATTATTACCGTTAAAAGGTTCTGTGGTAGCCATGTTATCTGCATTTATGCCTTCAGAAATAACAACTTTTTTAATAGTTTTAAATAATATCTGAAGATCTAAAACAAATGACTGCTTCTCTACGTACCACACGTCATATTCAAATTTTTTAAGCCAGCTTATTGCATTCCTACCATTTACTTGCGCCCAGCCAGTAATACCTGGTTTCACCTCATGCCGCTTTAGTTGTTCCGCATTATATAGCTCTAGATACTGAGGAAGTAATGGTCTTGGACCAACAATACTCATGTCACTTTTCAGAACATTGAACAATTGTGGTATTTCATCAATTGAAGTCTTTCGAACAAAGCTACCAATTTTCGTTAATCGTTCAGAATCCGGCAACAGATTGCCCAATGGATCCTTTTCATCAGTCATGGTTTTATACTTCACTATTCTGAAAATATCCCCATTTTTACCAGGTCTGGCCTGATAAAAAAATGGCTTGCCATTGTTTGCTCGATATAATAATATAGTGACTACAATTAAAACCGGACTCAGAATCACCAGCGCTGCTACAGCAGCAAGAAAATCAAAGATTGGTTTAATTAAATTTCTATACATTCAGTTAATAATGAATTACTTCAACCGGGGCGCGAATTTAATCATGTTTGAGAGAGCTTTCTAACTCTTTGTATTCTTTTAACAGAATTTGCCAAAAGTCCTCTCTTTCATATTTTTCTTGAATTACATGACGAGCATTTAAGGTAAGTCGACTTCTCAATTCTACATCATCGACTAATTTTTTCATAACAACCTTCAGCGCTTCCTCAGACTTTACAGGAATGATAATACCGTTCTCACCATCCTGAATGATTTCATTACAACCATTTATATCAGAGACGATTGCTGGTAATGACATGGCTCCCGCTTGTAAAACTACATTAGGGAAGCCCTCTCGGTACGATGGAAAGGTTAGAATATCAGCAATTGCAAAATATGGTCGAACATCAAGTTCATAACCGGTAGTTACAATTTTAGGATTGTTTTCAATCTCCTGAATAATTTCATCTGAAATTGGGTCCAGATCTTGTTCAAATGGACCAATTAATAACAAGCTACATTTCGGTGTACTAAATCTAAGTCCATTAAAAGCACGCACAAGTTCCTCGATGCCTTTCTCCTTTACCAATCTCCCTACAAAAACAAAAACGATATCTTCCTGGGGAATACTCAAGGCTGCCCTTAAATCTGATTTAAAGTCTTCTGTAAATCGTTGAGGATCAAAGTAAGTCGTATCAATCCCGTTTGAGCTACCATTTCCCAAAACCTTCAACTTAGATTCATTTGCATATTCTAAATCTAGAATAATATTCTTTAATTCAAATGAGTTAGGAAATACCTTATGAGCTAGTTTATAAGTAAGCTTTTCTACTGAATCTAAAATTCTTCTCTTAGTTCCACTAACCTCTAATAATGGCAAACCTGCCACAGTATGTAACCTGATTGGAACACCTGCGAGCAAACCAGCTAGCATACTAATGATTCCCGCTTTGGGAGTATGACTATGAATAATTAGAGGTTTTTCTTTGAGTAAAAAACTGGTGAGTTTAAATACAGCTTTAAGGTCAGCAATGGGAGTTATAGCTCTAGTTAATTCTACAGTATAGGTTTCTACATTATTATCGACTCCATATTTCTCGAGTCTCTTTTCCTCTGCAGCAATTGCAATCACCTGGTAATGCTGACTCATAAAAGTAAGCTGTCCTTCCAGAAGCTTTTCCAGAGATAAGGGTATAGTGGTAACACGAACAAGTTTACTCAAATTAATATTTTTCAAACTAATCTATTGCAAATTTAATCTTAAATCAGTCAGCTCATCCATCGTAAATGATTGCATTCCGTATTTATCTTGACATTTGGCAAAATGTTCTAGAATTGTATTGAGGTCTTTCAAATTAGATTCCGGATCAGCACCAAAATTATGGGGGTGCCACCATAAATGATAAACTTTATTATTTTTAGCTGCAAACTCCATTTCATTTTTGATTCTGTTAATCCTCAATGAATCCTTAAAATTGTTTTCATGAGGTCTTAATAATCTGGATGCTTTTTGCTGAACAATCTGATTAACCTTTATACTGCCGAGATTGTAAGATTTATCATTTAGTCCAATATATGCATCACCAGTTCGGAAAATTTTGTCGGCTAATGTGTCTCTTTGCGTATTTTTCCAATACCAGTTCTCAGGGTTGATCCTAATGGTCTTAATTCCGTGGTTGGCACAAATATCCTTATAGGATTCATTGAATTGGTTTCTTGGAAAAACAAGACTTTTTAATCCCAAACCTTTTTTAGAGGCAAGTTTCTTAACCAACTGCAGATCTGATGCAAAACTATCCCTATTCTGGCCATCTTCAAGGCAATAATAATGGGAATATGTATGTGTAGCCATTTCCTGATTATCTGACTTTGCGATTAGGTCAATTAATTCGCTAGCCCAACATAGCTTTTCATTTATACTAGACCTATGTTCATTCCCGTAATTGTAAGCTGATAATTTCTGATTCGTGTACTTAGGAAAATGTTGGGGTAAGTTTTCCATCCATTCCTCCCAGCTTTCGTTGAAGAGCATACCTACTGTCGCCCATGTACTATGAATTTCATGGTAATTAAATAGCTTTAAAAGTTCAGGAATGAGTTTTCGAGTATTTTCAAAATATTCTAATTTTTCATGATGTTCAACTTTATCGAAAACACCCCAGATGAGTTCAAAATCCAGGGAAATGACTAACTGTCCATTATTCTTCATTATAACTATTGATTTACGAAATAGATATTTCGATTTATTCCCGCAATTTCGCAAAAAGATTTTTAAATCATTTTTAATATACTTAACAAGCATGCGATGTAAAAAAGACTAATTTGCCGGTTAAAATTTTATTCAGTGAAGTTAACATTATCGTCAATCAGACAGAATCAGGAATTAACAAACATTAATTCTCTTTATAATAACTTAAAAAGGCTCTTATATTTTCTCCTATTGATAGATCTATTCTTCATCTGTCTTCACCTATATACCTTTACATTACCTGAAATTAGTGGTAGTGACAAACTATTAAGACTGGATATGGATTTTGGCTATGCCGAGATGTTTCAATATCTACAATATCTTACTGCTGCAATTATACTGCTCTATTTATTCTTCAAAGAACATAAGTTCATTTTTCTAGTATGGTCTTTTTTTCATTTAGTTTTATTCGCAGATGACGCCTTTCAATTCCATGAAGGTTTCGGAGCTCAGTTTGTTCAAGCTTTTGGTGTTCGAAATGCCTTTGGTTTACGCGGTCAGGATTTCGGTGAGTTGGCCATATCAGCGCTTTTAGGACTTTTCTTTGCGCTACCTATATTATACCATCTATTCAAGGGTGATGAACGATCACAGAACGTTACAATACATTACATCATTTTAACAGGAATTCTAATATTTTTTGGAGTTGGTATAGACATTTTACATAGCTTACTTAAATTTGTACCAGGCAGCAGTGTTCTTACCATTGTAGAAGATGCGGGGGAGATAATTGCTGGAAGCTTAATTGTATGGTATAGTTTTTACGTTTTAGTAAAAAGGGAAATTCAATAATCATTATTACTTAATCTCGAATAATGCTTTTCAATTTTATAGTCACATAAGCTAGGGATTCCTATGCAGTAAGGATTTGACCTACTTTAACCTTCTCGTCAGTCTTTGTACTACTATCGCGATTGGATAACCGGGTTTTCACTGGAATTCTTAAGCTTTTCTTTTGCTCTCAACTTCCTTATTTTTAAAATTTCCAAATATCTTTTTTCAGCCATATAGTAATAAACTACAAAGAATAGAAAATACATTACCATTGACTTTTGACGCATTATTATTCCAAGGTTAGACATTACAAAAGTCATTGCCAAAGAAGTCATTAAAAAAACAACAAAGCTCATTTTTACCAGAGGACCTGACTTTTTAATAAATGAAATGAAGTCCTTCTTCATAATTTTAAATGTAATTAGCAAGTAAAGCAAATTTTCTGCCGAGACAATGAGCCCTAAAATTCCAGGTGCATCTATAAACAAGGGTCTAAACCAAAACGTAAACAATTTAATTGGAAGAGGATAATTTGCCATATCTACTCCAGATCCAGCATCTTCACTTAAACCTTCAGATCGAGAAGTTGTAAAATCTTGAAAATCATTCACCACGTCATCAGACCCACCTAAGTTTACAACAGATAACACCTTATCCTGAATAAGAAATAACAAAGCTAACATTCCAATGAAAGCACCTACTTTCATACCTGTTGAAACTTTCTTGTTACCACTCATAAAGCCTAAACCTGCGCCTACGACCATAAACATAAAAACATGTGGCCGTACGTGATAAATTATAAGCGACCCCACTACCAGCGTCAACCACCTTTTTTTAGGCATTTTAAGTGCATATACAAACATCATGATACCTAGAAATATGACTGAACCTTTCCCTAAAGAGGAAGTCCAGAAGTGCATATTAGGCAAAAACAGAAGTATAAATAGAAAATCCCATTTCTTGAAAAGATTTATCTTTACTGGGATATTTTCCCGGAAAAATAGATAGGTAAATATAAATCCCAGGTAACCTATCCACGCAAATATTACCATCACTACAACATATGGTAAATTCATCATGTTCGTTAATGGGTATGCTATAAAATCTATAAAAGTTGTACTCGTACCATATAGGTCAAGCCAGTCCCCTCTATAATCTTGTGTGTTCCGGTAATAATTCTTAGAGTCAGACGCATTAAATAGCGCGTAAGTGTAATAGGTAAGCCAGAAGATTAGATGATAGAAATATAATTTGTTCATTAGAGGAACAGAGAAAAATTTGTGTCTTTTTTTAAAAAAACCAAATATTCCTTGATTAACTAAGGCTAAAATTAATGCCAGAAAAATTGCTCCAATCATCTAGAATAATTCTAAATCTCCTAATGTATAAATAAAACTATCTAAATCTAATACTTCGGAATATTCTTGAGAAGATAAATTCAAATCTCTTGCAGTCAACACAGGCCCAAAACCACCGGATAGATTTAGCCTTGATAAAAAATTGAGAGCTATTGCAGAACTAACAATGTAGGCACCATGTTTACTACACCAATTTTTAATGACAATTTTAGCCAGCTTTCTCTGGTCTTCAGTTACCATGGCTTCAGATATACGCAATTCTTTGATATTTTTATGTTGTTTTACATAGGCAGCGAGGTAAATACCTTTTTCCTCGAAAATATCATAAACCTGCATAGGATTATTTTGAAACCTCCAGGATAAATAACTAACATTTTTTGGAGTATAAAATTTTCCTTGCAAGTTGTTCTGTTTGTTATATGAATCACATAAATCTTGGATTTCCGTTTCTATCAAATTAATCGTGTCTGTATTAATCTCTCCAGAAATCTTTTTTGGATATGTGAGATACAAATGAACCTTTATTTTGTCCACTATTTCCCATTTCATTTTTAAATATCCCGGCAAACTCTGTTGGTTTGGGGTATTGAAAATGAAGTGATGCTTAGCTAACTTTGCTCTCTGAATAGCTTCCAATGTAAGTTTTTTAAATACACCTTTTCCCTGATGATTAGGATGAGTAGCCGTATCTACAGCCCTAAAACAAAAAAACGTTTCATCTTTTTTCTTCCACTGCCATTTCATAAAGGCTCTCACGCCAATGATGTTATCGTCTTCAATAGCTAATAGTACTAAGGATTTACCAAAAGGATTATCTAGGTGTTTGTATCTCCAAATATCTTCAGTTTTTTTAGAAGAAGTTTCGCCAAGACTAGCTTTTAATACTCGCAAGATTTCTGGAATATCCTTTTCTTCAGCTTCTCTAATATGCATTGTATAAGGTATATTTTGTTGGACGATAAGTTAAACTCCTAAATTAAAGAATTACTAACCTGTGACGGCTGCGGCATAAAACTCTTCCAGTTCTTCGACCATATTTGTTAAGCTAAAAGACCCTATTACTCTTTCCCTAGCCGCGATTTTGAAAGATTTCAATTGGGAGGAATCATTAATGAGGATTTGACAGAAATCGGCTAATCTGGACCATTCTTCAACCAGACAGATTAAGCCATCCTTATCGTGTCTAATAACCTCTTTAATGCCTCCAGCCATAGTAGATACCACAGCGCATTCCATACTCATGGCTTCTAACAATGCTATCGGAAGACCTTCAAAAGATGAACACATCATGAAAATATCCATAGCCTTTAGATAAGGTTTTACTTCGGTTTGCAAGCCTGGAAAAAACACTTTTCCTTCAAGATTCAATCTTGAAAACTCTGCCTTTATTTCATCTTCTAGCGGTCCAGCTCCTACTATAATGCCATATACCTTCGAATTCACTGCGTGAACTTCAGCGAAAACCTGTAACCATTCCTTTAGACGTTTCTGGAACCTGAACACGGCTACTGTTCCAATTACTACTGCATCATTAGGAATTTCGTAGTCTATTCTAATAGAAGATGATACAATCTCTCGATTAAAATTTTTAGTGTTAACTCCATTAAGTAGAGTTTTAACCGGAATTTTCGGTGCTATATTTGTTTCAATTGACTTTTTTACATCTTCAGAAACCCCAAGTGCTAAGCTCTGAGAGTTGAAAGTAGCTTTATTTATAACCTTAGTTAACTTATGATACCGCTCTTGCATATTATGTTCGGTATACATTACTGGAATACCTGTTCTTTTATAGACTATCCGGCCCAGAAAGCCGGCCCAAGGTAAGTGACAATGAATAACATCTATATGATGATCCCTGCAATAAATAATAACTTCTTTATATTTCAAAAGGAGTCGAATATTATCGTTGCTACTAAAACAATTTACCTTTCCGCCAAATTCTTCAATAGATTCCACCATTTGATCTTTCCAAGGGAGGAAATATATATAATGAAAGTCAAACTTATTTCTGTCGTGAATTCTTAGCGTCTCGGGAAGTAACATTTCTGCACCGCCTCGACCAAGTGATTTTATAATATGAAGTACTTTAATCTTTTTCATCTAATATATTCGGTGCACTATTAAAAAACAAAATTACGGGAATAAGATAATGCTGCCAACCTACATTGAAACAAAAACCTTCGAAGATTCGTTAATTTATATTTTATATGCTATAAACTTAGTGAATCAAAAATCCATTACTCAATTTTTCAATTAATAAATATCATGAACAATTATTCGAAACTTCTGGATTTCACTTTAGAAATTTAGTGTTCACAATTTCATCAGTAAAATTCACCAACGGTATAATTATGAAGACTACCAGAGGATTGTGATAGCCATTTATATCATCCCTATTAATAAAAGATATGCAGAGTAAGCTAGTTTTTTAATATCAGTAAAAAAAAAGAACGCCATATTGGCGTTCTTTCAGTTAATATGTTTGGGAAAATTACTCTACAACATTGATTGTCAATTCGACATTATCTGAACATCCGTTAGATGTCACTGTGTAAGTAGTTGTGAATTCACCTATAGGATTTGCTCTGTAGCTAGAAGCGATTTCAGAAATTGTTGGATCGAAAGACCCTTCTTTATTTACTCCAGCATCTAGTAGATTTAGATAGAATCTTTTAATTCTGGCAGCAGTGTAAAGATTCTTCTGAACATAGTCTCTAGTAAGTGTTACATATTTATCAGATCCTGCATTGATATCACACGCTTCCTCTATAACAACTGTTATTTCAGCTGAATCCTGACAGTTATTTTCACCTACGGTGTAGACAGTAGTGTAAGATCCAGGTCCGTTGTTGATGTATTGCGTTTTAATTTCTTGAATACTAGGCGAAAAATTACCGTCTTCACTAACTCCATCTTCAACTAGGTCTAAAAAGAATCTATCAATTTTTGCATCTGTATCTAATTCTTCTTCTACAAATTGAGGTGTAATTGTTACAGTGTTATCAGATCCTGCGTTGATGTTACAAACCTCTTCTATAATAATGCTTAATTCAGTAGAGTCCTGGCAATTTCCATCGACCACTGAATAAGTAGTGGTATATATTCCTACACCGTTGTTTAGATAATCTGCTTTGATCTGAGCAATTGTAGGATTGAAAGTTCCAGTTTGACTTACTCCATCATCTAACATTTCTAAGAAAAATCTCTTAATTCGAGCATCAGTATACAACTCGTCCTGCACAAAATCAGGAGTTATATTTCGTGTTACGTCCGCTCCAGCTATTTCTGCACAATTTTCATCTAAAAATTCAACGACTTTCAAGGTCAAATTTGCAGAATCTTCGCAACCATTATTATTAACGGAATATGTAGTTGAAAAGTCTCCTAGAGGATTTTCCAAGTAATCAGAAGCAATTTCGCTTATAGATGGGTTGAAATCACCTTCTCTACTAACGTTCTTCCCTAACAAGTTTAAATAAAATCTTTTAATTCGTGCAGCAGTGTAAAGGTTCTCATTCACAAATTCACGTGTCACGGTCTTTGTATTGTCTGGTCCAGCACAACCAATGGTTTCTACTGTTGCATTCGCCGATGCGAATGAATCATTGTTTTCAATTTCTTCAACAGAGCAAGATGATAAAGCTACTGCAAAGATTAGTAGTAAAAATCTATTCATTATAATTTAGTTTTAGGATTTATCTTACAATATTACTACTAAGTTAATGATATAGAATATATATTCGTTGAAACGCATATATAGTAGATAAAAACACTAAAACCTCATATTTTCAATCAATTTTTGTAGGGATTTACATGAATTTATTAATCTTGAACAACAAAATTACGATTTATAAGAGTCTGTTGTTCAACATGTTATAACTTTGTATATGAATTTATATTAAATTAACAAAAAAATAGTTCTCATAGATTTTGGCGTACTAGGTTGCAAAGGGTGCATTATAATTATTAAAGCGCCTGTCTTTATCAAAGTAGGCGCTTTAATAAATTTAATTCGATCTATTCAGAGATAATCGTAATATAGGATTCCGCTGAGTCCACAACGTTTATTAAAATTGTCGCCGAATCCTCACATATACCGTCTTCAATTGTATAATTTATTTCAAAGTATGTAACTCCATTTTGAAAATCTTGTTTAACCTGTGTAACTGTAGGTGTATAAGTACCTCCTAAATCAGCACCTTTATCCAATAATAAGTTTTCAAAAAACCTGTCTATTTTCGCCCCAGTATTCAAGTTCTCCACTTGGTATGCATTTGTAAAAGTAATATCATAATCTGGGCCGACGTAAACATCTTCCTTACATTGCTCACAGTTCTGAAAATCATATTGAAAATATAACCAATCTCCCTTTTTACCTTCTTCATCTCCTGCCCATGCACTAAATGAATTTTCTCCCCGTATAAAAGTCGCCTTAACAGCAATCAAAATTTCCGAAGTATTATAATTTGATTTATCTAATTCAAATAAGATTTCATTACTTCCAGCTTCTGCATTCTTTTGAAATTCCATTTTACCTGGAGGTAGGTTACCATTTCCTACGGTAGGAAAATTAATGGTTCTGGAGCCTTTAGAGCTTATTTTTGCAGCGTGAAGTTTAGCATTATCAACTGTATAACCCTCAATTCCCACTAATTTTACATAAATAATATCATTATCATCTATTACTGATACTATACCATAATCTTCAAAGTCATAGGTACTCCAGGTACATTCATTGGAAATAGTCCCTTCTAGATTAACTTGTTCCATTTCATTAGTTAAGCCTCCAACTTCATTATCGACAGAACAGGCTGTAATCGAGATAATAAACAATAAAAGAAATATATTTTTCATAACAGATTAATTTACAACGCTTTAAGAAAAGTAAATAAATCATCTTTCAATTTTAAAGCTTTTCGTTGTAATTGTCATTATAATCGATAGGGAGCCGATAAGAAGAACTTTCCAGCCAAAAAACAACTCTTTTTCAACAATTTATTCCTAGTGGATAACTTATTATATTGAATATAATTTCGTATAAGTGCTACTTCATTTTCGAAATTAAATCAGAATAGAGTCCTTCAAATTTTCTAGCATTCTTCTCAGGACTAAACTCATTCAGAACCAATTTGTATGCATTCGCTCCCATTATTTCTCGCAATTGTCCATCTTTCATTAACGCAATCAACTTACTAATGTAATCTTTTCGATCAAAATCTTCAATAATAAATCCAGTTTCTCTATCCTTTAGCACTTCTGTAACTCCACCCACATTTGTAGCAATAGAAGGTTTCTTCTGTGCTGCTGCTTCCAAAATCACTCCCGGAACTCCTTCTACTTTACTTGACAGTAGAAAACAATCGACAGCGGCTAATAATTCTGGAATATCTTTCCGAAAACCTGCTAAGAACACTGTTTTTTGCAACTCCATCTCTACGATGCTCCTCTCTATCTTTTCAAATAGAATGCCGGTACCCACCAACACTAGTTTCAAATTAGGTTCAGTTTTCTTTAATTCAGCAAAAATATCAATTAAAAATTGATGATTTTTTTCCGGACTAAAATTCCCAATGTGCATGGCAATTTTGTCCTCGGGCTGCAGATCGAACTCTTCAATAAGCAATCTACGCTGCTTATCATTGTCTACTTCTTTAATTGGAATTCCTCTCCTAATGACTGAGGTTTTATTTTGAGGAAAATTAAAAGTTTTGACCAGATCGTTTATAGCTTCTTCTCCAACAGAGGATACGTGATCTACTCTTTGAAAAATCTGTTTATATATTAAAAATTTTGGCTTGCTAGAAATCCATTCACTTATGATACTAATGTTCCTATATATAATTGGAATTTGAGGAACGAATAAAGAAGCGGCTGCCATGTATTTCAAGGTGTCTGATCCATTACATTGAATCACGTCAGGCTTAACTTCTTTGATTAACCTCTGAAGAATTTTAACCAAAGAAATCGAAAAATTGCTCGTTTTAGCGTCAGATAAATCTCGGTTGTCTGCATTCTGGACTTCAAGAATGTTCTCTTCGTTTTTATACAATCCTGCGAACGTGATGGAATGTCCTAATCTTATAAGCTCAGCACTAAGGTTTGCGGCAAAAACTTCTGCTCCCCTATATTGTCTCTGGGTAACCAATTGAAGAATTTTCATTGAGTTTTTAGTTTTATAACTTTCCTTCCAAATCTCCTATAGAGAAATTAATCTTCTGACTAATATCACAAACATCATCTTTACTTACAACTACCTGATTTCCCCGACTATATGTGAATAGAAACTTGAATGCCTTGCTTTTATTATTGTTAAGAAAGTAAATAATCTTTATAGAATTTCTTGAGCCTACAGAATTCAGCAATTTGTTTACCTCTAATTTATCACCAAAACTATCTATCAGGATAATAGTATTGATTTTCTTTAAAGAAGTGAATCTGTATACAATTATTGCGCCTGTTTCTGATCTGGCAATCTTATAATCTGAATTCCTATATCTCCACTTTAAGTAATGATTTGAAATATTTGTTTGACATTGATTATTCATTAGCCAAGATTGTTTGAACTCAATTTCTTCCGAAGTAATTGTTTCAAAATTTACCGCATTCTTAAAGAAATTCAGCATTCCTATCCTATATTCGAAGGTATTTTCAATTTCTTTCCAACCCATCTTTAAATATCCAGGCTTACTGTTAGAATTTGGAGTGTTAAAAATAAGTTCATTTTCAGCTTTAACATTATCCAATCCTTCTAATGTCAGTTTCTTAAATAAGCCCTGACCTCTGTAGTCATGATCTGTACATGTATCTACTGGTCGAATCGCCTTTATAACTTGATTATCACAAATAAACTCCCACCTCATGAACATTCTGAGGCCTACAATTCTGTCTTTATCTACCGCTAATAAACCGTAAGATTTGCCGAAAGGATTTTCATAGTGTTTCCAAATAAACGCTTCCTTAGTATGGGTAGTTGGAAAATTAGCATTTAAAAGCTGAATAATGCTATCTAAGTCCTCTTCGTAATTTATTTCTCTGAATTCCATTATTCAATAGGATAAACTTCAATTAATTATTATTCTTCAAATTAAACATAAGGGGATGTAGACCTGATACTTTCGCTTTAAATTCTGCTAGTTTATTATCACTATCTACCCTAATTCTTGAGATATTGTGATGATCTAGTACTGCAGGATTTATCTTATGATCAAAAAGGAAAATAAAATCTATATTCGCATCTATCAAAGTTTTATTAGTATTATCATCTGCGTTTCCATTGGGGTAGGCGAAAATATTATATCCAGGTAGTTCTAATTCATCAAAAACTTGTTTTGAAGAATTCATTTCTTTCATAATCTCTTGAGACGAGCATTTATCAAGCATAGGATGGGTATGGGTATGGTTACCTATATACATGCCATTTTTTTGCAGTTTTTTTAAGTCATCTGTATTTAACTGTTGCTTATCTACTTCAGGATAATCCCGCATTTTGACCACTCTGTCTCTATTAGACATACTTTTAAAAAGGCTGACAACCTTCCTAGCATCCTGATAAGACTTGCCATTTTTCATTTCCTTCTGTTCTACGCTGCTAATCCACACATCATTCGAAGTATTTATTAAACCTGTAATAATAAAAAGGCAGCTTTCAATACTATGCTTTTTCAAAATGGGAAGCCCTTTTTCTATAACACTAATATCTCCATCATCGAAAGTTATTAGCAATGGGTTTTTCGGTAAGTCTGCTTTATCATAAATATGTCGCTTCAACTCTGGAATACTTATGATATTATAATGCGATTTTAAATAAATGATTTGCTCCTCAAAGGCTCTCTCATCAGGAACCTTATGATAAGCCAGAACTCTCAATCGATCTGAATAATTGCGTCTAATTAGACCATCAAATTTACTTAAAAACCAATATAATTTGCTTCTCATATCCTTAACTATCTTTTTCCGGTAACTTCTTCTATAACCGTATTATAAGTTACCTCATATTCAGCAGCAACTTTTTTGATGTCAAATTTTTTAACAGCTATTTCTCTAGCTTGCTCAGCTAATGCTCGGTACTGCTCATGATCTTGCATTACTCTTAAGACATTTTTTGAAATTTCCTCAACATTTCCTCTTTCAAAGATTATTGCAGAATCATCATTTATGCACTCCAAATTTTCAGGAATATCAGAGCATATGATAATTTTTTTAGATAACATGGCTTCAATTAAGGCACCCGGCAGGCCCTCGAAGTAGCTAGGATATAGGAATATTTCTGAGATTGATAAAAGTTGTGGAACATCTTTGCGTCTCCCCAGAATTTTCACTTTGTTTTCTATATTTAGCTCTCTAGATCGGGCTTTTAGTTTCTCTTCATAAACACCATGACCAGCAATCAAAAGTACAGTATCAGGAAATTTTTCTAATATTGATGGCATCGCATTCACCATATCCAATTGACCTTTTCTTTCGATTAACCTACTAACATTGAGAAGAACTCTTTGATTCTCTACTCCTAAAGATTTTTTCAAACTCTCAAGATTATGCTCATCTTTTGTATGCAGGAACTGGTCTATATCTCTACCCCTATAAATCACTTTGACTTTGTCCTTTTTTACTAAAGTAGACGCTGCCTTAGATTGTTTTATGGTTTCAGAATTGGAAATAAAAAAATCAACCTTTCTGGAAGAAATAGTATCGTACAATTGAACAATTCTTAACTTTAGCTGCATAGAAAGAGACTGCTTTTTGAATCGCAAGGGATTATAAGAATTGTTTACAAAGCTGCTGATCAATGGAGTTGCATATTTAGATCGTAACTTCCTAGTTACAATATCTGACCGGAATAAGGTAGAATGAACAATATCTGGCTTTTCTATATCGTACACTTCTGCAAGTTTTTCCACTGCCTGTGAAAAATTTCTTGGTCCAGAGACATTGAGTGAGTAAACCTTGATACCGGCTTGTTCGAGATTTGGTTTTAACTGATCACCTGTGTATAAATGAACAAATACAGGTATATACTCTTCAAAATTTTGCGCTATTTCAACCAGGCTTCTTTCGGCACCTGATCCATTTATGGTATCTATAACAAATAAAACCTTCATGATTCTCTGTTTCTTTTAAATTTTCCGCTCCCAATATTTTTCTTATGAGTCGGATATCTTAATTTAATAAATTTTGAATTATAGAATACGTCCTTTATAAAGGGCAGTACAGTGTAAATTAGATACCCTAAATAATTATGGAGTACTGTTCAGTTTAAAGATTTAAAATTGGGTAAATCGATTTTTTTAAACTCCCGTTCTAAGTTTTCGTATCGACTATCAAATTCTGAATCAGATACTATTTCTCCCTTATCTAATTGCAGATAATAAAATTGTATTTGAGGAAACACCTGTGGTAGATT
This sequence comes from Gramella sp. Hel_I_59, assembly GCF_006714895.1. Classification (NCBI taxonomy): domain Bacteria; kingdom Pseudomonadati; phylum Bacteroidota; class Flavobacteriia; order Flavobacteriales; family Flavobacteriaceae; genus Christiangramia; species Gramella sp. Hel_I_59. The sequence goes on along the minus strand of NZ_VFME01000001.1, from coordinate 1,449,676 downwards.
TATTAGGATTGATGACATATAGGAAATAACAATTCCGGGAGATTTCTGTTCTTTTTCCATTCTCTCTTCAAAAGGAATATCATCTCTCATAATTTCACCGAAAAATCTATATTTTTCAAGATTGTTATCCTGTTCACGTCGATGAGAAAAATAGAAAAACGCACAATCGTTAAATTGATCTTTTATTCTCTTAAGATTCGATATATGGCTTTCTCTATCTAAATATCCTAGTTCCACTAAAGGGCTCCCTACAAAAAATATTTTTTTTGAGTCAACTGAAACACTGTTTGATGATTTAAACCGGAAAACTTCAATAGTATCGTGATTTGCAACATCTATATCAACCTGGGAATAAATGTGCAGATTTTTTATACTGGTTAAACCAAGTACTTTTTCTACAAAAGCCTTACTTCCATCAAAAGGAATACTAACATCTTTCTTTCTTAATTCAGCAATAGTAAAAATTCCTGTACCATCACTGATTAGAATTATTCTTCTGGGATGAAACTGTCTTAGGATATAATGTTGTACCCACGAATTATAATTAGTAAAGAAAATTTCATCAAATGTACTATGACTGAAACATAACCATTTGATCTCACCAATTATTTTGAAGATATCTATATAATGAAATGGCTTTTTTTTCTTTTGATCTACAAAAATTACTTTAAGAAGTTTTAGATTAGAATTAGCTTTCACCCTCTCGATAAAATCCTGATAACCCTCGAAGCGTCTTATAGTAAGAACTATATAATTCTCACCCGTTTCATGTGAATCGACATAGGTATTCACATTTAAATAATGTGTAGTATTTGCTATAATAAAGAGTCGTTTTACCGGGGAGGAAATTTCTTTCATAATTCTTATTCAATGTGATCAAGTGATAAAGCTGTGCCTTTTAATAAGTCTTTCTTCACGGATTTACCTTGAATATCCTTAAAATATTTAGGGTGTAAGCCATACCCAGGTCTAATGGCTCTAATATTGTCGGTGGTGATTTTCTCTCCTCTTTTGATATCATTAGTTACATATATAGACCGAGAAAATGATCTGGCTATCTTTTGATTTTCTGAAAGCTCATAGTTTATGCTTCCAAGGACTTTTTCTGCTTCTCTCACTGCTTTCACCATTGCGCTGAATTCATTTTCATCCATAGAAAAGGAAGCATCGGGACCACCAACACTCTTGTCAAGAATAAAATGTTTTTCAATTATTTGTGCACCGAGGCAGGTGGCAGCAATAGGGGCGGTATTCCCGATAGTATGATCTGAAAGACCACTAGCAACCTCGAATCGATCTGAAAGATCATTTACCATGACCATATTCGCATCTTCTATAGGAGCAGGATATTGCGAGGTACACTTTAGTAATACGATGTCTTTATTTCCCATTCGATGGCATGCATCTAACGCCAACTGTATATCTTCCAAATCTGCAATTCCTGTGGATATTATAACAGGCTTCCCTTTAGATGCTACAAGTTCGATTAGTGGAATATCCGTGATTTCGAAAGAGGCAATCTTATATGCAGGGGTATTCAATTCTTCCAAAAGCTCCACAGCTTCCTTATCAAAAGGACTGGAAAAACATATTAAACCAACTTCTCTTGCAGTATCAAATAATTCTTTATGCCACGACCAGGGAGTAAAAGCTGCTTTGTAAAGATCATAAAGATAGTAACCATCCCATGATGTCCCATGCTTTAATTTAAAATCATCTGTTTTTACATCTAAAGTCATGGAATCTGCGGTATAAGTTTGGAGTTTTACTGCGTCTGCACCAGCACGTTTGGCTGCTCTAATAGATGCTTTAGCAATTTCAATATCTCCACCATGATTTGCTGAAAGCTCAGCTACAATAAAAACTGAACTTCCTTTTTCTATTTCAAATTCTGCGATTTTCATTTTATTACTTTTTATAAATGAATTATAAATAGGTAGAGCTATTTATATTTCAACAAAATTATTCATTTAGAATCAAAAACCTGTAGTACTAGCCAATCTTCTAAAATTTTTTAGATTATTACCAGGGGAATTAGCTACTTCTACCCTGAGAAAGAAAGGCTCATTAGAATTGATATTCAAAGAATTCCTAATTGCTATCTTTAGCTCTTCCCCATCGAAATTGAATACATTTAAACAAAAAGCATTACTGTTTTTCATAAGATATTGATACAATTCCTCCTGAGCATTACCATAAAAACATATTATTGGTTGGGCACCTGTAACTGCTACTTCATATAAAACGTTGCTGGCCGGGACGATTGCCAATCCTGCAGAAGCCATTGCCGATAGCATTTCCACGTCATTTATAGAATTCATCAACTGTATCCGCAAATCCTTTTCTAAAATTTCGCTCAATGAATTTTCATGTTGATAGGCAGGTCCAATTACCACTGTAATTTTTTTAAAATATTGAAATGAACTAACTACCTCCAGGATTAGTTTTGATATGTTTCTACTATCGGCGCCGCCAAAACATATAAAAATATTTTCCTTCGATATAGAATTTGTTCCTTCTTTGTATTCCTGAAAATATACTGGTCTTAGCAACGCATATTCCGGTCCCAGCGCATAGGTAGTATAATCCTGCGCAAGGTAATTTTCGATTTTTGCTGCAGGAGAGTGATTGATTATCAAATCTGCAAAAAATTCCTGATCATGCCTGTCATCTATGCATACCAACTTAGCTCCCAGATCTTTTATTTTCTTTTGATAATCAGACCCCAGATAATAATGATCAATTACAACTATTTCTTTACCAGTAATGCAGGAAAAAAAGTCTTCTTCTGAAGAGATAGTGTTTATCAAAAAATCCTTCTTGATTTCCTCTGCAATTTCGGTAGGCACATCGAGACAAAAAAAATGAATAGTAAATTCATCTTTTAGCATATGTGCCAAAGCTAAACAACGTATTAAATGACCAGCACCTAAGTTTAAACTTCCATCAACTCTAATAAAAACTTGATCTATCATTTATGGCAAAGTTAAAATTGAATAGTTTTTTTTATTGATTAATATCTAACAAAAGATTTTATAAATTTTGTATTCGCCTTCAACAAATATCTATGATCAAAATCAATCAGTGATTCTACTCCTTAATAGGATTTTCTCAATATTATTACTTACAAAGGATAGTATCGAAGTGGAAACGATGTTAAAACTAACAAATACATATTGTTTAAATTTGGAAATGCTATTAGCAGAAAATCCAATGTACATGTAGAAAAACGTTTATTAACTAATCTTTTACGGAAGGTTTTCTTTTCCACAATTTTCTCCTTACGAACGGAATTTCGATAGCTATTACATTTGCAATATTTTTCAATGAAAAATCTTCTTTTAATAATTTGTGAAAAACCTCTCGGCTTTTTTTTATCTCACCTACTCTAGCATAATTGATTGCAGAAGAGTTTAAAAAACCATTTTTTCTGAAATGAAGAACTCCGGAGTCTTTATATTTATTATGCATGTATAGAGTAGCCGCTGCTCTTTTACTATCTCGCATATGTTTCTTAGAAGGGTCAGTATGTATGGTGTACTCAAAATTACAATTATTTGTGTAGACAATACTAAGATGGTGCTTTTCACAGCATTCAATTGCCCGAGCAGTAAATTCCCAATTAGTACTTTGAATTAATAGTGGATCATATCCGCCTACTTCCGTGAAAATATCTCTTCTAATTGAATATGTGCCAGATAAAGATGAATATTTGTGTTTCGATATATTTTTCTTTACTGCTGGATAAGATTTCTTCCCTCTAGCAATCCAACCACAACTTATATAACCTGTATTAGACTCTCTCAGATCATAAAAATCCTGCAACCAATTACGGGTAACTTTGTCATCACTATCGAGAAAACAGATAAATGCTCCTGTAGTTAAAGAAGCTCCGTGGTTTCTGGCTACAGTATCTCCCTGATTCTTCTGTTTTACATACGTAATTCTTGGGTTATCTAAAAATGGAGCCACTTGCTTCTCTGTATCATCTGTCGAACCATCATCTACAACAACCAATTCCCAATTAGTGAATGTTTGATCCATGACGCATTTAATAGAGGTAATTACCGTCACTGCATTGTTGTATGTAGGTATTATAACTGAAAAATCTACCATATTTTTTAATTTAATATTTTTTAGAATTATCCTCGGAAATAAACTTCCATTTCCGGAGATTAATATTTATGTTCAAGCAAGATCAGTATTGGATATCATCTTGAGTGAAATAAAATTAGTTAAGCCAGAGAACAAAATAGTTTAACTTCACGAAGATAAAAATCTAGGACTGCCTTCAAGATCATACTCCATATTAGTAATGATTAGGATATCCTCAAAATTTTCGATTTAGTCATTATTATGAAATAGTCCGTACAATAGCAAAAGCTTCAGCGTAATGTTGACCCACAACTACTCCCCAACGCTGAGCCTGAATTCTTAACGCTTCAGGCGAACGTGGGTGTGGATAATCTCTTTTCTCGAATTCATAACATTCCATTCCTGAGATCTTTGCATTTATAGCTTCTTCACTTACACTTACATACATATTTGGAGTAAAATGCCGTGGATCTGTGGATGCTCTCCATTCGGTTCCTGAAGGAGTTTCAAATGTAATTACGGTTTTTACCTGCTCATCCTTCATAGGTCGTGTGGCAGTGACAACGGCTTCAAAAGTTCTTTGGTGATCTACGTTCACGTCTCCACCATGATGGGTGAAAATTACTTGGGCACCAAATTCCTCCTTTTCTTTCTCTATTACTTTGATAATATCAAGCAGAGATACGGTATCAAACCGATTGTCCGGGAAATCGTATATACCTACGGAACCAAAACCAATTGCCTTTTGAGCATTTCGAATATTTTCTCTATGGATTTTCAATTCTTTATCCCACTTTTCCGGATCTCTAACATTTGCTCTTGAAGTAATTCCTTCACCCAGAATGACAACTCTAGTTTTACAGGAATAGTCTTTATTTAATTGGTACATAGTAGCACCTAGGCCCAAGAGTTCATCATCTGGGTGAGCTACTACTACAAGTATGTTTTTATTTCTTAATGATTCTAACATCTTCAAATCTTTTATCAAGCAACTACCTCAATTACTTTTTATCAATTTATATCTTCGAGCTTTAGTGCGGTTCCACGTTCTAAATTTGATTTAGCTTCTTTCCCCAATAGTGAAGAATAGTATTTAGGATGCAATCCGTAGCCGGGACGAATAGATCTGATATTTTTCTCAGTAAACAGTTCGCCTTTTCTTATATTTTCTACCACATAAAGTGAACGCGAAAAATTTCTGCCTTTTTTCTGCTTTTCAGTTAGCGAATAATCCACATCGCCAATGGCACTTTCAGCATCTCTAACAGCTTTCACCATTATTGTAAATTCTTCCTCATTCATTGAAAATGATGAATCAGGACCTCCAACAGATCTATCCAGAATAAAATGCTTTTCGATGATTTTTGCACCCAAACTTGTAGCTACAATTGGTACTGTAGAACCTATGGTATGATCAGATAAACCAGAAACTACCTTATAGCGCTCTGCAAGGTCTTTAATCATCAACATATTGGCTTCTTCTATAGGGGCAGGATATGATGAAGTACATTTTAAAAGGGCTATATCAAGATTCCCCATTCTCTTACAGGCTTCCAATGCCAGTTCAATATCTTCCTTCTCTGCTATACCAGTGGAAATAATTACAGGTTTACCTTTAGAAGCGGTATATTCTATTAAAGGAATATCGGTGATTTCAAATGAGGCTATTTTATAGGCGGGAACATTTAATTTTTCTAAAAAATCTACGGCCGATTTGTCAAAGGGTGATGAAAAACAAATTAGTCCTTCTTCTTCCGCAGTATCAATTAGCTTTTTGTGCCATTCCCAAGGGGTATAAGCCTCCTGGTATAATTTATGTAAGTTTTTTCCCTCCCAAATAGTACCTTTTATTATGAAATCGTCCTTATCACAATCAATGGTCATGGTATCTGCCGTATAGGTCTGTAGTTTTATGGCATCCGCCCCTGCTCTTTTCGCGGCTTTAATTGTTTCTATGGCTGTTTCTATATTTCCATTGTGATTAGCCGATAATTCTGCAATAATAAAACAGGGGGATTTTTCATTAATTTCATTCTTTCCTATTTTCATAATTCTATCTCTTAAATTTTTTCGAATAATGATTTTAAATGGATATACTCTCTTCTTAACATTGCAATTCCTACAACATCAATGTACTTCCCATCCTTAAAGCTATGTTCTCTAAAATAAGCTTCCCTTCTAAACCCAAATTTTTCGGTTAGATGAATAACTCGTTCGTTAAATTTAAATATTTCTGCAATTAGCTTATTTAGTTCTAGTTCTTCAAACACATAGCGGCAAACATGAATCGTTATTTTTTTACCTATACCTTTTCCTCGTACGTTCACATTTCCTAGATAAAATCCCCAAGAACATTTGCTTAAAGTTTTATCAATATCTGTAATATAAGCTAAACCAAGATCTTCATTTTCATATTCAACGATCCAGTAAATTGAAGAATCATCTTGATTCATTTTTTCAAACCACCTTTTCTGTTGTTCTTCCGTTATTAATTTTACAGAATGCATATACTGCGATACCTCTGGACTATTTCTCCATTTCCTAACTAATTCGATGTCTTTTTCTTCCAAAAGTCTTAAAGAAATATCACTCATATTCTAATTAATTTAAATTATTATTTTATCTGCCCAATTACAACATTCATAATAAAAACAAACCTAAAGATTCCATTGATCAGTGCTCTTAAAATCTATTCAAATCTCCAAAATATCTTCATTTCAACTGAAATTAAACTATAAAAAGACTTAGAACAGTAACACCAGATTACATTATTAATTTATTATTTCTATGATCAATTGATAAACTTAATACCCTAGAAATATTGATGAATAATTTAAACCGTTACACACAAATCATCTACCATTAATTTTATTGCAGCCTCTAATACTCTGCCTTTTAATTTCTCTCATAGCTTACTATTTCTCATCGTCTAAATTATTAGAGCTCCCTATCAACCCTTCACACAATATTGTCAGTTGTGATTAAAAATTAAATTTCCTTCCATGATCCGGTTATAGGTGTTCAAAAATCTAATAATTCACCTTATGATGGTTTATTAAGATCATATCCCATTTATTTTTCAGAAATTCTAACATCTGCTAAAACTGAATCAGATGATTTATAATTAGCTCGAGAAAATTCTAATCGGAAATTTCCAATATCCAAAAAAGCATTAGGATAACCCTCTGCGTCCAGCATCCTTATATAATCGAAAACTTCCGACAATGATTTTAATTTTGAAATATCTCCCTCGGCCGGTTTACGTCTTTTAAATTGTACTACTTCACCCTTTTGAGGAGATGGCTCCAAATTTCCGGTTATTATCTCTTCAACCATTGAAAAAATAATTTTGGTACTCCGAATAAAAATTTCTTCGGCACTACCATATAAGGATAGTTCTTTTTTTAAATAGACATCACCGGTATCAATGCCCTTTGTTACTTTTAATGCGGATATTTTAGTACTGCTATGTCCCCTAGCAATTAAATTCTGAAGAGGGCTACCACCCCTGCCATATGGTAAATCTGTCATATGAAATACAACACAATCAAAATAATCAAATATCTCAGAAGGAATAATGTAGGACCAATGTGGTATAAAGATTTTATCTGGCTTTATTTTCTTTAATTTTTCTACTTTAAAATCCTTTTTATTATCAATTAAAATCCAATTCTGATCGATTTTTAATTTAAGTAATTCATATAATTCAATATGCCACTTTTTTTCAGTAAGTAATATATAATTATGCATTTTTGATAAAGATTTTACTAAATAAATACTTATTATGGACACTTATTAACCAGATTCATTATATCTTTTGAAAATTATAAAATTCCTTTTATCCACCTTTTTAATAATTAGGTAATTAATTTGAAAGTATAGATCTAAAATTTCTGATTAAACTTGGAGTGAATAATCACGTCTTTGAATTGATTATTTATAAAGCAATGTTCACTTAGTACAGCTTCTTTAGAATAGCCAGAATTTTCTAAAATACTATATATTTGTGGCCTCAAATCAAATGCATAAGTGTGAATTTTATGAAATTTAAGTTCTTCAAAAGCTACCTTCTCTATTAAATTTAAATAATTAGTCCATAGCTCATCAAATCGAAATTTTTCGAGTTTAGTATCCATCACAAATGAAATTTCTGCATTTTTATCTGGCCAATTGATGTGTACCAATCCACCATAGCCCAGAAATTTATCATTTTCTAAAAAGGAAAAAAGTAATTGTTCGGGTTTCTCAACTACAAACAATTTTTCAACAACATTTTTAAAGTATTTATCCTGGTCTTCTACGGACAACTGTTTTTGTTGCCGTAAATGATACAATTGCTCATTGCGCCATTTCATAATTTGATATCGGTCTTCTAAACGAATTGGAATAAGAGAAAATTCGTCTTGTGAAAATTCTTTTTGGTTTAAGATTTTATAGGAATTCATTTCTTTCTAATTTAGAATAGTCACTTAAAGGATTTTTTTAAGAAATTATAATATTCTTAAATGCTTTAGCCAATTCAAGATCCTCATAATTATCAATATCAACAGCATTTTTCCAATCCATTTCCCAGAAAATATGTCCGTCTCCGTAGAATGTCTTTTCTTGTTTCAATTTATCGACCTTTCCAATCCAGATTGCACCTGTAGGTGAATATAATTCTGGTAAGTCCTGAGATCTTTTCATTTCACCTTCAAATATCCAATCTGGCTTATTGTTATCGTCCAAGGTTACAGCCCACCATGGATTCATCCATATAAATTTGTAACAGGACAATGAGAATGGAACATCTCGACTTAGAAAATCTTGATAGCTATTGATAATATCATCTGATGTTCTAAGTGGGCATACAGCAAATAATTGCACTACATCATCATAAAACTCACCCTGTTCCTCCAACTGCAATACTGTGCGCAAGGTTGCATCGCTAACAGGACTATGATCATCTGCAGCAGCATCTCTCAAAAAAGGAACTTCCGCGCCGTATTCTCTGGATACTTCAGCAATCTCTTTAGAATCAGTACTTACAACAATCTTATCAAATAGATGAGATTTCTTTGCGGCCTCAATAGTCCAGGCAATTAGAGGCTTTCCTAAAAAATCTATAATATTTTTTTTAGGAATTCTTTTCGATCCACCTCTTGCTGGGATTATGGCAATTATTTTTCTGTTATTTCTCAACTTGCTCTATAATTTTTAAAACATTCAGTCCATCTTCCAAAGTAGCATTATGACTTGTGCCATCCTTAATAAATTGACAGAAATCCTCCATTTGATTTTGATACATTTGTAAACCTGCTTCAGGCGGACAAGAGAAGATCATTTGCCTTTTGCCGTCATCATACTTTATAAAATTAACTTCTCCATTACTCCATTCATATTTACCCTTATCAGTAAATGCTTCTCCAGTATTAATATTATTAGGGGAAAAGAAATCTAATTCAAAATTAATTCTAGCTTCATGTTTACTTTTCAAAGTAAAAAAAGCGTAATCATCGACATCCATATCTAAAAATGAAACCTTGTCTACAACACCATTTACACTCTCGGGCTCACCAAACCAATCCAGTGAAATATCGATTTCATGGCTTAAGGTTCTAATAACGCCACCACCTAATTTGCGTTGTGCAGTATATTCTGATCTATAATCTGCATAAGGATGCCAATTGGGTAAATAAAAAGAGCGTTTGAAACCAACTTTGAATGGTTTGTCCTGATAGAAGAGATCTTTTAGAAAAATAGATTGAGGATGGAAACGTAAACAATAAGCAACTCTAATATTTTCCCTGTAAGGTAATAGCTTAGTAGCGTTTGAAATAGAATAATCAATAGGTTTTTCTATTAGAACCTTAATACCTTCTTTCAAGAATGGCAAAGCCGTTTCTACGTGTAAGGAAGTTGGATTGGAGATAATAACACCGTCTGGGTGAAAATTGAGGGCGTCCTCTAATTCAAAGAACTCCGTAATATCACTCTTATCAGCCATTGAACCTCTACCTGTTCTAAGAGCTGCAGGCGTGACCCCTTCTATTGATCGTAGATGCTGCACATGTCTTCTACCTATTGACCCTAATCCTACTAAAAGTATTTTTATTTCCTTCCCCATTCAATAATTTTAACGAGTTCTAAAGTTTCTTCTTCTGGAATTAATAATTCATCTTTTTCAATCTGTTTTATAAAACTAAATAAAGAACTTCTAAAACAAGCGAATGAATCTTTAAACCTTTTTGTGATGGTACCATTAAGCCCATAAAATGTTAAAAATGGTAATGTTGGTAAACTACCAGTCACTTTAATATAAGCATTCAAGTGCTCCCATTTAATTAAAGCCTGATGAATAGCATTATTCTTTACTGCTTTAAGCTCTAATAAATTTCCTCTGTCAGGGAATTGAGCTATAATAGGTTCGATAACATGAATAGCATAAGTGTCCCATTCTTTACTTATTCCAGCTTCAACGTATAAAATCTCACCCAAAGTTTCTCTATCTGAAGTTGTCAACTTTAATTCTTCAGCATATCTAATAGATGAACAAGTAAATATTTGATTTTTAGACACTCTACACGAAAGCATTTTTTCAGCATCAGAAATGCTTAACGCAAAAGGTTTATCGATAAAAATGGGAATCCCAGCGTCAAGGAATGGTATTGCCATTTCGACGTGATGCTCTGCATCATCACGAGCTAGTAGGATGGCATCAACCTTACCAATCATCTCATCGGCTCTATCAACTACCCAATCAATATTTGAAGCTTTAGCGATATGCTCAGATAATTTTCTATCCTGCGTCCATATATGGGTAACTTGACCTAGTTCTCCTAAGCCATCTTCTGGAAACTGTTGATTTTTTAAATATGCTGGAATTGCCGGAAAAGGACATTCCTCCATTATCTCTCTATTATACCCATTAAAGATAGCACTCCACGAATATGGATGACCATTACCTTTGCTCATGCCTATAATACCAAGTCTTATCTTTGAGGCCATCTTGAAGGTATTAAGATATTATCTGAAATTTCCATATCTAAAGCAGGAAGAGAACTGGCATATTTGAGTTCGTTCATATTTTGGTCTAATTGATGGCAGTTTTCAACGCCGATAATTACTTTATCTATAAACGGTTGTTTAAGCACAAAGTTTAACAAAGAACCACCTAATCCATCTACATTTTGAAGTTTTATCAAGTTCGGTTTGATAGAATTAAAATAATTATTAAGGCTATGTGGATTCATAAAAAATAACCCTTGCAGAAAAGCCGATCTTGTATGAATTTCACAACCTTTACTTTTTAGCTTGAGGATTACTGTCTCGAAACGTCTATCAAAATAGTTATATGGAACCTGTACTAAATCTGGTATGAAACCATTCTTAAGCAATTTTTCAATTTCCCCAGGATCATTTAAAGAAAAACCGACTTTTTTAACTTTCCCTGTAGCTTTCAAAGCTTGCAATTCCTCCCATTCATTAGGATAATCTAACAAATTCATAGGTCGATGAGCTAAATATCCATACAAAGTTTCAGTTTTCAGATTCCTCAAACTATTAGCCAATTGAGCATCAACAGTTATGCCCAGAGAAGCCGGTAAAAATTTTGACACTATTTTAAATCTGCCTAGATCGCATGTCCCTAAAACTTCTTCTGCATTACCATAAGCCGATGCTGAATCCAATATATTTATGTTATTTGTTTCAGCAAAATTTAAAATCTTTTGAACTTCCTTTTCTGAAGTTTTACCAGAGTTATTAGAAATACCATATGATAAACCAAATTGAACAGTTCCTAAGCCTAATTTTTCACTAAGCTTCATAATATGAGTTTATTCTTTCTATTACGTAGGATTGTTCTTCATTTGAAAGTGTTGGAAATATAGGTAGACTAATACACATTTTATAATATTCTTCAGCATGCGTAAAATCACCTTCCTTCCATCCAAGATTTCTATAATAAGGCATTAAATGACAAGGAATATAATGTATTTGCGCGTAAATATTATTTTCCTTTAAATAGTTATATAATCCAAGCCTATCAGAAACCTCAATAACATATAAATGATAAGCATGACCTTCTATATCACATGACTGACCCTTTATATAATCTTTATCAGCAAAGTTTGTAAAATATTCTTTAGCAAGTTCTCTTCGTCTCTCAAGACCGTCATCTGCTCTTTTTAATTGGCTTGAACCTAAGGCTGCCTGAAAATCTGTAATTCTGTAATTATAACCCAAATCCTGCATTTCCATGTACCATCCAGGATAATTTTCAGAATTAGATTCTTTGTTGTTCTCAACCCCTTGTGCAAATTCAAGTGAATTCTGATACTTGTTATCATTTTTCACGATCCCATGAGTCCTCAATTCTAGTAGCTTTTCGTAGAGAACTTCATTATTTGTAGTGATCATCCCACCTTCTCCACTGGCTATATGTTTAACTGGGTGAAACGAAAATATAGATAAATCTGCAAAATTACCGTTACCACAGGTTTGGTTGTTTCCATTAGAATCTTTGAAATATCCACCTGGAGCGTGGCAGGAATCTTCAATAATCCATAAACCAAATTCGTCAGCTAATTTCCTATAATCCTCAAGATTTACAGCCCTACCAGCGAAGTCGACAGGAATAATCCCCTTATATGTTCCTTTTGGAGACGCTTCTAATAGCGCACGAACCTTATCTATATCCAAAAGATAGGTATCAGGATCTATATCAGAAAAAACTACTTCGCCACCACAATATCTAATACAGTTTGCGGAGGCAGCAAAGGTTATAGGGGTAGTTATAACCTTATCCCCTTGCTCTACGCCCAATGCCATAGCACATAAATGTAAAGCCGCTGTTCCATTAGAAACAGCCACAGCGTATTTACTACCGCAGTATTTTGCAAATTCAACCTCAAACTCCTTAATCTTTGGACCTTGAGTCAAATAATCAGACTTGAGCGTCTCGATGACAGTATCTATATCTTCCTGTGTAATATTCTGCCTACCGTATGGAATTGTTTTTTTCATAACTACGCTTGAAATTGTGGATCTACATGTTCTTTTATTAGCCTGCGAAGATCTTCTACAGATTCCCATTCTGTATTTTCACCAGAGTTGTACTTAAATCCTTCAGTAACCTTCTCGGCTTTAAACTCACTTACAAAATCTTCAAGCTTCCATCGATGTGTGTTTGGAACTATAACATAATATTTACCTAGATCATAAGTATAAAAAGAATCGGAAGATGTGATCATCTCCTCATGAATCTTTTCACCAGGACGAATACCTATAATAGGTTTCTCACATTCTGGCCCTATCGCCTCAGCAACCTGAGTAATTTTATAAGAGGGTATTTTAGGCACAAAGATCTCTCCACCCCAAGCCGTATCCAGTGCATGCATTACCATATCAACGCCTCCCTGTAAAGATATATTGAAACGAGTCATTGTAGGGTCGGTGATAGGAAGAACTCCTTCTTTTCTTTTCTTTAGAAAGAAAGGAATAACAGAACCGTTAGACCCCATTACATTTCCATATCTCACAACCGAAAAACGTATTGGATTTGATCCAACGATATTATTAGCTGCAACAAATAGCTTATCAGAAGCTAGTTTGGTTGCTCCGTATAAATTAATTGGTGCAGCTGCTTTATCTGTAGATAATGCAACAACAGAACTAACACCGGTTTCAATACATGCATTTATGATATTTTCTGCTCCCAGAATATTTGTCTTCACACATTCCATAGGATTATACTCAGCTATTGGGACATGCTTCATTGCAGCAGCGTGAATCACATAATCCACACCTCGAAACGCTCTCTTTACTCGCTCAAAGTCTCTAACATCACCAATAAAAAATCTGAGTTGAGGGTATTTTGAAGATGGATATTCCTGCGCCATTTCAAATTGTTTTTGTTCATCTCTCGAGAAAATGACAAGTCTTTTAATATCAGGGCAGCGTTTTAAGATATGGGCAGTTAAGGCTTTTCCCAAGGAACCCGTTCCGCCCGTGATAAGGACAGATTTACCAGATAAATCTAACATAAATTAATTGGTTTTTTAATAATTGACAAAATTACTGACTTTAAAAGTTACAGTAATAGAACCGTAAGTAAATTAAAGATATTTTAACAAAAAAAATAATGAAAGTAAAAAGCAATTTATATTCGAATATATATTGTGATAAACGATGATTAATATGAAGCATAGAAGCTTATTCCTTTGAAAAATTAAACTATTAAGCTGCTCAATTGGGTATACGTCAAAGAATTACTTAAGTCGAACTAAAGTTATGAAAAAATGAATCAGTAGTAATCTTGAATATTTAGTAATATCCATATTGAGAAAGATCAGTATTGATTTTTTTTGCAAAATCTTTATTGTTATCTGCATATCTTTTCATCACCATTGTTTCGTGAGTTGCTGAAATTCCAATTTTAAGGCTTTTCAATCCCAATATATTCCTTATTAACTTTTTCATTTGCGCCCGTTGCTCTTTAGAGGAAATTAGCTTAATTGGACCAGACATTTTGCTTATGAAATTGTTTCTTTCAAGTGGCTGTGCTTTATAAGATGCATTCCAATTATGATCATCTAAATTTTTTTTTACGTTTACATCTCTCTTTTCTAAATCAGTATTTAATGCAAGATCTGCGATACCTGTGAAATTTCTTATGGATCGCCAGGTCTTATCTTCGTGAAGAGCTTCGAATGGCAGAGCTAGAACATTTTTGGCCCCTAAATTTTCAACCAACTGCTCATATAGTAAATTATAATTTAGAACTTGAGTAGAATGATGGTCTTTGTTTAAAAAATAATCCAATCGATCTTCAAAATCTTTTTGAGATGGGTTTTTAAGCTTATAACAAACCATAGAATAGATAGAAGGAAGCCAATCTGCCTGGCGTCTAAAAAAAAAGAAAACTTTTGTTTTACCGTGTGGCCAGGAATATTTGGATATCTCTTTTAACCTAGCACTTAAAAGATAAGGTTCAGCAACCAAATTTTCTTTGCTTTCTTTTGGTCTGAAAGGAACGTGTTCATATAAGCTTTCGTGGCTTATTACTACTGGTTCATCCAATGACAAATCGTATGTAAAGTATTTTTTGCTGATTTCTGGATTTCTCCAAACACTAGGATTTGATGAATGAAAGAAGGACTGAAACTCTCTGGCTTCTTTTTTATCCTCATTCCAATCTTTCGCCCTTTTAAGCGTATGCATTTTCCCATTGAAAACTTTTTTTTGCAAAAAAGAACTTGCTGTTTTCGTTAAACCTATATGGAATATTAAATCAGGCATTTTATATATTATTTTTGTTGAGATAAATTCATTTTTTTTCAATTCAAACTAAGGTCTAAGTGATCACACCTCCTGTAACTCCACTAATTTCTTGAAGTATGGAGAAGAATTTATTAACGGTTTGAATGCTCCTATATCTGTAATTTTTCCATCGTTCATTATGACTATGCGATCTGCATTCTTAATAGTGGAAATTCTGTGGGCAACAATCAATATTGTGTATTCACCCTTGAGTTTATCTATGTTTTCTTGAATTGCACGTTCAGTTTCAGAGTCCAGAGCCGATGTTGCCTCGTCAAGAATTAAGATTTCCACATTTTTGTATAACTCTCTGGCAATAGAAATTCTTTGCCGCTGTCCACCACTCAAATTGGTTCCATTATTGCCTAAAACCGAATCTTCTTTCTCTGGAAGTCCATCTATAAAATCAATAATAGCAGCCTGTTGGATCGCCTTCCTGAATTTCTTTAGGTTTGCTTCAGTTTTTTTATCCCAGAAGCTAACGTTGTTGAAAACAGAATCGTTAAATATTACCGGATCTTGAGTAATATACCCAGTTCGTTCCTGTAGACTACTGATATCCATCGTACGAGTACTAATACCATTAATCAAAAATTCTCCTCCATCTATAGGAAGAAGACCTGCAATCATATTTACCAATGTTGTTTTACCGCTTCCACTTTCACCTACGAAAGCTATCGTTTCATTGCTATTTATTTCCAAGGAAACCTCATTAATTACTGGCTTACTACCGTAATGAAATAAAACTTCTTGTAAATTGAAATTTTCCAGTTTACCAGTTAATCTATTCTTTCCCTTTTTTTCTTTGTTCGCTTTCAATTCTTTAACAAACTCTGTAAGGTTCTCCATTGATCCAGAAACAGAAAGGAATTTATTATATCTCACTTGCATTTGCATGAGATAATTCAAAGCCCTGTAAAAGAAAATCAAACTAATCAAAATTGGAGCTAATTCTGAACCCAAATAGGAGGTTTGAATAAAAATTACAGTAACCACCACAGTAATCAAAATCGGTTCCCTTCCAGCCGTCAATAAAGCTTCAAGTTTTCCAATTCTTTTATTACTACGCTCAATACCTTGAACAGATTCTTCAAGTTTTTCACCGTATCTGTCTAAAGAGCCTGTAGCTTTCAGGTATTTGTAATTAGAAACATTCTGGATAACAAGTCCTTGAAAAATATTACTTTCTCCAGTTAAGGTTTTAGAAATTCCTTTGGTATTTTTATAGAGACTTTTGTATAGGAAGTTAGTCAGAACACCGCCAATAGTCACAAGTATGGCAAATTGAGCATCCACTCTAAATGCAAACACCATGTATACAGCCACTAGAATAGCATATTCGAGAGCTTTGAAATAGTTAGTGAATGCGGTTGATATTCGCTCTACTTCCCCAGTTAAAGTATTTTGAATTCGACCTACATCAGAGGTTACAAAATATTTGTAGGAAAGATTATTCAAACCTTTAATGTTCGTAATCCTTACTCTTTTCATAAACCATTGCTGAACGTTCACCCGGTAAATACCAGCTATATACTGTGCGATCCCCTTTGCGAAAAAGAAGAAAGCCATTAAAACCAAAATGCTGAGTAAATTAATTGTTATTCCCATATTCTCCAGGAAATCTACTAAAAATTTTAAGGAACCCATTTCTTCAGAATCTACAGATGATGAATCACTTACTAACTGCAGTAGTGGCAAGAACATTGTTAACCCGAAACCATCGAGAATTCCTACAAGCAAATTAAACAATACTAATATGAGAATCCTGTAGCGTAAAAAGGAGTAAAAAAAAGCAAAGCTTTCAAAGTATTTCTTGATAAAATTTTTAATCAAAGCTTATATTTTTGATATTTTCGACTTTTACCAAATCATATGTGATAAGAGCCATTAATGATTAAGTTTTTCAGGCTTAGGTCTTATAGTATGAATTATACCATTTGACAAATTTTCTTACTCCCTCCTTCACAGGAGTGCTAGGATTATAACCAAAATCTTGCTGAAGTGGAGATACATCTGCCCAAGTCCTTTCTACGTCGCCTGGTTGCATTGGCAACATTTTCTTCTGTGCATTTTTACCCAGATTCTTCTCTATTTCAGTAATAAAATCAAAAAGTTTTACTGGCTTACTATTACCTATATTATAAAGAGAATATTTCTTATCACCGTCTAATTGCTCTTTATTCGTGATTTTCATAATTCCGTTGACGATATCATCGATATATGTAAAATCACGTTCTAAATTCCCGTGATTAAATACCTTTATAGGTAAATCGTTGCTAATAGCATCTGTAAATAGAAACATAGCCATATCCGGTCTTCCCCAAGGACCATAAACTGTAAAAAATCGAAGTCCTATAGTTTCCATATTGTATAGATGGCTATAAGTATAAGCCATTAGCTCATTGCTCTTCTTAGTCGCGGCATATAAGCTTACTGGCGTATCCACTCTATCTTCGGTCGAAAAAGGCATTTTTTCATTATTACCGTAGACGCTGGAACTACTAGCAAAGATAAGCCTGCTAACTTTATTGTGGCGACAACACTCTAGCAAATTTGCAAAGCCCGTCAAATTGCTATCTATATAAGCATCTGGATTCTCAAGACTATAACGTACTCCAGCTTGAGCGGCTAAATTACAAACAATATCAAAATTTTCTTTCTTAAAGAGCGCTGGAAGTGATTCTCGGTCCTGAAGATTTTGCTTTATAAAAATAAATTTTTCATTACTTGTACTTTCTAGTCGTTCATCGTATTTCAATTCATTTTGGATTGAAATGCCAAGTTCCTTTAATCTATCTAATTTCAGGTTGACGTCATAATAATCATTTAGATTATCAATGCCTACAACTTGATAATCCTCTTCAAGTAATTGCTTCACGAGATGAAAACCTATAAAACCAGCTGCACCTGTTACAAGAATTTTTTTATCCATTCTATTAATTCACCTTTTTTAATTCTATTAATACTTTAAAGCATTGTCGATCGTAAATAGCTTAAAAGGTATTATCACATACCTCATTCCAAAAAATAGAAAGCAATCTTAATTATTTACGCCAGAAATGATAAACATATTCCGGTTCCTTAATCTCGAATCCATATCTCTTATAAATAGCAAGTGCTTTCTTATTTAGATTTTGGGTACCACTTAAAACTTTAGTTACTCCTTTTGCAAACATAACTGACTCCGCAGCTTTCATTAATGCAAAAGAAATACCTTTTCCTTCATATTCTCTAGCAACCGCAAATAGTGGTGCATATCCAATTCCATTTCCTACTTGTAGAGTGGAAAAACCCACTATTTTACCGTCCTCCTTGTAAACTAACACATCCGAGGCCATTTCTCTATTAACTGAATTAATAATCCAATTTTTGAAGATGTCGTTGCACTCTTGTTCAGAAATATTAGGATCTTTTCCAAACCTTCCCTGCGCTCCCGCTAACTGTGATAATTTAATAAGTTCTTCATCCGGATAAGATACAGGATATGAAAATATTTTATCATGGCTGTAATCGATAGCCGATAGATCTTTCACAATAGGAACCCTGGTTATTACAAGATGTATATTAAAAAAATCATTATTTAATATATTTTCATTTAAAGGCGATTTACCTACGTAATAGGCTAATTTCACCTCATTTGAGTACATATCTTTTAATTGTTCAGACCCATTGTCCTTCTCAATTATATTTGCCTGCAAACGAGCTACCTTAAATCCGAAAAAGTTTGTATCCCAGGAAACAATCTCATAGTTCTTTTCCATAAAATTTAAAGATAATAAATTTTATACGTCAATGCTCTCTTAAAAGATATCATGGTATAGTATGTTAATAAGAGAATACCAGATTTTTGAATCCTACCTTTGATTAAACTCAAGAATTTCATAACACTATAAAGTCAATTATTTATACAATATATTGATATAATAGCTTAGATATATTAAGAACGTGTTGCATATTAGAATATATCATTAAAATTTATATTGTTAGCACCTAAAATATAATTAGGGAAATTTTCTCAACTTATATGATTCTGGTATTTAGGCAATTTAGGACTAAGTATTAACTCCCAATGGCATAGTAATCGAAACCGATATTCTCTTTTTCTACACGATCTAATATTCTTCTTCCATCAAATAAAAATGCTGGTTTAAGCATATTCTTGTAGATCGCTGTCCAATCAAGATCTTTAAATTCATCCCACTCAGTAAGTACGGCTAATGCATGCGCCTGCTTAGTGACATCTTCAGGAGAATTAACAATTGTCACGCGCGCTCTGTTTTCATCTTCCGGTCTTGAATTTAAATAATCAAGATCTGCATAAATTTGTTCAGCTTTTACTTGCGGATCATAAACCACAACCTCTGCGCGTTCATTAAGCAAATAGTCTACTACATATATCGAAGCAGATTCTCTAGTATCGTTGGTGTCCTTCTTAAAAGCCCACCCCAATATACCAATCTTTTTACCTGAAACCGTATTGAACAGCGTCTTCACGATATTAGCTGCAAATCTTTTTTTCTGATGATCATTCATGATGATGACCTGTTCCCAGTAATCTGCTACTTCATTCAATCCGTAAGACTTAGCTATATACACCAGATTCAATATATCTTTCTGAAAGCAAGAACCACCGAACCCAACGGACGACTGTAAAAATTTTGGACCTATCCTCGAGTCCATTCCAACAGCCTTTGCGACCTCATTCACGTCAGCACCAGTTTTTTCGCATAACTCTGAAAGCGCATTTATACTTGAAACTCGTTGAGCTAAAAAAGCGTTAGCGGTAAGTTTTGATAATTCAGACGACCAGACATTCGTAGTCAGAATCCTTTCACGGTCAATCCAATGCGCATAAACATCGACTAAAGCTTCCACAGCTTCAGCTCCTTCAATCGTATCAATATCTCCTCCAATGAGCACTCTATCTGGATCCATTAAGTCATCCACTGCTGTACCTTCGGCTAAAAATTCAGGATTAGATAAGATTTGATATTTGACACCATTTCCAGTGTTATCTAGAATATTTCTTAGTGCTTCCGCAGTTCGAACTGGAAGAGTTGATTTTTCGACTACAATTTTATCGGTTGTTGAGACTCTGGCAATTTGCCTGGCACATAACTCTATAAATTTCAGATCAGCTGCCATACCTTTTCCAATACCATAAGTTTTGGTAGGCGTGTTCACAGAAATAAAGATCATATCAGCTTGATCTATCGCAGCATCTACATCAGTCGAAAAAAAAAGATTTCTTCCTCGAGCCTGCTCTACAACTTCAGACAAGCCAGGTTCGTATATAGGGATATTATTTACATCCTTATCATTCCATGCAGCTATCCTTTTTTCGTTAATATCTACTACAGTGACATTGATTTCAGGACATTTTTGAGCTATTACCGCCATAGTTGGCCCGCCAACATATCCCGCACCAATGCAACAAATATTCTTGACTTTCATTTATTATAATTTTTTGTCACACTTGTCACCTAATACTCCTTTTACATCATACACCACAGAGGTAGGTTCTTTAAGATCTTCAAAATTAAGTTCTAAAAATTCTTTATGTGCCACAGTAAGCAGAATGGCATCAAATTTAGATTTAGGCAATGTTTTAACGATTTCTAATCCGTATTCATGCTTTACTTCGGAAGGACTCGCTAGAGGGTCGTAAATAGTAATCTCCATGCCATATTCTTTCAGGCTTTTAATTACATCTACCACCTTAGTATTCCTAACGTCAGGACAATTCTCTTTGAAAGTAATTCCTAAAACCA
Organism: Gramella sp. Hel_I_59; assembly: GCF_006714895.1. Classification (NCBI taxonomy): domain Bacteria; kingdom Pseudomonadati; phylum Bacteroidota; class Flavobacteriia; order Flavobacteriales; family Flavobacteriaceae; genus Christiangramia; species Gramella sp. Hel_I_59. The sequence goes on along the minus strand of NZ_VFME01000001.1, from coordinate 1,428,509 downwards.
AGATCTTCGAAGCCTTTACCTTTATATCATTCTTAAGCATTAGTTTAACGAGTTCCGAAGCCACATACTGCCCCATACTATCATTCATTCGTCTCCCTGCGAGTATGATTTCCGGGTGATAACCAATTTCCTGTGCTTTTTGTGCTAAGTAATATGGATCTACACCTATACAGTGCCCTCCAACTAATCCAGGTTTAAAAGGTAAAAAATTCCATTTCGTACCAGCAGCCTCAAGAACATCCTGCGTATCGATACCCATCATGTTAAAAATTTTAGCCAGCTCATTTACGAATGCAATATTTATATCTCTCTGGGAGTTCTCTATAACTTTTGCCGCTTCAGCCACTTTAATCGTTGGCGCTAAATGTGTTCCTGCTGTAATTACTTCAGCGTATAGATTATTTACCTGCTCTCCTATTTCTGGTGTTGAGCCAGCGGTTACCTTAAGAATTTTTTCAACAGTATGTTCTTTATCCCCTGGATTTATTCTTTCTGGAGAATATCCTACAAAGAAATCTTGATTAAACTTTAGACCTGAATGTTTTTCAAGCACTGGAACACACTCATCCTCCGTAACTCCAGGATAGACCGTAGATTCATAAACCACTACATCTCCTTTTGACAATACTTTAGCCACAGTTTCACTACTCTTGTACAAAGGAGTAAGATCTGGCCTATTATTTTTATCAACAGGAGTTGGAACGGTAATAATATAATAATTGCAATCTCTTATCTCATCAAGATTTGCTGAACAATACAAGCCTTTAGCTTCAGAATTTTCATTTTTAAGGGAAGCTTGTAATACTTTATCTTCAACCTCGAGCGTAGAATCTGTACCAGACATTAATTCCTTTACTCTCGCCGAGTTGATATCAAAACCAACCACAGGAAATTTCGTTGAAAAAAGTCTCGCCAGCGGCAATCCGACATAGCCTAAACCTATAACTGCTATTTTTTTAGTGTCTTTCATCTGTCTATAAATTATCCCAGTACCAATTAGTAGCCTCTTTTAGACCATCTTCTATTCTATGTGTGGGATTATAATTAAGTAATTTTTTAGCCTTCTCTACCGATGCTAGTGAATGTGGAATATCTCCAGGTCTATTAGGCCCATGTTTTATTTCAACTTCAGCAATATCTGAGTCGAATTCAGCTAGATTTTGCTTAAGGAGCTGCGTCAATTCCTTTAAGTTTGTACGATCACCTACTGCAGTATTATACACCTCGTTTAAGGCTTTTTCATTATCTGTAACCAGACAAAGAAGGTTCATCTGCACAACATTATCTATATAAGTGAAATCTCTGGAATAAGTTCCGTCTCCGTTAATAACAGGACTTTCCTTTTCCATCAATTGCATAACAAATTTTGGAATGACCGCAGCATATGCGCCATTTGGATCCTGGCGTCTTCCGAATACGTTAAAATAACGAAGCCCTATTGTATTCAAGCCGTAAGACTTATTGAATATATCAGCATAAAGTTCGTTGACATATTTAGTGATAGCATATGGTGAAAGAGGTTTACCAATAACGTCCTCTACCTTTGGCAGGTTTTCAGAATCACCGTAAGTAGATGAACTCGCCGCATACACAAATCGTTTGATTCCATTATCACGAGATGCGACAAGCATATTTAAAAAACCTGACACATTAACGTCATTACTTGTTATAGGATCATTGATAGACCTTGGCACTGAACCCAAAGCTGCTTCATGCAGAACAAAATCTTGATTTTTAGTAGCCTGAAGACACGTTTCCAGATTTCGAATATCCCCTTCAATAAATTTGAATTTGGAATTTTCTAAAAACGGTTTGATGTTATGTTTATGACCGGTAGCGAAATTATCAAGGCAGGTTACTTCAGCTCCAAAATCTAAAAGCTTTTCGCAAAGATTAGAACCTATAAATCCGGCTCCACCCGTTACTAGTACTTTTGATGATTTTAATAAATCTTTCTGAGAATCAGTTATCAAATTATTAGTTTTAAATTATCAATTTGCAAAGATAGAATTTCAATCTTAAGTAATGTTAAAGGAAATTTAAATAAATTTTTCTAAAATTTACTCGATTCCAAATGAACCATAGTTGTTGCGATTATTTTCTCTTCAAATTTACCGGCAGCGATATCGCCAGAAATTCTTCGGTTTAGTACCTCTACAGCCTTAATTCCCAGTTCCGATGGATGCTGCTCGATATAGCTAAGTGATGGCGTAAGATATTCTGCGATGTCTTTATTTATATAGCCAATGATCTTTAAATCTTCCGGTATTTTGATATTTTGTTCATAAGCCACTCTTGTTGTGATGATCGCGCTTTCAAAATCTGTACAGAGTAAAGCCTCAACTTTTTCTGTCACTAACAGCTTTTCGATCTTGGACTTCAAAGTTCCCTCGCTGCTACTCCGTGCTGTGAATACTGGCAACTTATCCATCGCCTTTTGATAACCAGATATCCTAAGCTTTCCAATCCCAACATGGTGAATGGCTGACGCAATCCCAATTCGCTCCAAACCTTTTGCTCTAAAGAATTTCGTAGCATCATAAAAACTCTTTTCATCATCCACGCCCACTTTATCCGCAAGGAGATCCAGGTTGATTCGATCGTAGACAACCACTGGAATATCATAATCTAATAGAGCGAACAGGTGATCGTAATCTGCCTTTTTCTGAGTTTCTTCTGAAACTGCAATCAAAACTCCGTCGACCATTCCGGAAGTCAGTAGATCACAAATCTGCTTCTCGCGATCGAGTGACTCATTGGAAATATAGGTAATGATCTGCTGATCGTATTGCTGCGCCTGAGCTTCTATTCCAGATAGAACCCTGGCAAAAAAGCTGTTCGAAATATTTGGAATCACAACACCAATTGTTCCTGTCTTACTTTTTTTCAAATTGACTGCTACCGGATTTGGGCGGTAATTGTGAAGCTTTGCTAGCTCTTTAACCCGCTCGGCTGTTTTAGGACTGATTTCCGGACTATCATGAAGTGCTTTCGAGACCGTAGAAACACTCACATTGAGTAATTTTGAAAGCTCTTTCAAGGTTATTTTACTCTTCATAATAAACTGTTGTAATAAATTAATTCAATAATTACTGCGGGAATGCCTGCCTTCAAACGCCAATTTGCAAAGAAAAGAATAATTTATGGTTTTGCAGTTATCAGGCTAATCGAACGAATTTTGCGCTGTCTAACAAACACCTTAATTTTTAAGACCGTTAATCACAAACAAATATTTCATTCCTAAACCTGAAGGATACACATCATTACTTTATTCGTAAACTTCCCGAAAACCCTTATAAACACTCAGTTAAACTTATCCTAAACACGACCAACCACTTGTGCATAATCTGCTATCATCGTAATTTACATCTACTAAAATTAAACAACCATGAAAGATTACGGAACATTATCCCAGGCTATAAACAAATTGAAATTAGAAGAAGGATACAAACATGATTTCAACCTTCTTGATGAAAAGATCGAATTGAAGTCAGAAAATGCAACCTTCGGTGTTGAAGAATTCGAAGTTGATAAAGTCCTGCGCTTCGAAGGAATGAGTAATCCCGACGATAATTCGATCCTGTACGCCATTACCACCACTAGTGGGCAGAAAGGTGTGCTTACTGACGGATATGGTATCTCCAGCGGACAGATATCCAAAGAAATGATGAAGAAACTGGATCTGAAGGATCACAGACCTATAGATTAATGGTTAAAGTTCTACTAAACCATTGATTAAAATTTTGGATTTGGTACAATCATTATATTTTTGAATTGAATTTTAAAAAACTATAAACAAAAACTATGAACTATTTAGGATTAGATAAAGAAAAGACTGCAAAAACGGTCTCTGAATTAAATATTTTGTTAGCTGACTATCACATATACTATCAAAAACTTAGAAATTTTCACTGGAATGTAATTGGAAAAAACTTTTTCGATCTGCATGAAAAATTCGAAGAGCTTTACGATGAAGCCAAACTGAAAGTGGATGAGATAGCTGAGCGTATTCTTACTTTGAGATACCAGCCTACTAGCAACATGAGTGAGTATCTAAAAGATTCTAATTTAAAGGAATCTCCTAGTGATATTTCTGATAGTAAAATGATCGAAATTTTACTTGAAGACCACGGACTACTACTTAAGCAAATGAGAAAGGTCGTAGAAATTGCAGATAAATCGGGTGATGAAGGTACAATTGACCTAATTGGTGCTTATATTAGGGAGTTGGAAAAAACTAGCTGGATGTTGGATGCATGGAAAATGAAAACTTCAGATCAGCATAAACCAGTAAAAAAATAATTAAATTAAAATATGCAAGAATTTAATCTTCAGGATTCAATAAAAGGTATATGGGATAAATTAGAGGGATGGTTAGATACCATAATTCTTGGTCTTCCAAACTTCCTTCTCGCAGTGGTTGTCTTTATCGTTTTTGTTTTTATCGCGAAGTATGTCGGTAAAATCTTTGATAAGATTTTCGCTAAAAGTATCAAGCAAGATTCCATACGCCAGATGGCCACGAAAGTGATCAAAGCAATTGTTATCCTGATTGGTTTTTTCATTGCACTAGGATTATTAAATCTAGATACAGTCCTGACTTCAGTTCTTGGGGCAGCGGGAGTTGTTGGTTTAGCTATTGGTCTGGCTTTGCAAGGAACCTTAAACAATACTTTTTCAGGTTTAATCCTAAGTTTTCTCCCAGAATTACAAATTGGTGATTGGGTTGAAACTAACGGATTTGCAGGTTCGGTCATGGAGATCAATCTCAGAAATATAGTGATTAAGCAATCCGATAATAATTATGTTATTATTCCTAACGGAAAGATTATTGAAGAACCATTCAAAAATTTCACACGTACTGCTCGTTCAAGAGTATTCGTTAATTGTGGAGTTGGATATTCTTCAGACTTAGAAATGGTTAGAGAGCTTACTATTAAGACTATTGAAGATATTTTTCCGCAGAGAGGCAATGAAGAAGTTGAATTGATGTTTCAGGAATTTGGAGATAGTTCAATTAATTACGTCTTGAGATTCTGGACAGATGTTTCGAAGAATAGAGATATTCTTATAGCTCAGAATACAGCGATCATCGCTATTAAGAAAGCGTACGATGCGAAAGGAATCAATATTCCATTCCCTATTAGAACAATTGATTTTACCAATAAACTTTCAGTCAATAAGGACTAAGAATAACATGTTTCAAAACAAAAAAACCGGCTAAATAGCCGGTTTTTTTTGTTCTTGATTCAACTTTAGAACTTTAATCCTAGGCTAAACTGTAATCTTGGACCTTCACTTCCCGCGAAGACGCTCGCCTTGGCTTGTATAGCATCTGCACTGTTGATCCAAAGTCCACCACCATAACTATCATGCCATTGGTTACTAGACTTTTCATTCAACCAAACCCTACCAAGGTCATATCCTCCGTAGATCCCTAGCTGGAAAGGTAGAAAGTTCGTAGATACCGTATCAAACGAATACCTTAGATCTGCACCTGTACCAAAGGAACTTTTTCCTGAATACCTCTCAAACCTATAACCTCTTAGCCCGCTATTTGCTCCTAATTGTGCCGATTGATAAAACTCATACTCATTTCCAATATTTATATGTGCTTCTGCTCTAGTCTTCAAAACAAGTTTTCTATCCCGGGTTAAGGCGTTATAAAAGCCCATATATGGTTTGAAATAACCAAATTGACGATCAATATCTGCTGTATTCAATTTTGCGCCCAGGTTCAACTCAAACAGCATCCCTCTGGTAGGAACCAGAACATCGTCATAACTTTCATATCGATACATAGCATCCAGACCCGCAAAATGTTTTCTCTGAAAAATATCTTCTTCTGAACTGGTGAATACTTCAGATAAATAACTATTATCGTTTTCGGTTACTTCAATAGACTCAAAAGTTGCTGTGAATCCGAAAAAGCTACCGAATGGAGTCTTATTGACTAATGCAGCTTTTGCTGAAATTTCATTAATCCCTACCCGGTTATAATCCATTCCTAGTTGATCTTCAGGATTATTGGTCTCATTTCCGAAGCCAAAGAAGTTATCTGAATAATCCGGACTTTGGAAATTAGCTCCTAATTGCAAGTTGTATTTTCCAACAATATTAGCAAACTCCGCCTCATAGCCTAACTCAAAACCATTTGTTGCTGAATGGTATTCCGCAGAAACAGTATGCTGAGAGGTAAAAGGATTTCGCTTAAATCTATTGATGGCCTTCACATATTCCAGCTGAAAATTAAAAGCATCATCTGGATTATAACTAAAATCAGGCAAGATTGATCCCGACGCAAAAGTTTTTTTATCCTTATCGTATGTATTGATCTCGTAATTGTCTGTAAGCCGAAGTTTAGCGTTGTCTAATTCATTAATAGTATTCGGTAGTGATTGATGATCATAAAGCTTTAATTTTGAACCATTTGTAATTGTGTATTCATCATTGTTCTGACCTCCAATCAGTCGTACAAATATTGCTGCCTTCCCCTCGCCTTTTACAAAAATTTTATCGTCATCATCAAGTCCATAAACCCATATCTCATTTGTTTCGTCTTTTTTATAGACTTTATCGCTTAATATTTCGGCTCTTTCTCCTTCCTTATTGCGTGTAATAGTCACCCGGGTGTTTCCATCAGTCAACCTTTCAATATCAATAAAATCGTCCTTATCTGTCCCGGTTACGATCGCGAGATCTGCTAATTTTTCGTAATATCTATTTGCGATATCAACCAAATTATCTCTTCTCCCCTGGACGTTTTTTATAAGTTCCTGAGTAGCCTCTCCTGTAGTTTCCTCGGGCAAATTAGCAAATGCCTTCTGAATAGCTTCATCGGTTACATTTTCTTTAATGTACTCAGCCTGCTCTATCCAGGTATTTTTTCCGGTATTCTGAAGTAGTGATCTATCCAGTCCCATTGCAGCGATATTAAACCATTCAACGTCTTTAATATCATCTCCATACACAGCGAATTGATTGGCAAATCCTGTGATCGCTCTTAATGTCCCAAAAAACGCTCCATCAAAATTGCTGAACACCTGGTCTCGATCCCTCGGAATAGCTTTGAATACGTGCTTATCCCCTTCTTCAATTTCGGCCCATCTCCACTGATCCTGATGCCTGTCCCAATCTCCAATAAGCATATCGAACAGACGCGAGCGAACATATACTGACTCATCCAGCAAGTATTTCTCATCTCTTCGCAGTCTTTCCAGCATGTCTGATGTACTTACGATATCATGATCTGGAGTCCCAAAGGATTCGTAGCCTGTCCAACCTTCTTCAGGTCTTTCAACGATCATATAAATATCATCACCATGCACAGAATTGTATTTTCCTAGTGCTTCTTGCTTAGGCAGGTAAAATATTTCAGGATTGGTATGATACACGCCAGCAGCATCACTAAGCTCTGGAATTGCCATAAATCCGAACGGATGTGCAGCGGTATAAAAGTCTGTAAGCAAGTTTTCTGCGACCGTATTTTCTAATTTATTTTCAACTGGCTGATTTTTAAAAGCTACACTCTGCAGAAATCTAAGTGCATCCTTTCGAACTCTTCTAATATTATATTCTCGTCCCTGTTTATCTTTTACTCTAAGTGATACGGTTTGATGCCCTCCACCTTCGCGAACAACTTCTAACCCACCATAAAGTGTATCCAGATCTGCAGTTCTCATTGTGATCTCAGTACCATAAAGTTCCCGATATCGTTCACCCCATACAGTCTCATGAACCGGACTTTTCTCTGTGTCCTCTTCCGTGTAAATTGAAGTCGTATAAGTTTCCGGAAATTCATCTGGATAATCCTGGAGTTCGAATGGTACAGGAGTTTCCAGAACTTCAGTTTGATACAGTAATTTAGGTTTGTTTTCCTGATTTCCGTAGAAACTTACCCAGGAAGATCCATCCTTAAAAACATCTAGTACCGCAAATCCCTGACCCGGATATGCAAATAATCCGTCATTACTCAATGTCGCATAAGAAGCTTTGGAACCGGAACCCGAAACGATTTGCTTCACACTATCATGCTCAATATACTGCAGGGAATGTTCGTGTCCCGAAGCAAAGATCACTCGCGAAGAACCTTGTGCAATGGTACTCAAGCGTGTTGCCAGAGATTTATATCGATTGTTCTGAGCATCCTGTATAGACACACCACCAGTTGTTCTGATCAATGTAGCTAAAGACCCTAAAATTGGAAGAGGGATTTTCTTTTGTGAAGGATATATATGCCTGTCGAAAGTATATTGCCCACCATGTACACCATTCGTATAGATTGGGTGGTGAAGTGCAATTAGAATGGTTTTATTCTGATTTTTTTTGATCTCAGATTCTACTTCCAGGAACATTGCTTCCCGTGTTTTGATCTGTTCACAATTATCGTTGATCTTGGGATTGTCATTCCAATCTTCTAAATACCATTGGGAATCTATAACAATCATCTGGATATTATCAGAAACTTCAATAGACTCCATTCCGCAGCCAATTTCCGGACTCCATACTAGAATATCTTCAAATCTCTCTTTCAAATAATCTTTCTGTCTATCAAGACCTTCTAACTTTTCATTGTACCAGTCATGATTTCCAGGTATAAAAACTACTTTTCCCTCGTAGTTTTCGATCGCATCCAGCTGTGCATCTAATCGATATTCAGCCTCTTCTCTTCCCGAAGAACCTTCAGCAGGCATACCGTCAGGATAAATATTATCACCTAAGAAAATTGAAATATTCTCCGTTTTCTTTACTGAATCAAGGTAAGATTTGAAGGCTAACAGACCTAGTGAAGAACCACCCGGTGGAGAATAACCACCATCACCCAGCAGGTAAAATGATTTTTCAATCTCTCTATTAGAAGGGTAACCAAAATCTGAAGTTGATTCTCCATCCCTGTATTTTGGCTCAAGACTGGCACAGGAAATGACCATTAATATTGTAAGTATACCGGCTAAAAGTTTAACTTTTTTCATAGAAAACTGTGGTCATTATTTTTTGTAATTTGGTCCTTGGAATCAAAAATTCATGTATGAATAATCTCGTTGAGAAAGCTGAAAAATTTGTTGAAGATTTATTTAAAGAAAAGTTACCTAACACCTTTATTTATCATAACTACCAGCATACTCAGCGTGTGGTTAAAAGTACTAAAGAATTAATCGAGAATTCTGAAATTAATGTTAAAGACAAGGAGGCACTACTCCTGGCTGCATGGCTTCATGACACCGGTTATATTCATACTTACAGAGGGCATGAAGATAAGAGTGCAGAGATCGCGGAAGAATTTCTTCTGAAGGAAAACGCTACTCAGGATCTTATAGATTTGGTAAAGCAATATATCCTTGTAACCAATTTCAGCAATATTCCAAAAACACCCGGTGAGAAAATAATACGTGATGCCGATAGCTCTCACTTTGGTAAGGAATACTTTGAAGAAACCAGTGAATTCCTGAGACAGGAACTGGAAATGCATAATATCAAGAACTTCACTAATGCGGAATGGCTTGAAGAGAACATCCATGTTTTTACTGAAAAGCATACCTATTATACAGATTATGCCCTGCAGGAATGGAACCCAAAAAAGGAAGAAAATTTGCTTGAGCTTATAGAAGATAAGAATAAGCAGGAAAAGAAATTAAAGAAAGAAGAGCATAAAGCCAGAATGAAGGCTAAGTATAAGAATGAGAATCCAGAGAGAAGTATTCAGACGCTGTTCAGGGTTACTCTTCGAAATCATATAAAACTGAGTGACATTGCCGATACTAAGGCCAACATTTTACTTTCGGTAAATGCGATCATCATTTCACTGGCACTTGCCAACCTGATCCCTAAACTGGAAGCAGAATCTAACAAACATTTGCTAATACCAAGTTTGGTACTAGTACTTTTCAGTGTGGCGTCAATTATTCTTTCGATCCTGTCTACCAGACCCAACGTTACAACCGGAGAGTTCACTAAAGAACAGGTTAAGAACAGGAATGTGAATCTTTTATTCTTCGGAAATTACCATAAGATGCCTTTTGATCAATTCAAATGGGGTATGAACCAGTTGATCAAGGATAAAGATTATGTATACGAAATGTTGATGCTGGATCTTCACCTTTTAGGTAAGGTACTACATCGAAAGTATTTCCTACTAAGAATGACCTATACGGTATTTATGTTAGGAATTATTATTTCGGTAATCGCCTTTATTCTGGCTTTTTACTTAATGTAGTTCCTCCATTAGATCTTCATAATTGATCGTTCTTTCTGGATGATTGGAATCGGGTGAATATAATATGTTCACCCTTATTGCTTTAAGCCCTACCACTCCCTGTACATCTTCCAGTTCCAACAATTCAACATTATCACCGAAGTAATTCTTTGCCTGAAGGTATTTGATATACTGTAAATACTCTCGTTCATCGCTTGCCTGGGAGTAGACAATTGTAAGTTTGCCTTTTTGAGTTACACGCTCCTCGGTACCTTTTACAAATGCCTTGTCAATACGTTTTTTAATAATCTCATAACGAGCATTATAAGTTCCATCTACATCGAACTTTTTCTCATCCATTCTGTATCTTATAGACATTGTACTATTAAAAACTAGAATTAAAGAAGCCGCTTCAAGCATTACGGGAGTTCTTTCCTGTAATTGATAGAACCTGTTCTCCATTTCGCACATAGTGCTCAACTGCCACAATCTCAGATTAAACAAATAGACCTTGTTAAAAGGTCGCTTGTTGGCCATGGAAGCGCCTATATACATATTATGGTCTACTCCATCAGTTTTATACCTCTCAAAGTAATGCGGATAGATATTCTGAGCCTGCACCTGCCTTTTATCAATATAGCGGGACATGGTACGATTTATTTGCTGTACTGTCTCGTCATACTTCTTACGGTGATTATAAACCAATCCGGTTTCAGGATTGAGCATGCCCGTATATTCCTCAACAAGCTCCCTTATTTCCTCCGACTGTTTTTTCAAATGGCTCATTAAAGGGTTCACTTCCTTCTTCAGTAAATTAAAAACTTTCTGTTCACTACTGGCATTCAGTCTATCCTGTAGTTCTTCTTTAAAATCTGAAACCCGATACTTTACCTGATCATAAATTGGAAGTTCTTCAATTTTGTATGCCTTGTCAATGATGTTCATGATAATCTCCAGCTGATCCATAAGATCACTTTTGATTGCGTTGTTCCTGGCTTCAGAAGATGCAACGATGTCAATCTGGCCATATAATGGAAAAACGTCCTTAAAAGTTATATCCTTAAAAGAAGCAAGTCCATCCTTATCCAGATCCTTGATAAACTTCTTGGCTTCTCTCTCAAATACCCAAAGAACACTTGGATGAATAGAGGTACACTCACTCTGGATTACCGCCTTTATTCTGTTTTCAAAATCGTTCCGGTTTCTCTCCACCGTAGTCACGATATAAGGCAGAATATCGTCTAGCTTTATAGCATTAATACTATTTAGCTCATTCTTTCTACTGGAGGCCAATTCCAAAATTCCCAGAAGCTTACCATTCTTCGCAACCGGAGCTAAGAGACAGCTTTTTACATCGTTCTTAATAAGATTCTTAGATAGTAAATTGTCATATTTACGCGCATAAGACTCTACATTGGAAATAGTGAAATAGGCATTGTCATCTATCAGGGTTTTGAAGCCTTTTTCACAGATTCCCGACTCACAATCATTCATCAGAACTTCGTCAAGGATAAAACTTTGAGCCTCTTTATTATCCATTCTTTCAAAAACCATATCCTTTTTATTGAATACGGTGAAACCAACCCGAAGGTCTGAAATGTTATATATTGAACGGAAAATCTCCTGAAGTTTGGCCAACTCTTCCTCTTCATTCACTTCTTCGAAAAGCAGGGTAGTTTTTAATTCTGAAATAGCATCATCTATAGTAACATCGGTTAAATTAACGATGGTAAAACCTTTGAAAATATAACTGTGCGGAGGAATCTTTTCCTTCCAGAGTTCGATATCATCTACATTTTGCAATAGAATATCCACATCTTTCTGTGTAACTTCCGGTGCATCATCTTTACGAATGATATCGACAAAATCAGCATTCATGGATATTCTGTAATGACGTTTTATTCCATCTTCATCTGGAATATCATAGTACAGAGGTCTCGAGATATCTATTTTGTACCCATAGGATTTTAAAATCTGTATACTCGAAAAGATATAAATTAGCTCATCATCCATATGCCTGAACTTCAACTTAAAATCTTTTCCGGCATTATTCAGAATAGCTTTTAGTCGTTTGGAAACATTGAAGAGAATATTATGGAATGGAACTGCTGCAGCTTTGATCTCGTTATTAGATAAAATGTTCGGAAACAGATCATCCAGCAAGATATTAATGGGAGCGTGATATTTCTTTAAAAGTTTTGGGTCTGAAAATCCTTCAGATAATTCCGGAAATTGACTAACATGATCAAGCATTTTCTGCATGTATTCCCTGGAAATCTCACTTTCTATCTCATCAAGCTCCTTTTGATACTCTTCGATCACCTTATGAAAACTGATCTGTATATCGAATGGAAAATCTTTTAATTGCTGCAACATAACTTGATAATTTAAGGTAAAATTAAATGGAAAAGTAGCCAGGACAGAGCAACGGCCTGAAATTAACATTTATTTATAAGAACGCCATCAGAATGAAGCATGAGTTCATTATTTTTGCAGAAATAGACATAAAAAATGAAGAAATTCTTATTCTTATTTAGCTCAGTCCTTTTCTTATTAACCGGATGTGGAGAAGATAAAGGTTATTATTTAAGTGGTGATGTGAAGGGTGTTGAAAATGGGACTAAAATCTATATATCAGAACTGGATGGAAAGACTCGTTCACCAAAAGCAGTAGATACAGCCATCGTTCAGGATGAGAAATTCGAATTGGATATGAAAGAAATGGATCTTCCTGCTCTAAGTTTTTTGCGTATCGAAGGAGTGAATGGAAATCTTGTATTTATTGCTGAAAACGAAAAACTGAAATTCAACATCAATAAAGACAGTATTCGTAGTTCACGTGTTAGTGGCGGACAGGAAAACGAAGCTCTTTACGAGTATCTGGATCATATGAAAGAAATGAACCGGAAGATCGGGAAAATGCAGAAGGAAGCGAGAACTGCAATGATACAGAAGGATACTGCAAAACTGAAGAGTATTCAGGCAACCGAAACCGAGCTTAAAGACAATGATCGTAAAGCTAAAGAAGAAATCTTCAGTCGGAATACAGATACTTTCCTCGCCGTTACTTTGCTTGCAGATATGTTGAGTTCAAAAAGCCATAGCTCCAAGGAAGTTCGCGATATGTTTAGTGAAGTTTCAGATCGTATCAAGCAAACTGATATGGCAAAAGATCTGAAGAGTGAATTAGAGAAGATGAAAAACGCTGAAACAGGATCTAAGGCACCAGATTTTGAAGCTCCTACACCAGATGGTGAAATGCTCGCACTTTCTGATCGCATGGGCCAGGTTACCGTAGTAGATTTCTGGGCGGCATGGTGTAAGCCTTGTAGAATAGAAAATCCAAACCTGGTTAATACTTATAACAAGTACAAAGATCAGGGCTTAAATATTATTAGTGTAAGTCTTGACCGACCAGGACAGAAAGACCGATGGGTACAGGCTATTAAAGATGATAAACTTGAACAATGGGATCATGTTTCTAATCTTCAGTTCTGGCAGGATCCTGTAGCAAGGTTATACGGAATCACAGCAATCCCGGCGACTTATATTCTTGATAAAGACGGAATCATTGTAGCGAAGAATCTTCGTGGTGATGCCTTAGCTGAAAAGATTGGTGAACTACTGAATTAATTCTACTTACTTAGATAGATACCCGGTTCTTTGAAGAAAGAACAATATTACGATAGGCACAGCTAGTAAAATAACCATTAGCAAGTGACTTTCCAACACCCAGGGTGCCAGAATCATCGTTAGAATATATCCACCGGTAGCACCGCCAAAGTGCGCATCATGACCAATATTATCTGTTCTGCGCTTCATTCCATAAATAGTATAAAGTAAATAACCTATTCCGAAGATGTAAGCGGGAACAGGTATGATAAAGAACAAACCAAGCGTCATATCTGGTTGTAATAGTATGGCAGAATATAAAATTCCCATGACCGCACCACTGGCACCTACGGCCGTATAATACGGATCATTTTTATGGAAATAGTAAGACAATAAATTCCCCAGTAACAGACTCCCAAGATAGATAATAAGAAAAGCTACAGAGCCTAACTGCCAGATAACCACATTTGCAAAGAAATAGAGCGTTAGCATATTTACAAAAAGGTGGCTTGTATCTACATGGAGGAATCCCGATGTGAATATTTGAAATTTAGAACCTCTTTGAATATCTGAAGTACTGAACTTGTACTTGTTGAAGAAGGTCTCATCGCTAAAACCTTTAAAAGAAATTAATGCATTTGCCGCTATGATCACCAGCGTGACCAGGCTCAATTCTCCCATTTTTACTAAAGTTTAATTTCAAATATACCATATATTTGCGGAAAGTTTTTTTATGCAAGGATTAGTTTTCTGGCTTGTTTACCCCCTACTCTGGCTTATATCCATTCTTCCGTTTCGTATTTTCTACATATTCTCAGACTTTATATATTTCCTGGTTTTTAGAGTCATTGGCTATCGCCGAAGTACTGTTCAAAAGAATCTAAGAATGGTGTTTCCTGATAAGCCTTCCGAAGAATTGATACGTATAGAAAAAGTTTTCTACAAGCATATGTGTGACATGTTTCTGGAAATGATCAAAAGCATCTCTATTAGTAACGAGGAAATTCAAAAGCGCTTCAAATTCACTAATCTTGAAGTTTTAAGAGATATTGAAAGCAGAAACAAGAGTATCGTCCTGATGTGCGCACATTATGCTAGTTATGAATGGATTATCGCGCTACAACTCTACGGACTCAAATATAAATCCTTCGGAATCTACAAGAAGATAAGGAACAGGTATTTTGATGATATGGTTCGCAAGATACGTAGTAAGCTTGGTGGAGAGCTTGTAAACACTCACAAAGCGACCAAGAGAATTATTCAAAATGAGCGGGAAGGATTACGGGGTAATTACGCTATGATCGCCGACCAATCGCCAAGACTTCAGCGTTCCAATCTATGGATGAAATTTATGGGTATTTCTGTTCCTGTTTTTGAAGGTTCTGAAAAACTGGCTCGTGGTCTGGATCTTAATGTAATCTACCTACATGTGGAAAAAACCGGCAGAGGATTTTATGAAGCTACGCTGGTTCCTATAACTGAAAATGCCCCGGAAGAACCGGAGCATTTTATTACTCAAAAGTTTTTTGAACTTCTCGAAAAGCAAATTCGTGAGAAACCGGAGTACTATCTCTGGACGCATAAACGCTGGAAACATAGAAATGAACCTGTTCCAGAAGGAGCTACCAGAGTAAGTTAGGCTATGATCTGCTCAATTTCAGATATCATTTTCTGTGCCAGCTCATCTGCTTCCTGTTGAGATTTTGCTTCAGTATAGATCCTGATGATTGGCTCTGTATTGGATTTTCTTAAGTGAACCCAATTTTCTGGAAAATCGATCTTTACTCCGTCTACTGTAGAAATTTCTTCTGAAGCGTGTCTTTTTTCAACCGCCTTCAAAACACCATCAACATCCAGATCTGGAGTCAGCTGAATTTTATTCTTACTCATATAATAAGAAGGATAACTTGCTCTTATTGAAGAAACCGACTCTTTCTTTTCTGCCAGATATGTAAGAAACAAGGCCGTACCCACGAGGCTATCTCTACCATAATGTGCTTCCGGATAAATGATACCACCATTACCTTCACCACCAATGATCGCATTTGAATCCTTCATAAGCTGAACCACGTTGACTTCACCTACGGCACTAGCATTATACTCTCCATTATGTTTTTCTGTAATATCTCTTAATGCTCTGGACGAGCTAAGGTTACTAACAGTGTTCCCGGGAGTTTTAGATAATACATAATCTGCACAAGCGACCAATGTATATTCCTCACCAAACATTTCACCGTTTTCGTCTATAAAAGCAAGACGATCTACATCTGGATCTACTACGATCCCAAGATCTGCCTTCTCCTTTTTCATTAAGTCACAGATATCGGTTAAATGCTCTTTTAAAGGTTCTGGATTATGAGGGAAATGTCCGTTTGGTTCACAGTATAATTCAATCACCTCTACACCCATTCTCTTCAGCAGTGCTGGAATAGCAATTCCTCCAGTGGAATTTACTGCATCCACAGCTACTTTAAATTTCGCGGAAGAAACTTTATCAGCATCAACAAGTTTAAGCTTCAGGACCTCTTCAATATGTCTGTCGATATAATCATCGATCACGGTGATTTTCCCCAGATCATCCACTTCAGCAAAATCAAAATTTTCACTTTCTGCTATTTCAAGAATCAGGGCTCCGGCTTCTCCGTCAAGAAATTCTCCTTTACTATTCAATAGTTTTAAAGCGTTCCATTGTTTAGGATTATGGCTGGCAGTAAGTATGATTCCACCATCAGCATTTTCCAAGGGAACCGCGACCTCTACCGTTGGAGTCGTAGACAAGCCTAGATCGATCACATCGATTCCCAGACCAGTTAGGGTATTCATCGTTAGTTCCTGGATCATTTTTCCAGATATTCTGGCATCTCTTCCTACCGCAACCTTTAGATTCTTGTTAGTAGAGTTATTTTTTAACCACGTGCCATAAGCTGCGGCAAATTTCACTGTATCTAAGGGAGTTAAATTATTACCGGTTTTCCCGCCAATAGTTCCTCTTATCCCCGAAATTGATTTTATTAATGTCATTATTAGTTATTTATAGATCTTGATAAGACCTGTAAGAAATTTTAACAAATATAATTGTGTCACCCCGTACTTTCCAAAACTTAACAAATATTAACCCTGGCCCTGTTTAATTCATATATTCCCGCATGAACTTTCTGGCACATATTTATCTATCTGGTGATGAGGACCTCGTTAAAATCGGCAATTTTATGGCAGATTCCATCAAAGGGAAAAAATATCGCAAATATGGCTCTCAAATTCAGAAAGGTATAATTCTTCATCGTGCAATCGACTTTTATACCGATACTCATCCGGTTTTTAAAGAAAGTAGTCATCGTTTGTCTGAAAGATACCGGCATTATAGCGGTATCATAGTAGACATTTTTTATGATCATTTCCTGGCAGCTAACTGGAAAGACTATTGTGATATACCATTGGAGGAATATACCATACAGTTCTATGAGCTACTGAAGCTTAACTACGAGGTTCTACCTCCAAATGTCAAGAATTTTCTCCCATATATGATTGAACAAAACTGGCTTTTGAGTTATGCCTCTATAGATGGAATTCAAAGTGTTTTGAATGGTATGAATAAAAGAACGAAGCTAAAATCTGGTATGGATCAGGCTACAGATGAACTAAAATTACATTATGATGAATTTGAAAATGAGTTTAGGCAATTTTTCAAGGATGTACAGCGCTTTTCAGATCAAAAACTGGAAGAAATAAGTTCTGAAAAATAAATAGCCCGACATCATATCGGGCTTTTCTTTTAATAAGTATCGTCTGTTTATTTAACGAATCTCCATCTTCCGTTAATTAGCTCAACTTCCCTTAGGTTTTTACCTTTTTCAACATACCATGTATCATTGTTTCTTAAAACCATAACACCTTCAATAACGTACCATTCCCCATTAATATATTCTGGCTCTGGATTCGTTGGTTCAGGTTCGGTTGGTTCTGGCTCTGTAGGTGCCGGCTCCTCTTCTCCTGGATACATCACTTCAATACCTTCCTGATCACCACTGGAAAGTACAGAACGTTGAACAGAATATAGGGATCCATCTTTTCGTGTGATCGTAGGCTGTCCATTGGCAGAAAATGAATAAGGACTATACATCATAATTGATCCAAGATCCAGACCAGCAGTATAATCTGCGCCATCATAACCGGCCTCTACGTACGTATAAAAATTATGTTCTCTTCCTGAAAGGATATTATTAAAATTTACCGTAATGGTTTGATCCCTGTCAGCTCTACTCTGTTCATGCCATAATCCAACGGCATGACCAATCTCATGTATTGTGTTTCCAGTTGAACAACCATCTGCAAGAGTAATTGGTTGTCTACCTCCTACCATACCCACGTAAGAAGAACATCCTCCTCCGGGCGTGAAATAAACATAGTTAGCTTCTGAAGATCGTTGCACGAATTTTACAGCAGTATTGCTTTCCCAGTGCGCAATTGCGTCTGAAACTCTCTGTTGGTTAGGTAATGCAGGATCTATGTTATAATAGACTACATTCTCAGGCCAGAAGAATTTTGTACGTCCAACACTTTTATCAGTGACTAGTACATCTTCATCAGCATTTAAAACCAGATCTAATGGAGTTTTAGAAATATTATCTTCTGAAAGAAAAATATCTCCCTGGTATACATACTTGCCATTTAATTCTTCTACTGGAAGTTTTCTTCCCGCAAAATAAATATCAGAAACAGTTCCAGATTCGTTCGGAAATGCAATTTCTGTAAACTCATCGTTCTGGAAGGAACTGGTTTCGCTCATTCCAGTATTAGAATCATCATAATTCTCTTCGTTACAGGCGACAAATGCCAATAACGGAACAGCTAAAATAAATTTTAGGTTTTTCATAAGTAGGTTAATTAGTTAATGTATAAGTCTGAAAATGATTTGGATTTAATTCAGACAATTTCAAATTAATCAAGGGAAAATCATCGAAAATTCAAACTCTTGAACTTTCGATGAGTAAACTAAAATTATTGAAGTGGGTTTGTATTAAGCAAAATACCAGACACCTTCTATCAACTCAACACGTTTCCAACCGTACCAGCCCATATTATAGTACCATTGATCGTAATATCTTAAAACTGTAAGACCTTCGATAGTGTAGTATTCTCCGTTTATATAGTTCTGAGTTGGTTTCTCTTCCCCACCATTAGATGAAGGGTACATAGCATTAATCCCTGTAACATCACCGTTGGACAGCTGAGATCTCTGAACACTATAGGTGTTACCATCAGTCTTAGTGATCGTAGGTTGACCATTTTTAGAGAATGCGTATGGGCTATACATCATGATAGAACCAAAATCTAAATTGGTTGTAAACTCATCACCATCAAAGTTATTTTCCTGGTAAGTCTGGAAATTGTATTCTCTACCTGTTTGAATATTTTCAAAGTTGATAGTAATATGCTTATCTCTATCCACTCGGCTTTGTTCGTGCCAAAGGCCAATGGCATGTCCAATTTCATGAATGGTGTTACCAGTGGAACAAGCATCGGCTAGAGTAATATTCTGCTTCCCGCCAACTTTTCCAACATAAGAAGAACAACCTGATCCCGGAGTGAAATAAATATAGTCTGACTGACCAGATCTTTTCACGAATTCGAGATTAGTGTTTGCTTCCCAATGGCTAATAGCATCGAATACGCGATCCTGGTTGCCTAGCCTGGAATCAATTTCGTAGTACACTGTATTATCTTCCCAGTAAGCTGAAGTTCTACCAACACTTTTAGCTTGAGATACCTCATCTCCTTTTTCTAAAACTAAATTTACAGGGCTTTTAGAAGCTTTACCCTTGGGAATCATAATATCCCCTTCAAAAATATAATTACCGTTGACATTCTCTACAGCCATTTTAATACCTGTATAATAAACATCAGTAGCAGTTCCTTTAGAATCTGGAAATGCAATCTCGGTAATATCATCTTTTGATTCTGTTGAAGTGATCTGGGTTTCATTTTCAGCAGTTGCAAGTTCTGAAGTTGAATCCTCGCTACAGCTTATCATTGCAAAAGCTGATAGCAGGAGTAAACTCTTTAATTTTGTCATAAGTAGGTCTTTTTTTAAAATTTAATAGTTAATAATACACTCTGGGTTTAGCAATTCTCATTCCATAAAAATTAACTAATAATTTAGTTAATTTTTTAACAATCTAATTCTTACAAAATGCTTAGAATCAGTCATTTTCAATTTATTCTACAGTTCGCGTTTCAGCTTTATCAGGAAATCATTTAACTGATAAAACCCTTATTAATGCAACATATCCCAGTTACTATGTACGTGGATTCCTTCATACAGTTAACTGATTTAGAATCGTTAACATATATATTTTTTTAATACCTCCACAAAAAAAAACTGTCTGGATTTCTCCAGACAGCCTTACACACACTCCACAGGAGTGGGTAAAAAACCCGCAAATTAGTCACCCCCCGGTTAATTAATCATGCGGGTCTTTTTAAGAATTAATTCACAGAAACTTCACAGATATCGAATTCGATTTTCAAGTATAAATCATCGAATGATGGAATTGTAAGTGTCTCGTTCGCCGAACCGCCCGCCGCAATTGAAGAACCAGATTCAACTATCGGGTCACTACCATCTGCATTTAAGCTTGCACTAATTGTGTATCCCGTTACTTCATAGTCTCCGTCTTCTAAATTAATAGCTACTCCAATTCCTCCTTCAACTGTACTCAACTGAATTGAGCCAATTTCCAGGTTTTCATTTAAACCATCTAAAGTAGAGGCTTCAGCAAAAATCCTTACAGGAAAAGCAAAATCTGAAACGATTACAAGACCAAAACCTTCTACGAGATCATCACGTCCCCAGGTTGCAGTTCCACAATCAGTTCCTCCTACATCTACGGGACAACCGTCTTCATCTACTGTAGTACCAGTTGGAGTTTCTTCACATAGATCATCATTGTCATAAACTCCATCTCCGTCTGAATCTGGACATCCAACTGCATTTACAGTAGCCCCGGCTGGTGTATTAGGACATTGATCCACATCATTGTCAACACCATCGTTGTCAAGATCTGTGTCTCCTGTTCCACCACCATTTCCACCAGTACCATCTCCGGTCAAGGCACCTTCACATTCACCAATAAGCAGGTGATAATATTCATTTGTTGTTCCATCTCCATTGAGTAATGACTTAACCATGTTCCATGATAAAGTTATTCCCTGTATTGGTGAGTTATCAATGTCACCAGTACCATCCCAATCTTGCGGGTACAGCACCATAAATAAGTAAGGTTCGTTGTCACCAAGATTAGCAGGTGGACCTGGAACTACAAGACAAAGTGGATCTGCGTAATACTGACCATCTCCGTAATCTCCAGTTGAAGCCATAGCTGAACTTTCGGTATGATCATAAAGTTGAATACCAGACGCATCCTCTCCAAAGTACAGATCAATACTATAATCAGCTACATAATGTCTGCCATCTTCGTCACAGTAGTTTACAAATAGACATAATGGATATATAACTTCTGGAAGAATATCAAAAAATACGTATCCATATTCGTTTACCATACGGCGATCAAAACAGAGAACTTCTACATCAATGTATGGTTTAGTACCATCTTCAACAGTAAAATCGAAAGGCAGTGCCTGGTCTACATAACCATCGAAATCACCATCAGACTCTTTTGGAGCTACCCAGATCAAGTTTCCGGTAGTATCCGGATCACCATCATAGACCATAAAACCGTCCAGGCTAATTGTCACCTGTCCATTGTTAGGAACTAATATTTTAAGATCTTCGGAATAGTCGGTAAAATATCCATTTGCATCCTTTAGAATTGATACATCTGTCTGGTAACTGTTTCCACCGTAGCTAAAATCTATTCTTGCTACAGCTGGTTCAGCATCAGAACAATCAGGAATTGTATTGAAATGATCCTTGCTTATGCTTTGAGCCGCTCGATCTACCAGATCATTAAGCGAAGCTCCAAACGTAATTTCCACTGCCTGAAGTTCTGCGTCATCTAGTCCCTCAGAACTTTCATCCTTACTACAGGATGTAAACATCATAGCGAACACGGCTACCAATGCTATATATTTATTAATAAATTTCATCATTTATATATTTGGTTAATATTTTATTCAAAATATTCCATCCTGGAGTTAATTAAAGTTTCTCCAAGATGGAACAATTTTTTATCTAATAACAAGCTACTCCGTGAACGATTATCCAAAAACTGGAATCGTCACTGGTACGGTCTAGAGTGAAATCTAAATTACCTGTACTTACCTCATCATTTCTGTTATACTGACCTGGACTTTTTGCTGTATTTCCAGGGTTATCTTCGCTTAAGTAAACGTGAAGATCATCCAAACTAACTCCTGACTCAAGATCGATATCAAAATTCACCTCGTCTCCATCGACAGTAATTGTGACAGTACCTACAAGTTCTCCTTTGCTAGTATCATTTTGACCAGCTCCAGCCCAGAAATTGAAAGTTTTACTGTTGCCATCGATAGTGGTATCGAAATTTTCGGCCCATCCCCAACGATTACCATTTGAAATGTCATTGATCTGTGTATCACCAAACATAAATGCTGTTTCACAAGTATCACCTCCATTATCTTCTGGACAACCATCATTATCTGCTGGACCCTGAGTATCTGGACATTCATCTTCACAATCTACTACACCATCATTATCAGTATCAGTGGTACAATCATCTACTGGGCAACCAAAATTATCAGCTGTTCCAGCATCGTTAGGACACTGATCACAGTCTCCGAACAATCCATCACCATCTAAATCCTCTCCAGGACATTCATCATCTGGACAACCAAAATTTTCAGCAGTACCTGGAACTTCTGGACATTCGTCATCAACATCTGGCACGCAATCTCCATCCATATCTCCTTCTGTTGGTACACCAGGACAATCTCCTATTGGTGGCTCGCAACCTATAAATAGGTGTATATAGTCTACAGATTCGCCATCGGCGCTTAATAATTCGTCAACATCATTCCAGTTTAGACCAACTTCTGCTAGTGGTGTATTGTCTATATCACCATAAGAATCTGCCCAGTCTAAAGGAGTAACTGTATAGAAAAGATATTCAGTAGTAGGATCTTCAAAAGGAGATTCTGGTACTACTAAACAAAGAGGATCTGCAAAGTATTCTCCATTAGTTTCACCAGTTGTTGGCGTTTGTGCTGTAGAATAAAGTTTAATACGCTCTTCACCATTATCATAATAAAGATCTACGCTATAGTTACCTACATAATGTCTACCATTTACGCTAGGGCAATAGTTTGCAAAAAAGCACAGAGGATACAGTTTTCCAGGTACCAGATCAAAGAAAGGATAACCATATTCGTTGACCATTCTGCGATCGAAACATAAAACTTCAATGTCGATATAAGGTTTCGTACCGTCACGAACTTCAAAAGTGAAAGGCAAAGGGTTATCTACATATCCATCAAACTGTCCGGGTGTAGCTTCAATTGGAGCTACCCAAATTAGCTCACCATCATCATCTGGATCACCGTCATAAACACGAAAACCATTTAAGGTCACGGTTACAGAGCTATTATTAGCTACTGGTATTTTTAGATCTTCTGAATATGCTGTATAAAAATCTGATCCGTCATTCAGAATGTCCACATCTACATCATAGTCATTTCCGCCATAGCTAAAAGCTATACTAGCTACCGCTGGAAGTGCATCTGAACAATCAGGAATTTGGTTAAAATGATCCTTATTTACGCTCATGGCCCGGTTTGCCAGGTCATTTAATAATGCTCCAAATTGTAAGTCTACAGACTGAACATCTGTGCCCGTTTCAGAGGAAGATTGATCTTCCTGGCTACATGACATTACCAGCAACGCTAACATTGCTAATAATCCCAAGCAAATTTTAAAATGTTTCATTTATGTTGTGTTTTAAGTTGATTTAAAAAAAGGGACACTTTGAATAAGTGTCCCTTTGATACTATTGAACTAAAGTAAGTTCTCCACATGCTACTGGTAAAGTAGCATTGCCATCAAGACCATGAATTACAATCACATTCTTATCAAGAGATGTAAGATTTTCCATTTCTTCCGCTGAAAGTGTGAAAACTCTTTCGTAGATATAATTTCCATTTGCATCGGCAACCGGGAATTCATCTCCAGAAACAGACAGACCTAGTTGGACAGGTCCATAGAAAGGAACGCCTTCTGCTAGGGTTAGAATTCCGTCAGCACCAGCAGCGTCCATAGTTGGACAGGTTGCATCCTGTTGAACTCCCTGTACAGGAGCAAATCCATGAATATGCTGTAGATGACTCATTCCTGCAGTAGTATTAGTAGCAAGTACGGTTACATCAAATTTATTTCCTGTTTTTGCAACAGAAGCCAAGGCTATAACACCAGAATCATTTAATTCTTTAGCACAAGTCTTATAAACCATGGTATCGTCACGAGGATCATCAAAGATTTGTGGATCATCAGACTCTCCACAACCTTCAAAGAAGTGGTAGTATTCCAGGTTATCATCGCCATCAAAAAATGTTCTAATCTCTAGATCTGTAAGAATTGCAGTTCTAATTAATTCACCTTCATTAGCGTCATAATCAGGACCATCTTGAATTCTAATTTCAATACGATATCTATCGGTCTCGTCTAATCTATCTGGTAATACGATACATAATGGGTCTGCAGAATACTGTCCGTCTTCTTCAACGATCATATTTTCTATTCCACCATCATAAAGATCTACAAGATTATTACCGTTTTCATCTACTGTCCATACATTTACGCTATAAGAAGCAAGGTAGTGTCTACCAGATGGTGGACAGAAGTTTCCAAAAATACAGAAGTTGATTAGTTCAGTATTTTCAAGTTCAAAGAATACATATCCATATTCATTTACCATACGTCTATCATAACACAAAACTTCAATATCAATGTATGGTTTTGTACCATCTCTAACATCAAAATCAAATGGTAGAGGATTATCTACATACCCATCAAACTGACCTTCTTCAGAAGATTTAGGTGCGATCCAGATAATATCACCATCTGTAGTAGGATCTCCATCATACACCATAAAACCAGTTAAAGTAACGGTAGTCGTACCATTATTTGCTACTGGGATCTTTAGTGCTTCAGAGTAATCTGTAAAGTATGCAGTTCCATCAAACAAAATATCTACATCTGTCGAATAATTCTGCCCTCCATAGGAAAATTCGATTCTTGCTACAGTAGGTGTAGCATCTGAACAGGTTGGAACTTGGTTAAAATGATCCTTATTAACCTGTACGGCCCGGTTTACGAGTTCGTCAAGTGATGCTCCAAAAGTGATCTCAACAAATGCTGAATCTTCGCCTGGATTTATTTTTTCGTTTTCATCTTTGCTACACCCGGTGAGCACCAAAGCACACATCGAGAAAATAGCGAGGTATAAATTAAATTTTTTCATGATTAAAAAGTTTTGGTTAAAATTTTTAGAATGGTTAATAAATGTCTGGTCCAGGGAACGATATATGTTCGTGGATAAAGGTTCTTAAGATCTAATCTTACGAGTTTTCCGGTTCAGATGGAACCAGGTGGGAGTGACTATCTACTTCATAATTACAGAGTTTTGGTTAATAAATTTTCGAATGGTTAATAAATAATATTTGTTATCTCAAATGAGATGATTCTTTTCAATTTATTAAGTAAGGATCGGGGGCGATCTTAGTGTAGGAAAGATTTTGTGAAGATGGGGGCAACCTCTTTTAGAAATCTAGGTAAATATATGTCATTGTATCTCTCAATTTTATAGGGGAAATCCCCTATTATAGATCTTAAAATACCTGTTTAACAATGCTTTAAGATTTAGGCATTTCAACCAGGTTGTGATTGATAGCGTAAATAATGCTTTCAAGGATCGTATCTGAATTTGTTCTTTTTATAATACTCGATCTGTGCTTCTCTATTGTTTTCGGACTTATAAATAGTGCTTCTGAAATCTCCTTAGTCTTATAGCCCTTACATAAAAGTGTAATGATCTCTTTTTCTCTTCTCGTGAAATTCTCCTCTTCCATACATTTTGCCATCGACAGAGAATTTTCAACTTCCGTAGCCGTAGAACCCACGTTCCCACGAAGGCTATATTCATCACCCATAAAATCGATTAGCATTATATAGGTATCCTGAATTTTCGGAGTCAGTTTTGAAAGCGTAATGCGTGCATTTCTAAGCTTCTGACTGGTGATCCTGAGAGTAGTTTCAGTTGTAGCATGCATATGCTTACCTTTTGCAAATTTGCGTAAGCATTCCCGTATGGTATTTTTAGTATCCGGTCTCACTATATCTGTAATATCCAGCATTTCCTCACTGGTCCTGAATGTATTTCTTGCGACATCGTTCATATTAACTATCTGGTCTTTCTCTAGAAGCAGCACGGGTTGATTCATTAAGTGAAAAAGTCCCATAAAGCATTCATGCCAGTAATTAAGTTTGTGTTGCTCTGCAGTGCGAGCGATTCTAGAAACCAATTGCTCTAAACCTGTGGCAGTAGAATGATACTCATCTACAAGATCTTTGTATCGTTTTGCCATCATCTTAATTTCCAACGGACTTCCATAGATTGCAAGATGTGCTCTTTTTAGAAAGTGGGTTGCTTTAAAGTTTTTCAGATTCTTAAAATCTGAAGGTTTACGATAGGAAGTTTTGTCAAAAACGATCGTATCTGGTAATAAGTTAAGAACCCTGTGATAAGCTACATGGATGGATCCTTCTATGGAAACATCAAACATAGTGCTCAAACCCTGAACAAGTTCCTGGATAAGCAATTCATTCTTACTTACAATAAGTAATTGTTTCTTCTGCATTTTCTCTCAAACATTAAATAAATATAAACAAGCTCCAATTGCAACTGAGTAGGGTTACAGTTACACTTCTAAATGATCATGAACAGATCGGGAACATTTTTAGGGATACTCAAATATAGTAGCTGTAAATCCAGAGATAAAATTTTTATAGTAATATTACTCTGACAATCAATAATTTAGATTGTAGGCAATTAAGATTTTATTAACGACATTAACTCCGTTAAACGAATGGAAAGTCAAAATCAGTCTTAATTTATGATTCGCTTAACAAGTTTAGCTCTGATTCCTTCTTACAAATAAATTACAGGTATCTTAACAACAGTACTTTGACTTCGGCTTTCTTAATAGCGCTACAATAAGTAACTTTGCCATCTTGAAAAAATGTATGGCGAAATTTGAAGACAGTATCGAAGTATTAGGAGCTAGAGTTCACAATCTTAAGAATATAGATGTTTCCATACCCAGGGAACAGCTGGTTGTGATTACCGGTCTCTCGGGATCTGGTAAATCTTCACTCGCATTTGATACTATCTATGCTGAAGGACAGCGTAGATATATTGAAACTTTTTCTGCATATGCCCGCCAGTTCTTAGGAAGCCTGGAACGTCCAGATGTGGATAAAATTGAAGGTCTCTCTCCAGTGATCGCCATAGAACAGAAAACAACCAGTAAAAACCCTAGAAGTACTGTAGGAACGATCACAGAGATCTATGATTTTTTGAGATTATTGTTTGCCAGAGCCGGAGAAGCCTACAGTTACAAGACTGGTGAGAAAATGGTGAGCTATACAGACTCCCAGATCAAAGAACTCATCTTGCAGGATTTTAAGGGTAAAAAGGTAAATATTCTTGCACCAGTAATAAGAAGTAGAAAAGGTCACTACCGCGAATTGTTCGAATCCATTGCCAAGCAGGGATTTATAAAAGTTCGGGCAGATGAGAAAGTGGTGGATATTGAAAAAGGCATGAAGCTGGATCGATACAAGACTCATGATATTGAGATCGTTGTAGACCGCCTGAAAATTGAAAAAAAGCCTGAAGCAGATAAAAGACTTGATGAAAGTATCAAAACTGCTATGTATCATGGTGAGGATACTCTTATGATCCTCGATCAGGATAGTGGTGAAGTTCGATACTTTAGCAGGAATCTTATGTGTCCTACTACTGGAATAAGTTACCCTAATCCAGAGCCTAATAGTTTTTCTTTCAATTCGCCTAAAGGAGCCTGTCCTAATTGTAATGGGATAGGTACTTTGTATCAGGTGAATATTGACAAGATTATTCCGGAGCCTAAGAAATCCATTAAAAACGGAGGTCTGGAACCTCACGGGCCTCAAAAAAAGAACTGGGTATTTTCTCAACTTGAACTTATAGCTGAACGCTTTGATTTCAGTCTGAATGATCCTATCAATAAGATTCCGAAGGAAGCATTGGATATGATTCTATATGGAGGAAAAGAAAAATTCTCCAAGGAATCCAAGGCTTTAGGAATCACCCGGGATTTTAAGATCGATTTTGAAGGTGTCGCAAGCTTTATTGAAACAACCTTTAAGAACAACGATTCTACTTCTTTACGCAGATGGGCAAAAGAATACATGGACAAGGTAGATTGCCCCGAATGTGAAGGTACCAGATTAAAAAAGGAAGCATTATACTTCAGAATAAATGATAAAAATATTGCAGAACTTGCTAATCTTGATATTTCAGACCTTGCTGACTGGTTCGAAAATATCGAAGCGAAGCTTTCAGCAAAACAATTACAGATTGGTGAAGAAGTCGTAAAAGAAATACGCGCCCGTATCGCCTTTCTGGTAGATGTAGGTCTTACGTACCTTAATCTAAATCGTGGTTCCAAATCACTTTCAGGTGGGGAAGCACAACGTATAAGACTTGCTACACAGATTGGATCTCAACTGGTAGGTGTTTTGTACATTCTTGATGAACCAAGTATTGGACTGCATCAACGCGATAACGAAAAGCTGATCAATTCTCTGGAATCTTTGAGAGATATCGGGAATACTGTGATCGTTGTGGAGCATGACAAGGATATGATCGAAAGGGCAGATCACGTGATCGATATTGGACCACGTGCCGGGAAATTCGGTGGTGAGATCATTAGCGAAGGTCCTCCTTCAGAACTGCTGAATCATTCTACGTTAACCGCAGATTATTTGAGTGGTAAAAAGGCCATCGCCATTCCGCAGAAAAGACGAAAAGGTAACGGGAAGTCGATCGAATTAAAAGGTGCGACAGGAAATAACCTGAAGAATGTGAGTATCAAGATTCCGTTAGGAAAGATGATCGCGGTAACTGGTGTTTCGGGAAGTGGTAAATCCACTTTGATCAATGAGACCCTCTACCCTATTATGAATGCTCATTATTTTAATGGAGTTAAGGTTCCTAAACCTTACAAAACTATTAAAGGACTGGATCATATAGATAAGGTAATTGATATTAACCAAAGTCCTATTGGACGAACCCCGCGTTCTAATCCCGCTACATATACCGGCGTATTTTCTGAAGTGCGAAATCTTTTTGCCAAAACACCCGAATCACTAATTCGTGGTTATAAACCAGGAAGATTCAGTTTCAATGTAAAAGGCGGAAGATGTGAAACTTGTAAAGGTGGCGGACTTCGTGTGATCGAAATGAATTTCCTGCCAGATGTTTACGTAGAATGCGAAACATGCCAGGGGAAACGATTTAATCGTGAGACTCTGGAGATTCGATATAAGGGAAAATCTATCGCAGATGTGCTGGAAATGACCATCAATGAGGCTACTCCTTTCTTTGAGAACATTCCGAAAATCTACAGAAAACTAAAGACGATTCAAGATGTTGGACTGGGATATATTAGTCTAGGACAACAATCCACAACACTTTCTGGAGGGGAAGCCCAGAGAATTAAACTGGCGACTGAACTTTCCAAAAGAGATACCGGGAATACTTTTTATATCTTGGACGAGCCAACTACCGGTTTACATTTCGAAGATATCAGGGTTCTAATGGATGTCTTAAATTCGCTAACCGATAAAGGAAATACTGTCCTTATTATAGAACACAATATGGATGTGATTAAAATGGCAGATCATATCATCGATATAGGATACGAAGGCGGTAAAGGTGGCGGTGAAGTTGTCGCAATCGGCACCCCTGAACAAATAATTAAAAACACTAAAAGTTACACTGCTCGCTTCCTGAAGAAGGAAATGAGTTAAACCAACCATATGAAAGCAGCAAATAGCAATAAAGCCTGGAACGAGATAAGAACGAATGATTCCTGGGCGATTTTTAAGATAATGGGTGAATTCGTGAATGGATACGAGAAACTAAGCCAGATTGGACCTTGTGTTTCTATTTTTGGATCTGCACGAACTAAACCCGATATGAAATATTACGGACTGGCCGAAAAAGTGGCGAAAAAGATTGTTGACCATGGTTATGGCGTGATCACTGGTGGTGGTCCCGGGATTATGGAGGCTGGTAACAAAGGAGCTCACCTTGCCGGCGGTACATCTGTTGGACTTAATATCGATCTTCCTTTTGAGCAGCATGATAATCCATACATAGACAACGATAAAAGTCTTGATTTTGATTATTTCTTCGTTAGAAAGGTAATGTTCGTAAAATATTCCCAGGGTTTTGTTGTGATGCCTGGTGGTTTTGGTACGCTTGACGAATTGTTCGAGGCGATTACTCTAATTCAAACACATAAGATCGATAAGTTTCCGATTATTCTTGTAGGAACAGAATTCTGGGGAGGCCTTGTTGAATGGATTAAAACTACCCTTCTTGATAGTTTTCAAAATATTAGTCCTGCAGATATTGATCTGGTGCAGGTTGTAGATACTGAAGACGAAGTAATAGACATTCTGGATAAATTCTATGATGAATATAACTTAAGCCCGAATTTCTAATATTTTCAACTGCTGAAGGTATCAAACTTTGTTTATATTTAGATCTGATTTTTATCAGCACTAAACTTAAATTTCGTTGAAATACCTTCAGTGTTTCTTTCTAGTCTTACTATTCCCGTTATGGCTTTCTGCACAAAATGCCATAAAGGTGAATGCCCGCCTGGTTGACAGTCTTCATACTATTAAAGTCGACCAGCAAATTACCTTTATTAATACTGAAGAGAGGGAACTGGTAAGTATTTACCTGAATGACTGGAACAATGCATTTAGTTCCAAGACTTCTCCGCTGGCGAAGAGGTTTGCTGAAGATTTTGCACGCCGATTTCATTTTGCCAGGCAGGAAGAACGTGGTCATACCACCATTGATTCTATTAATTCTGCTGAAGGATCCTCCCTGGAATGGGATCGTCCCGGCAATATTGAAGACCTCGTACGAGTATTTCTCCCAGAACCATTGGCCTCCGGAGATTCTATCACCTTAAATCTACAATACGACTTAAAAATCCCTGATGACAAATTCACCCGATTTGGTCGGGATGGTAATGGGAATTACAAATTGCGTTACTGGTACATGACTCCTGCTCCACTGGATAATGGGTGGAAACTCTATAGCCACAAGGATCTAGGTACCCAATATGTAAGTCCGTACAATATTGAGATCGCTATCGATATTCCTACTGAATATTATGCGGCTTCAGCATTAGACCTTACCCGCACCCAAACTAGAAAAGGTTTTAAGACCATTCATTTTAGCGGAGACCAACGCGTGGACAGCAAAATGTACCTGACCAATACTTATATTTTTGAATCTCTACCTGCAAACTCTAATAAAGTAATAACCAATATCCGTGATGAAGATATTGAGCTGGAAAACAAAACAAAGCTGCTCTCCCGAACTTTTAGTTTTCTTGATGATCGGCTGGGAAGCTATCCCAATGAAAATATCTTTATTACCCAGGAAGATTATCTGAACAGTCCTATTTATGGCCTGAACCAATTACCAGGTTTTATACGGCCATTTCCCGACGGATTTCAATATGATCTAAAACTATTCAAAACTGTAACTAATTACTATCTCCAGAACTCAGTTTTCATCAATCCAAGAACCGAAAAATGGGTGACCGATGCTATTCTGGTTTCATTAATGATCGATTACGTGGACACTTACTATCCCAAAATGAAACTTATTGGGAACTTAAGTGACATTATTGGAATTCGCTGGTTTCATGCTGCAGATCTTGAATTTAACGATCAATACCAGTTCCTGTACATGAACGTGGCCAGGATGAATATTGATCAGCCACTAAATACCAGCCAGGATTCGCTGGTCAAATTCAATAAGAATATCGCAAACGCCTATAAAGCTGGTGTTGGGATCAAATATCTTGAAGAGTTTCTAGGCGACTCGACGGTGTCGAAATCAATTGGTGAATTTTATAAGAATTATAAACTGAAATCTACTAGCGATGATCAGTTTGCAGAGATCCTTCAGAAAAATGCAGGGAAAGATATTTCATGGTTTTTTGAAGATTACGTAGGTAGCAATACTAAAATTGATTTTAAGATTCAGAAGGTAACAAAAAGAGAGGATGACTCTCTGGATGTTCAAATTCAGAATTTAAGGCAGAACGAAATGCCTATTAGTCTCTACGGACTTAAGGACGGAAAATCGATCTATAAGACCTGGGTCGAAAAGGTTCGGGATACCAAAACCGTTACTATACCCCGAATGGATATCGAAAGACTTGCTTTAAATTATGAAGCAGAGATCCCGGAGTTTAATCAAAGAAACAATTACAAGAGAGTAACCACGCTCCTCAATAAGCCTATACAATTCAGATTACTTCAGGATATTGAAGATCCAAGGTACAACCAGATCTTTTTTATGCCAGAATTTGATTTTAACCTGTATGATGGTATTTCCATTGGACCCAAACTTTATAACAAAACAGTCCTGAGCAAAACTTTCAACTTTTCCCTTTCTCCAAAATATGGTTTTGGCAGTGAAACTGTTGTTGGGTCGGCATCATTCTATAATGCCCATCAGTTCGATAATAATGACCTGTACCTTATCTATTATGGGATTGGTGGTTCACGGTATTCTTATGGATATGATCTATTCTACCAGAAGTACAGTCCCTTCCTGGTTTTCGCTTTCAGAAACTCATATTTAAGGAGTAATGAAAGTCAGCGTTTATTGATTAGAAACATTAATGTTCATCGGGATCAAAATCCTGAGGATCCACTCCTTCAGCCAGATTATAATGTCCTGAATGTAAAATACAGCTATAGCAATCCTAACTTTCTAAAGCATCTAACTGCATCTTTCGATTACCAGCTATCAGATAAGTTCAGTAAAATAGCGGTCACAGCAGAGTATAGAAAATTGTTCACCAATAACAGGCAAATCAATTTAAGATTCTTTGGAGGAACATTCTTATACAATGATGCCCGTAATAATGATTACTTCAGTTTTGCGCTGGATCGTCCTACAGATTATCTTTTTGACTATAATTACTACGGAAGAAGTCAGGGAAGCGGGTTGTTCAGCCAACAGATCATTGTTGCGGAAGGTGGCTTCAAATCTCAACTCCAACCGGAATATGCTAATGAATGGATTACCACTATGAACGCAAGTACCAATATCTGGAAATGGATCTACGCTTATGGTGATGTGGGCATTGTAAAGAATAGGCATGAGAATGGGAAATTACTTTACGATTCCGGTATACGTATGAGTCTGGTTCAGGATTATTTTGAACTGTTTCTTCCCGTTTACTCGAATCTTGGCTGGGAAGTAGCTCAGGAAAATTACGATGAAAAGATCAGGTTCATCGTCTCCCTTGATATTGGCACAATTATAAAGCTATTTACAAGACGCTGGTATTAAATATATTCCCTTACGTTATACTCAGAACAATTTCGTATTTAACAACGAATTCTAGATCTCACGCCTATTATTTCTGAAATAAATAATAAATAAAGGTTAAAATTGAATTATTATCAGTTTTGTGGTCAAAATTTGAATTGTGTATAATTTTGATTTTCGCTACATTTGCTACTATTCAAAATAATGTTCATGCAAAGCGAAACACAAACTGAAAATTCTATTTCTTTTGATGAATTCAAGTCTCAGGTAATTGAAGATTACAAAATTGCTGTCACCAGCAGAGAGTGTAGTCTTTTAGGTAGACGGGAAGTACTTACCGGTAAGGCGAAGTTCGGAATATTTGGAGATGGAAAGGAAGTACCTCAACTGGCGATGGCCAAAGCTTTCAAGAATGGTGATTTTAGATCGGGTTACTACCGCGATCAAACTTTTATGATGGCTATAGGCGCTCTTACTCCGGAGCAGTTGTTTGCCGGTTTATATGCTGATACGAATCTGGAAAATGAACCAATGTCTGCCGGAAGACAGATGGGTGGTCATTTTATGACGCATAGCCTCGATGCGAATGGAGAATGGAAAAACTTGATGGAACAAAAGAATTCCAGTTCAGATATTTCTCCTACTGCCGGGCAAATGCCGAGACTACTTGGTCTTGCTCAAGCATCCAAGATCTATAGAAATGTTGATGGAATTTCTGCTGAGAAATTTACAGATAATGGAAACGAAGTAGCATGGGGAACCATTGGGAATGCCAGTACAAGTGAAGGTCATTTCTGGGAAACCATTAATGCTGCCGGTGTTTTGCAGGTACCAATGGTGATGAGTGTCTGGGATGACGAGTATGGAATTTCTGTACACGCCAGGCATCAAACTACAAAAGAAAATATATCTGAAATCCTTAAAGGCTTTCAGCGTGATGAGGAACATGATGGTTATGAGATCATTGTGGTAGAAGGCTGGAATTATCCAGCTTTGGTAGATGCCTATGAAAAAGCATCGTCTATTGCACGTGCAGAGCATTGCCCGGTTCTCATCCATGTTCAGCAATTGACACAGCCCCAGGGTCACTCGACTTCTGGATCTCACGAGAGATATAAATCTGAAGACCGATTGAACTGGGAGAAGGAACATGATTGTAATGTGAAGTTCCGTGAGTGGATTATAGAAAATAATTTCTCCAATGCTGAAGATCTTGAGGTCATGGAGAAAGAGATCAAAAAACAGGTAAGAACAGCTAAAAGCAATGCCTGGAACAATTACTTAAAACCAACTCTGGCGAGAAAGAAGCAAGTTGTAGAACTTCTTGGTAAGGTAGCTGGCAATAGTTCTAACGGGAACTTTATCAATTCTCTCAAAGAGAATATTGCGAATGACAGAGAACCTTTGAAGAAAGATCTTATTTCTGCTGCAAGACAAACCTTGAGATATACAATCGGTGAATCTTCTGCTGAAAAAGATGAATTACTTAATTGGTTGAGTGAATTTGGAGAAGAAAATAAAGGTGAATATAGCTCACATTTATATATCGAAGAAAATACGTTAACAGAAGTATTGCCTGAATATAATGAGGAAGCAGATGAAGTGGATGCTCGGATTATCCTGAGAGACAATTTCGATCAGATCTTTGAAAATCATGCAAATGCTTTGATATTTGGTGAAGATGCAGGTGAAATTGGTGACGTAAACCAGGGTCTTGAAGGACTTCAGAATAAATATGGGAAATTCAGAGTTTCTGATGCCGGGATTAGAGAAGCAACTATTCTTGGACAGGGAATTGGAATGGCAATGAGAGGACTCCGTCCAATTGCAGAGATCCAGTATCTTGACTATGTAATGTATTGTCTTCAGGGAATGAGTGATGATCTTGCAACTTTACACTACAGAACTAAAGGAATGCAAAAGGCACCACTAATAGTTAGGACTAGGGGACATCGCCTGGAAGGTATTTGGCATAGTGGTTCGCAAATGGCCGGTATTCTTAATCTTGTAAGAGGAATGTACGTTCTTGTTCCTAGAAACATGACGAAAGCTGCTGGTTTCTACAATCACTTGCTTGCATTAGATACTCCAGCATTAGTTATTGAATGCCTAAACGGATATAGACTTAAAGAAAAGCTACCTACGAACCTAAAGGATATTAAAACGCCTATTGGAGTTACTGAAACTTTGAAGGAAGGTACAGATATTACTCTTGTTTCTTACGGTTCTACATTACGAATCGTTGAAGAAGTAGCAAAGGAATTGGCTCAGGTTGATATTGATGCCGAGGTGATAGATGTTCAGTCTTTATTACCTTTTGATATTAACCATGACATTGTAAAAAGTGTTCAGAAAACAAACCGACTACTGGTAATCGATGAAGATGTTCCTGGAGGAGCTTCAGCCTATATCCTGCAGAAAGTTCTTGATGAACAGAATGCATACAGATACCTGGACAGTAAACCGCAAACATTAAGCGCTAAAGAACATAGGCCAGCTTATGGTACAGACGGTGATTATTTCTCTAAACCATCTGCGGAAGATATTTTCGAAAAAGTGTATGCGATCATGCACGAAACGAATCCGAATAAATATCCGAAACTACGATAGTGAGATCTATCTATTATTATATAAGCCGCGATTCATTCGCGGCTTTTTTGTTTTCTTTAAGCACACTTTAAGATGTGCTTTCGATAGACTTATTTCTAAGATCGTAGCTTTATAATTATTCAAATAATAAAGATTATGGGTAAGGAAATTGAAGACGTGATCAAAAATCACGAACGAGAAGGGAAATATTTTGACATTAACGGTATCAACACATTCGCTCTGGACAGAGGAAGTGGTGAAGTGGTTTTTTGTGTTCACGGAGTGCCTACTTCCTCCTTTCTATATAGAAAAGTTATAGATTCACTAGCTGAAAAAGGTCGTCGTGGTGTCTCTGTGGATCTTCCCGGGCTTGGCTTAACCGACAGGCCAGAAGATTTTGATTATGAATTCAATAATTTTGCCGACTTCCTTACAGACTGTTTAAAAGAATTAAAAATTGAAAAGTTTCATTTAGTAGTTCATGACATTGGTGGTCCAGTTGGGTTTGCGCTAGCTGCTAAAAATCTTGAAAAGGTACAATCGATTACAATACTGAATACGATGATAGATATTCAGAATTTCAAGAAGCCACTGGTGATGCGACCATTCGAGAAAAAAGTCCTGGGTGAGGCTGAGTTAATTTCGATTACTCACGCTACCTGGCCAATTATGTTTTCTCAAATGGGAGTAAACGATTCTTCCTGCTCGACTTCTGCGGAAATTAAAGCCTACGTTGATCTACTAAAGAGAGAAGATGATGGTAAAGCTTTTCTGAAGCTCATGAGAAATTTCAACCAAACTGAAGAATTTCAGAATTTAGTACAGACTGCTTTAAAAAATGTAGACTATCCAATTCAGGCAGTATGGGGTGAGGATGATCCGGCACTAACCTACGAACATTTCAGCAAAGAACTGGAGGAATTAACCGATACTCAGGAAACTCATTTGCTTTCATCAAGACATTTTCTCCAGGAGGAGGTTCATGAAGAAATTGCAGCAAAAATTGATGACTTGATTAAAAGAACGTATTAAATTCCAGATATATCGGGACTAAAAAAAGCCGTGTATTTCTACACGGCTTTTTTATTTATTGTCGTAGTTCATTGATTTTATTGATCTTCCCTGCTATAGAACATCCTAGGTCCACCACAATCATCCACAGTATTTATCAGGATATTTTCGTCATCCTGAATCATATAAAGATATTCTTTTCTACTCATACAAGTTGAATAGATCTCAATATCATCCATAGTTGGTTCTCCATCATATTGCAGTGTATAAGCTGGGGTATCATAATACGATTTAGTTACTTTAAAAGTTCCTTCTACCTTTATCGTATCATTCTGCCTGATCCTGATCTTTTCAACCGTTTTATCTTCCCTGAAGGTATAAGTATCCTGGAAATCCATTTCATCTCCTTCTTTTGTACACTCCTCGGTATTACTACAGCTCATTTTAAATAATTTCCAAACTTGAGGAAGTTCTACTTCAATTTCGGTATCTGAGTCTTCTTCCTTATCGTCGCTTTCGGCTTCGGCTTCAGTTTCTTCCTCAGTAGCTTCTTCAACCACTTCAGGTTTCTCCTTTAGAACTTCCTGATCAAGAATTCTAGGATCTGAATCTTCAGAACAAGCGACAATCAGGAATACTGACATCAGAATAAGTAGTTTTTTCATATTGAAGTCTTAAGTCTGTTTAGAAGTATAGTTTTTACCCAAGACCGTGAAATTATACTTAAACATCTCGTTTTAAATAATCCTATAACCAGGTAAAGTCAGTCAGTTTAAAACCAACAAAACAATCATCTGCACAATCCTTATTTACATAACCACAGGTATTGATAACTCCTTCAGAAGTAGTATCAAAATATATAAGGTTGGAATCAGTATCTACAGTTAGATATTCTGCAAAACAAAGGCTATATAGTTCATCTATGGTCAGAATATCTGCTCCACTCTCATGAGTTCCAAGATCAGATTCTGTTTCTATATATTCTTGGACAATTTCAGTTTCGGCTGGATTCTCTTCCTGGGGCTGGGTAGAGGTAAATTCTCTACTTGCTACTTCCCCATTTTCAACCTTGATTGTAGTTGAAGTAGCGAAGCCTGTCCAGGATACTGTTTCTATGGTATACTCATAGCTATCCTTATTAGTACTTTTCAAGGATAGCCATAAATCTTTGCTTTCTGAAGAATTGATACCACTTTCACCAACAAATTCGTTTTCATTTTCAGTTTTATCATCGCTACTACATGAGCTAAAGCTTACAACTGTTAGAAACAGGACAAAGAATTTGTATACTATTTTTGGGAATCCCATAATCATCTAAAATTTAGTTCTACTACAAAGACGTTCTTTTCCTGAAATGGTTGCGTGAATTCTCTATGGAATCCACTTTTTTTCGAAATTTGGTTTCCTTTTCTCTAAAAATGCATCTCTACCCTCTTTGGCTTCATCTGTCATATAAGCCAGTCTGGTGACCTCACCAGCAAATACCTGCTGCCCTACCATCCCATCATCGGTAAGATTCATAGCAAACTTCAGCATTTTTATGGAAGTCGGTGATTTTTCTAAAATTTCCTGAGCCCATTCAAAGGCAGTAGTTTCCAATTCTTCATGTGGGATCACGGCGTTCACCATACCCATTTCATAAGCTTCCTGAGCAGAATAGTTTCTTCCTAAAAAGAAGATCTCTCTGGCTTTCTTCTGTCCCACCATCTTTGCAAGGTATGCAGAGCCATAGCCGGCGTCAAAACTGGTGACGTCTGCATCTGTCTGCTTGAAGATTGCATGTTCCTTAGAAGCCAGCGTAAGATCGCAGACCACATGTAAACTGTGACCACCACCTACTGCCCAACCGGGAACCACACAGATCACTGCTTTTGGCATAAATCTAATTAGCCGTTGTACTTCAAGAATATTCAGCCTGTGATATCCATCTTCACCTACATAACCCTGGTGGCCTCTAGCCTTCTGGTCTCCGCCACTACAAAATGCCCATTTTCCATCTTTTGTAGAAGGTCCTTCAGCAGAAAGTAGTACCACACCAATCGAAGTATCTTCATGTGCATCCTGAAAAGCATGCAGAAGCTCTGAAGTTGTTTTTGGTCTGAAGGCATTTCTAACATCTGATCGGTTAAATGCTATTCTTGCAACCCCGTCTGCCTTCTTATAGGTTATATCATCATATTCACGTACTGTTTTCCAGTTTATCGTAGCCATACAAATAGTTTTCAGTAAAAATAAAGTTTTAAGTTCACTTCAGAAAGTAGATAAAAAAACCTGTTCCAGAGAACAGGTTTAGATCATACTTGACAGCAATTAATTATTGCATATATTTTGCCATCATAGGTTGTAATTCCATTCCCCAGGCCTGGCCTATCTCCATAGCTTTTTTCGTTATGTCTGGAGTAAGTTCAACCATCTTCTCTCCTACCGGTGTAGCATAGAATGCAAGAATCTCATCAAGTTCTTCTTCTGTAAACTTTTCAGTATAGATCACCGCCATTTTCTTATACAATTCCTCAGTGCTGGCAGAAAGTTCTTTCTTAAATTCTTCTCTTTTATCTTCAGCAACCATTTTCACGATCGGCTCGGTCATAATATCAAATTGCTGACCTGAAGTAAGCTCTATTAATTTGATTGCTTTTGTTTCTTCTGAAGTCATTTGCTCCTGCGCCATAGAGGTGAATCCAATAAACGCAACTCCAATACTCCATATTAATCTTTTCATATTTGTGTTCGATTTTATAATTTGGAAGTGAAAATAATAGTTTTTGCAAAACTGTTTCAATAATTTTTAAAAGAATTGGAACATATTTAATGTTTTTGCACCATTTTTGATATTCTTCAGAAAAAAACTGATCATGAGAATTCTTTACATCCTACTTTTTTTGCTGGCAGGTTTTAGTACTTCTGCTCAGGAATTCGGGTATTGGGATCGTAAGGACTTCGAAATTGGTAACCGTGGTATCCAAAACGACTGGAAAGATTTCAGTTTTAACTGGCAGCAACCTTCAGAATTTAATATTTCTGATGGTTCTTTTATGCATCTTCGGAATGATATTCAGAAAGACCAGATCGATATGCTGGCGATCATAGACAAATCAAATAGAAATAAAATTACGCGTGAAATTGACCTTGGATCTCCGCTTCCGCAGAGAACCAGAGAAAAGAAAATTTTTGAAGTGACGGGAAGTATCCAGGCTAGAGATAGAAATGATTCCTTTAGCAACCCATTCTACAATCCTTTCCTGAACAATTACAATCAGCGTAGTTATGGAGTGAGAAGATATAATACTCCGTATCGATATATCTATTGATCCTGCTCTTCCTCTTTTAAAGTGATTCCGTCTTCATTCAGATCAATTTGCCTGTTCTTGTAAAGGCTACCAATTGCTTTTTTAAAGCTCTTTTTACTCATTTGCAATCTGGATTTGATATCTGCAGGATCAGACTTATCTGTTAGATCAATAAAACCTCCTGAAGACTCGAGCTTATCAAGAATTTTCTGAGCATTTGGCTCGATACTTCGATATCCCGGCCTTTGCAACATGATATCGATCTTATTATCGGTTCTTATTTTCTTAATAAAACCTCTTAGAGAATCACCAATTCGCAGTTTTTTAAAGACTTCATCGTGATAGATCAAACCTAAGTGCAACTGGTTAATGATCACATTAAAACCAAGGTCGGTTTCGTTACTCACGATTAGATCCACCTCTTCAAATGGTTCTACGGTAAGTTCAGAATTATCAAGAAATGCATGTACTTTGGAAGATGCAGTAAGTCGTTCTGTTTCAAGATCCAGGTAACAGAACACAAGATAGCGCTCTCCTTTTTGCATAGGGATCACCTGTTCCTTAAATGGAACAAAAAGATGCTTCTCCAGTCCCCAATCCAGGAATGCCCCGAATTTACTAACCTCAACACAGGTAAGATTTTCGAATTGATCTAACTTGATCTTAGGCTTCAAAGTTGTTGCTACCGGTCTTTCTGAATGATCCAGGTACACAAAAACATTGATCTTATCATAGACCATCCAGGTTTCAGGAACGTATTTATTAGGCAAAAGCACCTCATCACCGGCATCGTTCTCAAGATACACACCGTGATCACTTTCTCTAATAATACTTAATTCATGGTATTCTCCTAACCTGATCATAGTCTAAAAATTTAGCATACAAAGATACTGTTAATCAGCAATAAAAAAATCCGTTTATGAGATTATCACACAAACGGATTTTATATATGGTTGAAGTAATCTATTTGTACATACTTTCCTTACCAAAATGCTTGGTTAGAAGGTAGTAAATCACCACTCTGTATTTATTACGATTTGATTTTCCATACTTTTCCATAACCTGGCTAATAGCTTCGTCTGCCTTCTCTCCATCAGTCACTCCAAGTTTTTTCATAACGAAGT
This sequence comes from Gramella sp. Hel_I_59, assembly GCF_006714895.1. Lineage (NCBI taxonomy): Bacteria > Pseudomonadati > Bacteroidota > Flavobacteriia > Flavobacteriales > Flavobacteriaceae > Christiangramia > Gramella sp. Hel_I_59. The sequence goes on along the minus strand of NZ_VFME01000001.1, from coordinate 1,387,060 downwards.
TGTTCTTTACTGTTTCAACTTCAGATTTACTGGAAGCAGCAACAGTTTCAGCATCGGCGTTATAAATACTTGGACCCATGGATTGAGCCAGTTTCCGCAGAAGATCCACATCAGGATTATCCTCTCCTACTTTGGTTTTAAGGTCATCTATATACTGACCTACTTTTTCATCAAGTTTACTCATGATCTAAATTTTAAGTTTTAGCTCAGGTAAGTTAATAAAAAAGTGAAAATAGAAGCCTATAACAGCCGACTAAGATTTCATAAAACTGAAATATTCCAGCAATACCTTGTCGTTCATTTTACGCGGAGTAAAAATTTCAAGCAATTTAGGTTTTTCAGAAGCATCAAAGAAATCTTTCAGTTCATGCTCTATTTCCTGTTCATTGGTAGCTTTGGAATAGTCAAAGCCATACAGCTCACAAACAGGCTTCGCCTGCAATTCATGAGTAGTTTCGAAAAAAGTGTCAAAATTCTCTGAATCTTTATTTCCCGGCAATATTCTGAAAATACCTCCACCACTATTATTCAGTAAAATAATGCGGTAATTGGATGGTATATGATCATTCCACAGTGCATTACTGTCATAAAAGAAGCTTAAATCACCCGTAATAAACAAAACAGGTTTATCTGAAGCTATCGCTGCTCCAATAGAAGTTGATGTACTACCATCAATCCCACTGGTTCCTCGATTACAAAAAGTGTTCAGACTTCGATCCCATTCGAAAAGCTGCGCATATCTAATGGTAGAACTATTCGCGAAATGCACGATACTATGATCTGGCACCTCTGGCGCGATCAATTGCATCGCTTTAAGATCTGAATATGGGATCTCAGACATGTATTCTTCGTGGCGATGCTGCCGTTTAGATTTTATATCTTTCCAGAAATTTCCATAATCGCTGGCAAATGTCTCAGTAAGCGGTATAAATGAATGAAAGAAATCATTCACCTCTGTTTCAAAATGTTTATTAAGACAAAAGAAGGTATTATAAGCCTTTTTAGAATCTACATGCCAGTGATGCTTAGGATTGTAATTACGCAGAAAGTTTTTGATCTTTTTTGATACGATCATTCCGCCGAAAGTGAGCAAAATATCAGGTTGCAATTTTCTGAATAATTCCTCTTTATTTTCTTCCTTTTCGATAGGTCCTACCAACGTATCGATCCTGGTAAAAAAATCTGGATGATGAATATTCGATGTGGTTTCAGTAAAAACGATCACGCTGGGATCTTTAGCAAGCATGTCAAGAAACTTCTGTTCTATAAGGTTTGGCTGGGCCACCCCGACGATCACCATCTTACGCTTGGCGCTATTCCACTCCTGTACATAGCTGTTCAATTGCGCTTCTGTATAGTGCTTCTCATTCACCTCGGGAAGGATCTGTAAAGGATCTACTTCTATATGTTCTACCGTATCATAAAGTGGCTCGTAGAAAGGCACATTAATATGTACAGGCCCCTTTTCTTCTATCGCTTTATTCAAAGCCAGGTTGATTTCCCGTTCGTTATGTTTTCGTGCTTCAAATTGTTTCTGCTGAAGCTTGGTATCTTCAGATTGATGTTCCAGTACCAGTTCAGAATAGAGATTGGCAGAATACAGAATATGATTTTCGAAAACGTTCTTCTGCCTGATGGTTTGTCCATCACCAATATCAATACGCTCTATGGGCCGATCTGCGGAAATTACCACCAATGGAATATCGCTGTAAAATGCTTCAGCGATCGCCGGATAATAGTTTAGCAATGCCGAACCTGAAGTACAGACCAGTGCCACCGGTGTTCTCTTTTGTTGAGCAATTCCCAACGCGAAAAATGCTGCACAACGCTCATCTACAATACTATAAGCTGTAATATCATCATGATGCGTAAAACCGATCGTTAAGGGCGCATTCCTCGAACCTGGCGAAATTACTACATGCTTAATATTCTTGGCAACGCAAAGAGCTACCACAGACCTCGCTACCGGAATTTTTGAATATTTCATAGACTTCCAAAATTAGTATTTACGTCTAAGCTGGAAAGAGTTTTTGAAGCTTATTTAACAAGAACCCTGCGCATGGTGACAGATTTATTCACCGTCTCATACCATTCTTCCCCTGCATTGGAATCTTTAGTGATGCCACCACCAACAAAAATCTTTGCGATATCCTGCTCCAGTTTCATGCAACGAAGATTTACATAAAGGTTAGAAACTCTGGAAATCGATGCAAATTGCTGATTTTCTTGATTTCTTCGGTTCGAATTCCTCTTCACTTCCTTACTGAGTTGAACTTCCCCCAGATATCCACTATAATATTCTCTGTCCATTTCTTCATTCTGAAGGATAAATTGTAGTGCCTCAGCTTTCGGTATACCACAAATCGCCGGTGTAGGATGAAGCGCCGTCACGATTCTGGAAAGTGCAGAACTGGAATCAAAAGACCCCTGAATATCTGTTCTTATATGCAGCAGATTTCCTGCTCTTACATTATAAGGCTCTCCGATCTTTAGTTCTTTTACTTCTGAAATCTTTTGCAACTCTTTATCGATATAACTGGTTACAATTGCCTGCTCCTCTATTTCTTTTTGACGCCAGGTAATTTCCGAACCTTCTTCGTAAAGCTGGGTGCCGGCAAGAGCCATCGTTTTAAATCTATTACGTTCAGAATGCAAAAGAGTTTCCGGAGTAGCGCCCATCCAGGTGCCGGTTTCCGGATGATACCAGAAATAGACGAAAGCCTCCTCATACCTGTCGAGTAGTCTTCTAAAAATGGGAATGGGATCGGGGTCGTGGACCTTTACCTTTTCAGCCCTTGCCAGTACGATCTTATCAATACTACTATTTTTGATCTGATCGATCCCAGATTGCACTAATTGTTCATGCTTGACCTGGTCCTGAGAATTCCTTGCCGGCATGGGTTGCTCAGGCTGTGGGGGAACTGGCTGACTTACTGGTCGGTTTTCGTAATTACAATTAAAAACTTCAGCTTCATCAATAGGAATAAGCAGCGATTGATTTAAAGAATCAAAGGCAGCAAATACAAATCCCGGCGTCTGCAGGCCTTCGCCACTATAGCTTTCCGCAGAGGTTTGACAGATCAGTTTCACACTTTTTTCCCCAGGTTTCCGATAGGCGACAAATGGAAATTCTTTATCGGTCTGAGTTCTTATACTGGCAAATAATTCTTCTTCTGTGATCATTTGGTTTCTTTTGGAAGAGCAATTGTCGTTAACTTCACCAGGGAGATCAGGCGATCCTCCTCATCTGTGATCTTTATTTCAAATAATTGCGTGGTTCTACCTTTATGAATAAAAGTCGCTTTGGCATAAACCCATCCTTCTTTTACACTTCTAAGATGGTTCGCAGCGATCTCAATACCCCGAATAAAAAAGTTATCGGTATCCAGAAAAACATAACTGGCCATACTTCCAACACTTTCTGCCAGGGCTACCGTCGCACCGCCATGTAAAACTCCATCAGGTTGATGGACTCTTGAATTCACCGGCATTTTAGCGATCAGGTAATCTTCCCCAATTTCAGAAAACTCTATTTCAAGGGTTTCCATAAGTGTGTTCTTACAGACCTTTTTTGAAAGTTGCAGTACTTCTTCCTTCGTCATCTTTTAAAAGATTGGTTTATTTGTAAAAATACAAAACCTGCGACAACCATGAGTAAGGAGAAAAGTCTTTCTTATACCATTCACAACACCTATTCTACCTTGAATGAACATTCTGAAAATACCAGAACTGTATGGCTAGTGCTCCACGGAATAGGTTATTTAAGCAGGTATTTTATAAGACATTTTAATCATCTGGATGCTGAGAATTATATCATTGCTCCACAGGCTCAATCGAAATATTATCTCAATGGAGAATACAGGCATATGGGCGCTTCCTGGCTTACCCGGGAGAATCTTGAAGCTGAGATTGAAAACGTGCTGAAGTATCTTGACGCTGTTTATGATGCTGAAGATCTTTCAAATGTTCATAAACTGAATATTCTTGGATATTCACAAGGTGTTTCTGTCGCTACCAGGTTCGTAGCCAGACGCAAAATTAAATGCGCCAATCTTATTATGCACTCCGGAAAAGTACCACAAGAACTTAATAAGGCAGATTTCGAGTTTCTGAAAGAAACCAATTTTCATTTTATCTATGGAACACAGGATGAATACCTCAAAAAAGGGATCATAGAAGTTGAAGAATCCAGATTGAAGGAAATATTTGGAGAGGAGATCAATATTCATGCTTTTGAAGGTGGACACGAACTAAACCAGGAAATTATCACTAAAATTGCTAAAACCAGCTAATGCCGAAAAGTAGATCAATTTTGAGATCTTTGGGTCCGGGCTTTTTGCTTGCCGGAGCCGCAATTGGAGTTTCGCATTTAGTACAGGCGACCAGAGCCGGTGCAGATTACGGATTCTTACTCATCTGGATCTTATTGCTCGCGTGCATTACTAAATATCCATTTCTCGAATTCGGTCCCAGGTACGCTGCTTCCAGTGGTGAACATCTCATTCAGGGTTACAGGCGTCTGGGTAAATTGCCTTATGCACTGTTTATCTTTATTACGGTGGGTAGCATGTTCATTATTCAGGCTGCAGTTACGATCGTAACCGCCGGTCTTGCTGAACGACTTTTTGGAATGGCCTGGGGAACTTTTAGCTGGAGTCTTATAATTTCTGCCATTTGTATCGCTTTACTACTTATAGGAAGATACCCGGCACTGGACAAATCCATGAAATTCATCGTTAGCTTACTTGGGTTGGCTACTTTGATCGCAGTCGTATTGGCGTTTGGTGACGGGAGGCTTGATCGTTCGCTATCCATTGCATCACCAGATCTCTGGAATACGGCAAGTATAGCTTTTATCATTGCCTTTATGGGTTGGATGCCAATTCCGTTAGATGCCGCCGTATGGCATTCGATCTGGACCAGGGAAAAATCGGTATCTACTGGAAAAATAAGTATAAGGGAAGCATTTGCAGATTTCAACGTGGGTTACCTCGCCGCTGCAATTATTGGTCTGTTATTTTTTCTAATGGGAGCACTTATAATGTTCGGTTCCAATACAGAATTTTCCGGGAACGGTGTGGAATTTTCGGGACAGTTGGTAGCGCTTTATGGAGCCACTTTGGGACCTTGGAGCGAAACACTGGTGGCTATCGCTGCCCTAATCGCTATGTTCTCCACGACCCTTGCGGTTACAGATGCCTTCCCCCGGGTGCTTTCTGAAGTTTACATGATCGAAAAACCTGATGCAACAACCTCTGAAAAATGGAATTCCTACCGACTGGCAATTTTTATCATTCCAGCTGTTGCCCTGGTGATCCTCTCCTATTTTAGCATGACTTTTACGGTGCTGATAGATTTCGCTACAGCTTTATCATTTCTATCAGCTCCCTTGCTCGCATGGTTCAATTATAAACTCGTGACCGGCAACAATATGAGAAAAGAAGACCAGCCTGGTAAGCAGTACCGAATTTTTAGTTTATGCTGCCTTGTGGTGCTGGTTCTCTTCAATTTTGTTTATATCTATACTTTGCTAAATTGAAAGATCCTTATCGCTACCAGTTACTTTAGTATCCGTTAGCGTTTTCAAATAAGCTACCAGATCAGCCTGTTCGTCTTCATTGAGTTCCAGGTTATTAAATGGTAGGGTTTGATGTGGCAGATCAAAGCCCAATCCAGCTCCACCTCCTTTATTATAAAAGTCAATTACCTGCTCAAGATTCGTATAAACTCCGTTGTGCATGTATGGAGCAGTTAAAGCTATATTTCGCACTCCAGGAGTTTTGAACATTCCTTTATGCTCTTCAACTCTATAGCTCCAGTAAAAACCGGTATCATCGTCCAGCTTATTATTCGCGGCTGTTTCTGGAACACCTATGATCTCCTTTTCGGTTTCAGTATAGAATGGCGGAACGGTTCCATTGGTGAGGGGTAAAAAATGACAGGTCGCACAGAGGGCTTTACCGGCAAATAAATTAAACCCGCGTTTTTCCTGCTCTGTAAATGTGTTTTCCTTGCCAGAAATATTACGGTCAAATTTACTATTCATTCCATTCAGCGTGGAAATATATGCAGACAATGCTTTAATAAGTTCAGTATTACCCCGCGGAATACCACCAAAAGTCTCTTGGATCATTTCCTGATAGGTGGAATCCTGTAAAATCTCTTCGGAAAATTCATGCACTCCGGTATCAAATTCTTTTTTATTAGTAAATACTGAAGAGATTTGTCCCATCAAACCTTCAGATCTACCATCCCAGAAAAATCCTCGTTGATAAACCGAATTTATAAGGGTAGGTGTATTTCTACTAAGCTCCATTCCCTGATTATCTTTACTGAAAGTCAACCCATCTGCATAGGCCTTTTCTGGAAGATGACAGGTTGCGCACGCCATACGTCCATTCTTTGAAAGCTTTTTCTCGAAAAATAATTTCTCACCAAGCGCTACTTTCATTCCAGAATTCTTTCTGTTTACATTCTGCATGAAATATTCAGGCTTGAAACTATCCTCTTCGAAAAATGTTGGTGCATTGAAATTAAAAGGTTGATTGGCAGTACCTTCCCAAAGTCCCGAAGTATTTCTTATTTGCAGCCATAAACTTGTGATATCGTTCAAATACTCTCTGGTAAACTCGTAACGATCAAACGTCTCGAAATCTGTATTCTCTTTCAGATATTTAGCTGAACTTATAAGCTTTTGCTGAAATCTTTTATCCAAATCTATGTCCTTCTGCTGGATAATTTTTCGAAGGGTGAGAACATATACCTCATTCAAGGCTCTTAACGAGACTGCCGCCTCCTCTATCCCCAAATGACTAACTGGAGTATCAAATCCAGTGATCGAATGACTAAGGATCCTGAGTAATTGTTGCTGCGTTGCAATAAAAAAGCGTTCTGTGGTTAACTCTCGCTTGTCTATATTCTTCTGAAGGTTTCCCATTAATCCCAGGGTAACTTTCAGTTCTTCCTGAAATTCCTGCGCTGTAACTTCCCTATCATAAATACTTTCCTCTATCTTTTGCAATCCAACCGCCGGCATAAACCTGGAATTATCCTCAAGAAAGACTGGAAGTGCAGGTCCATTTACACGATGTCCCACTGCAGGATTTAAATACGCCGCAAAGGGTTCTGCTTTTTTCCATTCCTGTCTTGCTTTCTTAAAAAGCTCTTTATTAGAAGGATCATCCAGACCATTATTTTTTATTTCAGATAAATGCTGAATACTGTTATTTAACGAATTTTGGTAGAATTTGTGCGCCTGAGTCCAGCCCTGATTATTTTCAGAATTAAGAGCAAGATATTCCGATTCTTACTTACAGGAAAACTGGGCAATTAGAATGATTGCCAGAAGTATTTTTTTGAACATATTTCTATAAATAAGAACAGGTCTTCGTAAAAACGAAGACCTGTAGAAACTAAAATTGGAATTATCTAGGTAACCCTCTTAGTAAAACTATTTGTGATGCCTGGTCATCTTCACGGTCAGCATTGGTATGACCGTCTAAATTCATGAAATCACTACTTTCCCAATAGTGCGGTTGTACAGCGAGAAGAAAAGTTCCCGGTTCTCCAAGTTTGTCTGAAACATCTATTAATGAACCAAATTCTCCACTAAAACCTGTAGAATTATCTGGATCCAGGTCCTGTCTTACAATAAGTTCAAGCACATGCTGAATATTCTGTCCGTTTAAATCTGACTGATAGATATATGCAGAATGTCCTCTACTAAAGCTGTTTGGATCTTCCTGGATATAAACGAAATTTTCAGTAACACAGATATTATCAGGACTTTGCAGAGCTCCTAAATTTCCATCCATGTTGTTGGTATCTGTATTTCCACTAACGATCTGAGTTAGTTTACCTGAAAGTGGAGAATTTTCGTCCAATTCAAGTTTATATACCGTACCCCAGTCGTTATAAGTACCTCTACCTGGACCTCTACCGGTTACCGCGAAATATACATTTCTAGCATTAGAATCGGCTCCTTTCTGATAATCCACGTCTTCAACTCTCATAAATTGAGTAGCAAGCACATTGGAACTAGCGGTTTCCATTTCATCTTTAGTGAGATCTTTACCATTCTCGATCTCAACAAATTCTACTTCGTAGGTGGATTGAAGATCAAAACTTGACTCATTATAGACAACATCAGATTCTACAGCTTTTTTTCCATCCATCCCATCTGAAATTTCTTTCGCACGAAGCACATAGATCTTCCCGTTTTCCAGGTCGTCATCAGCATTTTCAGAATAATAAAGCACCACCTGTCCTTCAGATCCAGAGGAGTCATCATCGCCTCCAATGATTACAGTCTTTCCAGTGTACGCATCCTTAGGAAGTGGTACAGCGTTTTCCCAGGAAAATTCTCCAAGTGCATCAAGTCCGAAATCTGCCTGCGGAGTTGGATTTTCTACCCATGGATCTATCCCTTTTACATCGTAATTGATACTTTCTGAAGCTGAAAGGAAAAGATCTTTGGATCCACCATGAATACTGGCTTCCCACATAGTAGCAGAACATTGACGCGCATAATCTGAAACACCTGAGTTCAATAGATAGTCTCCGCTTACTGGGTTCATGTATTGGTCAAACCTAATTCTCGCAACTGCATAGCTATCTTCACAGTTCACCACGTACATGTAACCGTCACCGTCTTTTAGAAATCCTGCTCCATCAGCAGAACCTGCAAGTTGGAAATCATCTCCTACCACATCTGGTGTACTCAGTAAAGAATAAGCCTGAACGAAGCTGAATTGAGGCGACATGCTAACTAGTGGATCTACCGCACTTTTATTTTCGAATATTTCGGGAGCTGGTGTAAAATCCTCTCCATCCTGGCCATCCTCTCCATTGATACCATCTACACCATCCTGACCATCGGTTCCATTTGTACCATCTACACCGTCTTCAGCTTCGCAACCGCTGATCGCCAATGATAAGGCGGCTAGTAAAAATAGCCGACTCATAAAATTTGTAATTCTGTTCATTTGAAAAATAATTTAAGTTGTTTAGTTGTGATAAAAATACAGTTTGAACTCAGCCAGGATGTTAAGCCACTGTAGTACTTAAATTATCTTAAAATCACTTTTAGGTTAAGACGTTAAGTTTGCTTTAATTCGAGAAATATTCATATTGCGGAAACCTATTTAATATTAAAAACCGCTAAGAGAATAGTGCAAATTGTAAGATAACTGTTATAGATACGGTCCAGTTTGCAAATGAACGGCACATTGGGTTAGACCAGGTTCCAAACAAAAAAACCTCGCATTTCTGCGAGGTTTTTCTAAAATATATTGATTGTGAATTACTTCACTTCTTCAAAATCTACATCTTCTACATCATCTGCACCCTGAGAGGCTCCACCATCTGCTGCTCCACCTTCAGCGCCTGTAGCACCTTGCTGTGGTCCGCCTGGCTGACCGCCCTGAGCTTCTGCTTGAGCTTTGTACATTTCTTCTGATGCAGTCTTCCATGCCTCATTCAATTTGTCTAAAGCTGGAGAAATTTGCTCAATCTCCTTAGTTTCGTAAGCTTTTTTCAATTCTTCTAAAGCTTCTTCCACTGGCTTCTTCTTGTCTTCAGAGATCTTATCTCCAAATTCTTTCAGTTGCTTTTCAGTCTGGAAGATCATGCTGTCTGCTTCGTTAAGCTTATCAACTTTTTCTTTAGCCTGCTTATCGGTTTCAGCATTTGCTTCAGCTTCCTTCTTCATTTTCTCGATTTCCTCTTCAGTTAATCCTGAAGAAGCTTCGATACGAATATCCTGAGATTTTCCAGTTGCTTTGTCTGTAGCACTTACTTTAATGATACCATTGGCATCAATATCGAAAGTTACTTCAATTTGCGGAGTTCCTCTTTGCGCTGGTGGAATACCATCTAAGTGGAATCTACCAATCGTCTTATTATCTGTCGCCATTGGACGCTCTCCCTGAAGTACGTGGATCTCCACTGAAGGCTGATTGTCTGCCGCCGTAGAGAAAGTCTGTGACTTCTTCGTTGGGATCGTAGTATTCGACTCGATAAGTTTCGTGTTCACTCCTCCCATGGTTTCGATACCTAGAGAAAGTGGAGTTACATCAAGAAGCAATACATCTTTAACATCTCCTGTAAGTACACCTCCCTGGATAGCAGCACCAATTGCTACAACCTCATCTGGGTTTACACCTTTTGAAGGTTTTTTTCCGAAGAAAGCTTCAACTTCTTCCTGAATCTTAGGAATACGAGTTGATCCACCAACAAGAATTACCTCATCGATATCGCTCTTAGAAAGACCTGCATCACTAAGTGCCTTTTTCACCGGCTCCATAGATCTTGTTACAAGTTCAGAAGCTAATTGTTCGAACTTAGATCTAGTGATAGTTTCTACAAGGTGTTTTGGTCCACTAGAAGTTGCAGTTACGTATGGAAGGTTGATCTCTGTTTGAGTAGAAGATGATAATTCAATCTTCGCCTTTTCAGATGCTTCCTTCAAACGTTGAAGTGCCATTGGATCTTTTCTTAGGTCGATATCTTCTGCTTTCTGGAAGCTATCAGCCAGGTAGTCGATCAATACTTCATCAAAGTCATCTCCCCCAAGGTGAGTATCACCATTAGTAGAAAGTACTTCAAATACACCATCACCTAGTTCAAGAATAGAAATATCAAATGTACCACCACCAAGGTCATACACAGCGATCTTCTGATCCTGAGATTTTTTATCCAATCCGTAAGCAAGTGCTGCAGCGGTTGGTTCGTTTATTATTCTTCTTACTTTAAGACCTGCGATTTCACCAGCTTCTTTCGTTGCGTGACGTTGAGAATCATTAAAGTATGCAGGCACTGTAATTACAGCCTCCGTTACATCATGTCCAAGATAATCTTCAGCGGTTTTCTTCATTTTCTGAAGCACCATTGCTGAAAGTTCCTGCGGAGTATAAAGACGACCATCGATATCCACACGTGGAGTATCATTATCACCTTTAGTTACTTTATAAGGTACTCTACCTGCTTCTCTTTCAGATTCTGAGAATTTATTTCCCATAAACCTTTTAATAGAAGCTACCGTTTTAGTTGGGTTAGTTACCGCCTGACGCTTTGCAGGGTCACCTACTTTTATTTCTCCACCTTCTACAAATGCAATTACAGATGGTGTTGTTCTTTTTCCTTCGGCATTAGGTATCACTGTTGGCTCACTACCTTCCATTACGGCAACGCAGGAGTTAGTGGTACCCAAGTCAATTCCAATTATTTTACTCATAACTATATAACTTGTTTTATGTTAGTTTATCAATTTTACACTCACTTGAAGTCAATCATTATGCCAGCGCTTTTCTTATGACAGACTGTCATTTTTAAAATTCAACCCTGTCATTACTGAGTAATACTCCTTTGATTTCTTCGGAATATTATTTTCGCAATTATATATGGGTAGCTTTATCAAATCCTTACTTTTGTGCTCAAATAATTTTATCTGAATGCGAAAAATCGAATGCATTAGTGTTTTTGATATGCTGAAGGTGGGCGTTGGTCCATCCAGTTCTCATACTCTTGGACCATGGCGGGCAGCTCAACGCTGGGTCGCTGAGTTGAAGTCTAAAGAAAGGTTCGACCAGGTGGAAAAGATTCATGTAGATCTTTATGGATCTCTAAGTCTTACCGGGAAAGGTCACGCTACAGATATTGCTACGGTTCTGGGCTTGCTGGGACATGATCCTGTAACTATGGATATTGAAATCCTCGATTCCGAGATTAGCAACGTTCGTGAAACCGGCAGAATATTATTAAATGGCGAACGAGAAATAGAATTCTCTATCTCTGAAAATATAAAATTTAATAGAAAATTTCTCGAATTTCACCCTAACGGAATGACATTTCGAGCATGTCTATTCAATGGCAAGAAAACTTCTTCTTCGTTCTATTCCATTGGAGGCGGATTCGTGGTTAAAAAAGAACGTAAGAACGCCAGCAAGAAAATGAAGAATTTTCAGAATTTCCCTTTCTCCATTGAAAAGGCAACTGAATTACTGGCATTTTGTAAACAGGAAAATAAAACCATTTCTGAAATTGTACTTGAAAATGAACGTTCTCTGCGTACAGATGAAGAGATCGACGCGAACTTCAAACAGATCTGGAATGTAATGCTGGAGTCCATGTATATTGGATGTCATACTGAAGGTACACTTCCAGGTGGTCTTAATGTGAAACGACGCGCTTTTGAAATGCATCAGCGTTTAATTGGTGATACTTCCTATACTAATGTAGAGGACTGGATTCCTGCCATTCGACAAACCGAAGTGAAATTCCGCCAGATCCTTAAATGGGTTACCTGCTTTGCTTTAAGTGTGAATGAAGTTAATGCATCCCTTGGAAGGGTTGTTACCGCTCCCACTAATGGTAGTGCGGGAACTGTACCGGCTGTTTTAATGTATTACCTCTGTATAGAAAACCACGATGCTACTTACGAGGATATTAAAAGATTTATGCTGGTTGCCGGCGAAGTCGGAAGCCTTTTCAAAAAAGGAGCTACCATTTCTGCAGCCATGGGTGGTTGCCAGGCAGAGATTGGGGTTTCATCAGCGATGGCCGCAGGTGGTCTTACCGAATTGATGGGAGGAACCCCGGAACAGGTTTTAATGGCCAGTGAGATTGCCATGGAACATCATTTAGGTTTAACCTGTGATCCTATTGCTGGTTTAGTACAGGTTCCATGTATCGAAAGAAATGCAATGGGAGCGATCAAAGCGATCAATGCTGCTGAAATTGCCATGGAAAGTGATGCAAGTCGCGCTAAGGTCCCACTGGATAAAGTGATCGAGACGATGTGGGAAACCGCAAAGGATATGAATAAGAAGTATAAAGAAACTTCTGAAGGTGGTCTTGCAGTTAAAGTAAGCCTAAGTGATTGCTAATATTAAAGGAAAAACCCACCCTGATTGTATTATATTTCAAGGTGGGTTATCATTTTAACTTCAATTATTTAATCGCCGCCAGTTTTTCGAAAACCCTGGCAACAACTTCTGCTCCCGGATCTGGAACATTCTTTAAACTATCTTCTGAGAGATAAGAAGACCTACCAAATTTAGTATTGGTGATTTCTTTAGTAGCATTAGCTCCTTTTCGTGCAGCCGACTTTACCTTCTCCATACTTTCTCCATTAGCGATCGCTTCAAAAGCTGGTTGCAGGGCATCAATCATCGTACGCTCCCCTTGTTTCGCGCCACCATAATCCTTCATTTTATCCAATCCGCTTAATAGAGCTTTTCCCAGGTCATCATTTTCTTTCAATGCGTTTCCAGCTCTGGTAAATAAGAGTGAAAAAAGTACACCGCTGGAACCACCTATTTCTCTGGAAAAGATTCTACCTATACTTATGAATAGTTCCCAGTTTTTAGCATATGGCAACCTGTCAATAACTTCCAGTACATTCTTACCAGCACTTGCAAAGGTAGAACCGGCATCCCCATCTCCTACTTTTTCATCCAGAGCATTGATCTCATCCTTCATGTCGATCAATTCTTCAGCAATTTCCTTAAGCAACTTCTTAGTGCTGGCATTTTCCGAAGATTCAAAAGGAAGAGTTTCCGGAAGTTCCGGACTGTTGATCGAACTGGCTTTTCCAAATTCACTGATGAACCAGGAAGCAGGATCACAGGTTGCCAGCAAAGCTTCACTAATCTCTTCATCCAGTTGCACGACAGAGATGGAAAAACCTTTCATGTTTAGCGAAGTCATAAAACTTCCGGGACCTACGAGCAATTTTATATTTTCGGCCATTGAAGTTTTACTGAAAGAATTCAGTAAAACATTCATTTCAACCGGAGTAACACTTCCAAGATTATTCAAAATAAGCGCATACTCATCTCCGCTTGTATATTCCTGAAGTTTTTCCACTGCAGTTTCCATAAGCTCATCAGCTTTCGCCACAGCTATTTTTTCAACTCCTGGTTCCCCGTGAATTCCAAGACCCAATTCAGCTTCAGATTCATCTAAACGAGATTCCTCTTTTCCCTGAAATTTCTGTCCTTCCTCTAACGAAAGACCTATGGAATAAGAATTTTGCGCAACTCTTTTCACTAGCTCTAAAATCTCTTCAAGTGACTTTCCTTTTTCAGATAAATATCCCGCCGATTTATGTACGAAAAGCGTTCCGGCTAATCCTCTTTGTTCTGTATCTTCTCCTAAAGCTATATCATCTCCAACGATAATCGTTTCAACTTTATAACCCATTTCCCTGGCCTGCTCTGCCGCAAGACCAAAATTAAGTCGGTCTCCTGTATAGTTCTTGATTACCAAAAGACAGCCTTTATCACCTGCCGTCGCTATAATTGCGGAAAGCACTGCATCTACCGAAGGAGAAGCAAAAATATCACCACATACTGCTGCCGTGAGCATTCCCTTCCCAACAAATCCCGCATGAGTTGGCTCGTGACCAGATCCACCGCCAGAAATAATTGCTACTTTCGATTTATCCCAATCCTTCCGCAAAACTACACGAACCTCAGGGAAATTATCCAGTCTGGTAAGCTTGGGATTAGTAAGCAATCCTTCTATTCCCTCATTTACAACCTGATCTGCTTCATTTATAAAAAACTTCATAATCCTATTTTTCTTAAAGATAAAAAACACGAAAATCTAAGCTTTTTGATGAACCTTAATCTATTCATAAAGTTTTCAGAGTACATATGAACATAGAGCATATTTCCATTTTTTAAACTTTATTCCCGAAGTTGCTCTTCTTATATTGCAGCTTCAAATGCTACTATAAATGCCGCCAGAAGCCAGCCTGAGGTTTAAGATTTTCAACCTGCTCACTAATTTCGGAAAGATGCTTGGTTGCTATTTCCTTTTCTTCATACTACTGGCCGCTCTTCAATCTACATTTCCATCTTTTGATTACGATAAATATCAGCAAACCGAGATCTTCGAATTATTAAAAACACAACCATGGAAATTTGCTTTTATGGCGGCCATTTTCGCACCGGTCATGGAGGAAGGCATATTCCGAAGTTTACTTAAACCTACAGAATTCAGTCTCAAATTCTTTTTTTGCTGTGTTCTTTTTATGATTGGTATCGCATTTATCCCAGATGAAGCTCATTGGAGTCTGAAATATGGAGTACTTGGCGGGACTTTGCTGCTTGCTTTTTATGCCCTGGGAGAATTGATCCCGGAACATATTTTCAGAAAGACCTGTTACTGGCTTCATCGATATTATTTAATCAACTGGATTCTTGGTGCCATCATTTTCGGCTTTGTTCATATTTTCAATTACGTAGATACTTTTCAAATTGACCTGATATTATTCATTATGATCTTTCCTCGTATTATCGCAGGCTTTTTCTTCGGAAAAATTAAATTGGAGAATCGAGGACTAATCTGGCCTATGTTAATGCACAGCATGAATAATTCTATGGTACTGCTTTTTATACTTCCCTTAACCCTGTCAAATTAACAAAGCCTTAAAAGCATTCCCTTTCACTTTTTGTAACTTCTGAAACCAAAAAATAAAAGTTATGAAAGCAGCAGTAATTGAAGAAGCAGGAGGAGATTTTATCATTAAAGATGTAGATAAACCAAGTCCTTCAGCAAACGAAATTTTAATCAAAGTTGAAGCTTGTGGGATTTGCCATAGCGATAATTTTGTAAAAGAAGGCGGTTTCCCAGGTCTTGAATATCCTCGAATTCCCGGGCACGAAGTTGTGGGAATTATAGAAGAAATTGGAAAGGATGTTTCCAAATGGGAAAAAGGACAACGCGTTGGAGTTGGCTGGCATGGTGGTCATTGCTTTGAATGTGAGCCGTGTCGTCGCGGTGACTTTATAAGTTGTGAGAATGCCAAGGTAAGCGGGATTTCCTACGATGGTGGTTACGCAGAATACATGACGGCGCCTCAGGAAGCTGTGGCCAATATTCCAGAAGACCTTTCTTCAGCTGAAGCTGCGCCATTATTATGTGCCGGAATCACTGTTTTTAATGCTTTGAGAAATTCAGGAATACGAGCAGGTGATGTCGTTGCCGTTCAGGGAATTGGTGGACTGGGACACCTTGCAATTCAATATGCCGCGAAAATGGGAATGCGCACTGTAGCAGTTTCTCATAGTAATGACAAAAAAGAGCTTGCATCCAAACTGGGTGCTCATGAATTTATAAATACGAACGAAAAAAATGGTGCAGAGGAGCTTCAGAAATTAGGAGGAGCAAAATTAATCCTTGCTACTGCGCCACATAGCGATGCAATCACATCCATAGTAGACGGTTTAGGAATAGACGGAAAATTACTTATGGTTGCCGCAACGGGCGAACCTATAGAAGTTTCTCCTATGCAATTGCTTATGGGAAGAAAATCTGCCGCTGGATGGCCTAGCGGAACAGCTATAGATTCTGAAGACACCCTCAAATTTAGTGCGATGACAGGCACAAAACCTATGATCGAAGAATATAGTCTTGATAATGTTGCTGAAGCCTTTGAACAGATGATGAACAATAAGGCCAGGTTTAGAGTAGTACTGAAGATGTAAATTTTAAATTAAGAAGAATAACCGGAAAGTAAAAGCATTTATTTTCCGGTTTTTTTATGTTTATATTTGAGACTCATTCTTCAGGACAAACGTGAAAAACTTCATCTTCATATTCTTATTATCAGCCCTCCTGCTTACATCGTGCAAGGAAGAAAAATCAAATGGCCCAATCCAGGCAATAGAACCTACTGAAACCCGTCAGGTTTCAGATTACCATAAGCAATATCTCAAGGAGATATCCTATATCAAAACCAGATCCGACTCCTCCTCTACCGAAAACATGATCAAACTTGGTGGTGGAGAATATTTGATGGGTGGAAAATCTGATCAGGTAAAAAAAGATGAATTACCAGTTCATAAAGTGGAGATCAAATCTATATACGTAGATAAAACTGAAGTTACCAATGCCGAATTCGCTCAATTTGTAGAAGCTACCGGTTATGTTACTACTGCAGAGAGAAGTTTTGAGCTCAAAGGAAACACCTACGAACCCGGAGCTTTGGTTTTTGATCCCTATAACCCCGAATGGTGGTGGAAATTTGTGAAAGGTGCGAACTGGCAACATCCACAGGGTCCCGATTCCTCTATTGAAGGTAAGGGGAACTATCCCGTGGTGCAGGTTTCATGGTATGATGCAATGGCCTATGCTAAATGGGCCGGCAAAAGGCTACCAACAGAAGCTGAATTTGAATATTTTAATAGCGCCGGTCGTGATTCTCTAACTTACCATTGGGGAAATGATTTTGACATCGCCGCACAACATGCGAATTTCTACCAGGGTGAATTTCCAAAAAAGAATACTGTTGAGGATAATTTTGAAAAAATGGCACCTGTAAAAAGCTTTCCTGCGAATGACTTTGGTTTGTATGAAACTACAGGAAATGTTTGGGAATGGTGTCTGGACACCTATCATGACGATGCTTACTCCAGAACTTCTGAAATGAAAGATGGATATTTTAAACATTACTATAACATGGAGCAGGAAAAAGTGATACGCGGTGGTTCCTTTTTATGTGCTGAAAGTTATTGTAGCGGCTATCGTGTTTCGGCGAGAATGAGTTCAGTTCCGGATACTGGTTTAGAGCATACTGGTTTTCGGTGTGTAAAAGATATTTAATCGCAGGCCTGCTTGCTCCGGGAATCCATTAGGAATAGAATCTTCCAGTTCCCGTCCAACTTTACCAAATTGAAAACATTGGTTCCGCAATGTGATTTCTCACCATTATAAAAGAAGGTATACGGCGTTGCGACTGTTGCCAGCAGTCCGTTTTCTTCTATTCTATACTCATGTATTTTTTCTTCAAATTTCACATGCTTCGGAATGGAGGCAATACTTTTTACAAATTCTGGATAAGCTGAAGTACTGATAGTTGTTTTACCTTCAACATTCATACTTACAGATTTCAGCTGAAGTGATTGTGTAGCAAAAGTTTTAAGCTTTACGGTATCCTGCTCATGAAAAGCTTCGAAAAAATCTATAACCAATTGCTTCGGATTCTTTGTTTGTGCTTGGCTACTGAAGCAAATAAATATAAACGCCAGAAACATTAAGTTTTTCATAAGTCGAGGATTATTGACAGTGCTCTACGAATTTACTACTTTTACTGAAATTAAAATTTACGCGAATGTCGGTTGCCAAAAAACAGTACAAGAGAATAACAACAAAATCACTGGTAGATATGAAGTCCAACGGTGAAAAGATCAGCATGCTTACAGCATACGATTTCACTATGGCTCAGATCGTGGATGGCGCCGGTATCGATGTGATTTTGGTAGGTGATTCCGCAAGTAATGTAATGGCGGGTCATGAGACCACCCTTCCAATTACCCTGGACCAGATGATCTATCATGCAACCAGTGTTGTTAGAGCAATCAATCGTGCCCTGGTAGTCGTGGATCTTCCTTTTGGAAGTTACCAGAGTGATCCCAAGGAGGCATTGCGCTCTGCCATAAGGATCATGAAAGAAAGTGGTGGACATGCCGTAAAGCTTGAAGGTGGAAAAGAAGTCAAAGAAAGTATCAAGAGAATCATGCATGCGGGAATTCCGGTTATGGGACATCTTGGACTAACACCACAATCCATCTATAAATTTGGAACTTATACAGTTCGTGCAAAAGAAGAACAGGAAGCAGAAAAACTGAAGGCTGATGCCCTGATGCTTGAGAAAATTGGATGTTTTGCTATAGTTCTTGAGAAAGTTCCTGCCAAACTGGCCAAAGAAGTTGCCGCAAGTTTAACCATTCCAGTAATTGGGATCGGTGCAGGAAATGGTGTAGATGGCCAGGTACTGGTTGTTCACGATATGCTTGGAATGACTCACGAGTTTAATCCAAGATTCCTAAGACGATATGCAGATCTTCACGGAGAAATGACAAAAGCTTTTCAGAATTACAGAGATGATGTGAAAAGCAGCGCATTTCCTTCAGATGATGAACAATATTAGACTTAAAATATAGTATTGATCGATTGATTGGATCTTTCTAATTCTTTACAAAACTTAACTATTGAGTTCAGATAAAATAATTTCCACAAAGGATAATCTGCAGGTGCTGCATGAGGATAATCATATTATTATCGTCAATAAAAGACCGGGTGATATTGTCCAGGGAGATAAGACCGGTGACAAACCACTTTCTGAAGTGGTCAAGAGTTACATCAAAGAAAAATATAATAAACCAGGAAATGTTTATTTAGGCGTGGTTCACAGGCTGGATAGACCTACCAGCGGAATCGTGCTGTTTTCAAAAACTTCAAAAGCACTTCCAAGACTCAATAAATTATTTCAGGAAAAGGACGCGAAAAAAACGTATTGGGCCGTTGTTAAAGAGAAACCGCCCAGAGAAAGTGATGAGCTTATTCATTTTATGAAAAGGAATTCCAAGCAGAATAAATCCTATGCTCATAAAAATGAAGTGCCAGATTCTAAAAAAGCGATCCTCGACTATAAACTAATCAAAGAGCTTGATCGTTATTATGTACTGGAGATAGACCTTCACACGGGTAGGCATCACCAGATCAGGAGTCAGTTATCGGCAATTGGAAGTCCTATAAAAGGAGATCTTAAATATGGTTTTGATCGTAGCAACCGCGATGCAAGTATTCATCTTCACTCCAGAGAACTCAGGTTTATACATCCCGTGAAAAAAGAAGAGATCCATATCACGGCTCCTCCTCCAAAAGATCCTATCTGGGATGCAATTATGATATAATTAGAATTTACATACCGCCTTTTTACTATTTTTAACCAAAATATCTAAATATGAAATGGCAAGGTCGTAGACAAAGCGGGAATGTAGAGGATCGTAGAGGTTCCTCTGGTAAAGGTAAATTAATTGCCGGCGGAGGAATTATAGGTGTGATTTTCGTTATTGCGCAGTTTATTCTTAGCGATGGTGATGTTTCAGTATTACAACAACTGGAAGGATCTGGCAGTTCCCAGACTGAATCCCGTGAACTTACTGCGGAAGAAAAAGAAATGGGAGAATTTGTTGCAACCGTTCTTGCTGATACTGAAGATGTTTGGAATGATGTTTTTGCAGAAAACAATATGAACTACCAGGAACCTGGTCTTGTTCTTTTTAGCGATGCTGTACAAACAGCCTGTGGTGGTGCATCGTCTGCAAGCGGACCTTTCTATTGCCCTGCAGACCAGAAAATTTATATGGACCTTACTTTTTTCGATCAATTAAGACAAAGATTTGGCGCCAAAGGCGGTGATTACGCAGTGGCCTATGTGATGGCTCATGAAGTTGGTCACCATGTTCAGCATTTGATGGGAACGGCTGGAAAAGTTCGTAATCTTCAGCGGCAATCGAGTCAGACTGAAGCTAATGAACTATCTGTAGCGCTTGAGCTCCAAGCCGACTTCTATGCAGGAGTATGGACGAAGGAGAATCAGCAGTATTTGAGTGAAGGAGATATCGAAGAAGCGTTGAGTGCCGCGAATGCTGTTGGTGATGATGCCATACAGAAACGAACCAGTGGAAGTGTAAATCCAGATTCATTTACTCATGGAACTTCAGAACAACGTAAGGCCTGGTTTATGCGCGGATACAGAACCGGAGATATAAGACAGGGAGATACTTTTAAAGAAGTTTTAAACTAACTGCAATTGAATAATATTGAAAGCCACTTAGCCAAGTGGCTTTTTTTATACCCTCTAAATTATTTTTTGCTTCTTAGCGAACTAAGACTTTCTATAATAACCGCGCTTATGATCAGTGAACCACCTATCATGGTCTTTGCTGAAGGGATCTCGTTCAAGAAAATAGCTCCAAGCGCAATTCCATAAACCGGTTGTATACTACTCATAATACTCGCCGCAGTTATACTAAAATTCTTAAAACTCTTCAGGAATAAGGTATGCCCAATACAGGTTGTAAGCAAGGCAAGCGTTAGCAGTGGTTTCCATTGTTCCAGAACTTTAGCAACTTCAGAATAAAAGAAAGCAGGAGACAGTACTAAGGCGACCACCAGTATCTGGTAGAACATTAATGTAGATCCATTATAGCGTTCGATCTCTTTTTTCATTAGTAAATTCCGAAGAGAATAAAATACAGCAGATGCAATTCCGAAGAGTACGGCTATAAATGAGTTATTCTCCAGATCGAAATCGGGACTAAGAAAATATACCCCGAACAGCACTAAAAATCCCAGTGCAACATGAATCTTATTGAATCGGGTTTTAAATAATAATGGCTCCAGAAACGCAGTGATAACCGGATATGTAAATAAGGATAATAAAGCTATGGCAACGCTGGAATATTTAAGGGAATAGAAATAAGTCACCCAGTGAGCACCCATAAGCAGTCCTCCAGAAATCACTTTAAGAACATCTTTTCTCGAAGCGATTTTCAGGCTTATTCCCTGCCACTTGCAATAGGCATAAAATATCACAGCTGCCAAAACACAGCGATAGAAAATGGTAATTATGGGATCTAATGTGATATAACGACCCAAGGCTCCGGATGTGCTTATAAGCAACACCGCCAGGTTGAGCATTAGAATATTCGAAATATTGGTAGACTTTGGTGCGGTCATATCTGAATTTAACGCGAAGATGCGGCAGTTTTTTGCTGAATGATAGTTTTTACTGGAACATTTTCAATATTACTTTCCAGCCAGCTAATGATATCCAGGTATAAAAAAGCCCTTCTTTCATAAGGATGTTGCTCGAAAACTTTGAGAACAGCATGTAATTTCTTGAATTCATCTCTAATATCCAGAGGAGAAACATCCGGTAGCTTTCTCAAGAATTTGATCATCTCTTTCTGAACTTCATGCAGATCGTTCATTCTAATAAGAAACTTGTAGGTGGATTTCACAAGATGATCCAGATGATAATCGAGCCCGGCCTCATAATGTGCTACAAGATTGAGAATTCGAGAGAAACACATAAGATCTTCCCGCATTCCCAGTGATTTATTAGTGATGATCTTTTTTAGAAAAGCAATACACTTTTTATTATCCCCATCCCCAAAGTACAAACAGGCGATCTTGTAGTAAAATACCATTATGTGGTGCTCATCCAACCTGCCCTTAAATTTTGTGATCTTATCTGTGATCTTTTTGACGAGCTCCTGGTTATCTCCAAACTCCCCTTTCATAAACTTTAAATTCAGTTTATTGGAATAGACGTAGAGAAAAGAAAGTGCAGCAATATTATCATTATGTGGGATCTGTGCATCTCTTAAAGAACTTTCTAATTGTATTAAAGTCTTTTCAAAAAGCTCTGTATGATTTAAATAAAACAGTGATTCCAACAGGTAATGATTACCTTTTAAATAAGAAACAGGATGCACGGGAATCATATGATCATATTCTACGAAAAGTTCTTTCCATTTCATCGAATAGCGGTAACAGCCCAAAAAATCCTGAATTAAAAAACTATACCACATATGGGATTTATAAACCCATAATTTCTCTCGAAAACCAAGCTCTGAAAATGTATAATCGGGAAGTTGCTTTTTAAAATATTCCTTGATGGAAATTGCTTCTTCTTCAGTACGGCAATAGCCCTGTTTTAAAAATATTGCATATAATTCCAAAGAAAGATTCGATAGATCTCCCCACAATGAATTTAGCGCACTGATCTCTCGGGTTTGACGAATAAGTATATCTGCCCTGTTATTCATACTCCGGGTGATATACTGCGACTCTATGATCTTCTCAAGCTCCAGAACTTCGTAAGCAAGGTTCTTCTCTTCAAAATTTAGTGCCAGCAACTTCACTTTGTCCAGCAACTTTAAGCTCTGCTTATATAAACCTTTGTGATATAAGATATAGGCGAAATCAAGTTGTTCCCGAATTTGAACCGGAATACTCTGGTGTGCTGGATTGAGCCTTAGAGAAATTAAAAGCTGCTTGTATAGATGCGTTTTGACGTTGGAAAGCTGAAGCTTCGTAATACTGGTATTTTCAAGAATTTCAGCTTCATTGTATTTTTTCTGTTTTGAAATTACTTTATATAAATTCAGGAATTTTGAGTCTGAATTCACCCCAATTCTTCCAACATAAAGCGAAAACTGTCTTTTTTCTGAAGCAGATAAGGATTTGATTAAAGAAAACAGATTTTCGGTTAGATCATTGGTCATTGTAAAAGCAGGTTTACTAGTTCTTTGTGATTCAGTTAGTTATGTACTTTTTCCTTCGTTTTAATTACTGTAACATGTTGAGACTGTGACCAGAAAACTTGTAGTGAGACTGATACATTAGTTAAAGATAAAGCAAAATAAATCTCACATGCGTACTGAAAAGGTAGAAATTTTTGACACTACATTGAGGGACGGAGAACAAGTCCCCGGCTGCAAATTGAATACGGAACAGAAGAAGAAGATCGCTGCACGACTCGATGAACTTGGTGTTGATGTTATTGAAGCAGGTTTCCCGGTTTCAAGTCCTGGCGACTTTCAATCTGTTACCGAAATCTCAAAACTCGTAAAAAATGCGACGGTTTGCGGACTTACCCGCGCCGTAAAAAACGACATCAAGGTTGCTGCAGATGCGCTCAAATATGCCCGAAAGCCCAGAATTCACACAGGAATTGGAACTTCAGACTCTCATATTAAATATAAGTTCAAGTCCAGTCGTCCAGAGATTATCGAAAGAGCTGGTGAAGCCGTAGCTTATGCTAAAAGCTTCGTGGACGATGTTGAATTCTATGCGGAAGATGCTGGAAGAACTGAAAATGAATTCCTGGCAAAAGTTTGTACCGAAGCTGTGAAAAACGGTGCTACCGTTATAAATATTCCAGATACAACAGGATATTGCTTACCAGAAGAATATGGCAGAAAGATAAAATACTTAAAAGAAAATGTGGTTGGGATCGAGAATGTGATCATTTCCTGCCATTGCCATAATGACCTTGGACTGGCTACTGCAAATGCAATTGCCGGTATTACCAATGGAGCCAGGCAAATAGAATGCACCATCAATGGGATAGGAGAACGTGCTGGAAATACGGCCTTGGAAGAGGTCGTCATGATCTTAAGACAACATCCATATCTTGATTTGAATACAGATATTAATCCGCAGTTGTTGTACGACACCAGTAATATGGTCTCGAGAGAGATGGGTATGTACGTACAGCCAAACAAAGCAATCGTGGGTGCCAACGCATTTGCTCATAGTTCTGGGATTCACCAGGATGGCGTCATCAAGAATAGAGAAACATATGAAATCATTAATCCAGCCGATGTCGGGGTCACCGAGTCGGCTATTGTTTTAACTGCCCGTAGTGGTAGAGCAGCGCTTGCTTACAAAGCTAAAAAAATGGGTTATGATCTAACTAAGATAGAACTGGATCATGTTTACCTTGAGTTCTTAAGTTTTGCAGATGCTAAGAAACAGGTGGCAGACACTGATATTCATATAATCATGGATATCTTCAAAAAGAGTTCACGAGCAATTGCCTGATTTATTATGAAGAAAACTTTATTTGATAAAATTTGGGACTCCCATGTTGTTGAAAGCATACCTAACGGGCCGGACATTTTGTATATCGATAAACATTTGATACACGAAGTGACCAGTCCTCAGGCTTTTAATGAGTTGAAGGAAAGAAACATTCCCGTATTTCGGCCGGAACAGATCGTGGCTACGGCAGATCATAATACGCCAACCCAGGATCAGCATTTACCGGTCAGAGATCTTTTATCCAGAAAGCAACTAAAGGAGTTGAGTCAGAACTGTGAAGAGAACGATATTACGCTTTATGGCCTGGGACATCCCTATAATGGGATCGTTCATGTTATGGCCCCGGAGCTGGGAATCACTCAGCCCGGCATGACCATAGTTTGCGGTGACAGCCATACTTCTACTCATGGCGCTTTTGGAACGATTGCCTTCGGAATAGGAACCAGCCAGGTAACTCAGGTTTTTGCAAGCCAGTGTCTACTGGTAGAAAAACCAAAAAAACTTCGGGTGAATGTGAATGGAAAACTGAAGAAGGGAGTTTTACCTAAGGATGTAATCCTGTACATTATAAGTAAACTGGGAACAAACTCAGGTACCGGATACTTTTGTGAGTACGCAGGAGAAGTGTTTGAAGAAATGTCTATGGAAGGCCGAATGACGGTTTGCAATATGAGTATAGAAATGGGAGCGCGTGGTGGCCTTATTGCTCCAGATCAAACTACGATAGATTACGTGGAAGGCAGAGAATTTGCTCCTAAAGGCGCTGATTTTGATAGAATGACCGCATATTGGGAAATATTGAAAACTGATCCGGAAGCAGAATTTGACCAGGAATATTCGTTTGAAGCTGAAGACATAGAACCCATGATCACCTACGGAACAAACCCGGGAATGGGCATTAAACTCACCGGTAGTATTCCTGTGGAAGGAAATAAAAGCGATGCCAAGGCTTTAGCTTATATGGATTTCAAGCCGGGAGAAATTTTACTTGATAAACCTATCAACTATATTTTTATTGGTAGTTGCACGAATTCCAGAATTGAAGATTTTAGAGTTGCGGCATCTTATATCAAAGGAAAACAGAAAGCAGAAAATGTAAATGCTTTGATCGTTCCCGGAAGCCAGCAGGTGGCCATACAGATCAAGGAAGAAGGACTGGACAAGGTATTTGAAGAAGCCGGTTTTACTTTAAGACAACCAGGATGTTCGGCATGTCTGGCAATGAACGATGACAAGATCCCGGAAGGTGAATATTGTGTATCCACCAGTAATAGAAATTTTGAAGGAAGGCAGGGACCCGGTTCCAGGACAATTCTGGCAAGTCCATTGACCGCCGCAGCGACTGCTATTTCAGGAAAGATTTCAGATTATACGCTAACATTGAACTAATGGAGAAATTTATAACACTTACAGATACCGCCGTTCCTTTGGATGATGAAAATGTAGACACAGACCAGATCATTCCTGCTCGTTTTCTAAAAGCGACAGACAAAGCTGGTTTTGGTGAAAATCTTTTTAAGGACTGGCGATTTGATAAAAATGGAGATCCAAATGAGGATTTTGTATTAAACCAGGATAGGTTTTCAGGTTCGATATTGATCGCCGGAAATAATTTTGGATGTGGATCAAGCCGTGAACATGCCGCCTGGGCTATAAAAGCTTATGGTTTTAAAGTTGTTGTGTCCAGTTACTTTGCAGATATTTTTAAGGGTAATGCATTAAATAACGGACTACTTCCCGTTCAGGTAAGTCCCGATTTTCTTCATAAGCTGCTTATTTCAGTAGAGAAAGATCCGGAAGAAAAATTCATCATAGATCTTCAGAATCAATTTATAAAAATTGAAGGTTCTGCTGAAAAAGAACATTTTGACATAGATCCCTACAAAAAAACCTGCCTGATCAATGGATATGATGATATAGATTTTCTAACGAGTAAGTTGGAAGCTATTGAGAAATTTGAGCAGAAACGTAAAGCCATAGAACCTGTACCACAGGAAACCTTATAAAAATAATGTATGAAATTTAATATAGCTGTACTTCCCGGGGACGGGATTGGTCCTGAAATAACACAGCAGTCAATGAAAGTGCTGAAGGCTGTTGCAGATAGATTTGATCATGAGTTCAATTTTGAAGAAGCTGAAGTTGGCGCGGTAGCAATTGATAAGTTGGGGGATCCATTGCCTGAGACAACACTGGAACTCTGTAAAAGATCTGACGCTGTGCTTTTTGGGGCGATTGGTGATCCTAAATATGACAATGATCCTTCAGCGAAAGTAAGGCCGGAACAGGGCTTGCTACGCCTAAGAAAAGAATTAGGCCTTTTCGCTAACATTAGACCCGTAAAAGCTCATGAAAGTCTTATACACCAGTCACCGCTTAAAAGAGAAAATATTGAGGGAGCAGATATGATCATTTTCAGAGAACTTACCGGCGGAATATATTTTGGCGAGAAAAGCACTTCTGAAGACGGTCAAAGCGCTTCAGATCTTTGCACCTATTCCGTAGAAGAAATTGAACGCGTAGCTCACCTCGCTTTTAAAGCTGCGGAAACAAGGAGGAACAAATTAACGCTGGTAGATAAAGCTAATGTGCTGGAAACATCTCGTTTATGGCGAAAAACGGTTACTAAAATCGCTAAGGAGTACCCTGAAGTAGCAGTGGACTACTTATTCGTGGATAATGCAGCCATGCAAATGATCCTCAATCCCAGACAATTCGATGTGATTCTGACCGAAAATATGTTTGGTGATATTATTTCAGATGAAGCGAGTGTTATTGGTGGTAGTATCGGACTATTGGAATCTGCTTCCGTAGGAAATGAAAATGCACTTTTTGAACCCATACATGGATCATATCCCCAGGCCGCCGGGCAGGGAGTTGCAAATCCTTTGGCTTCTGTACTTTCTGCTGCGATGCTACTTGATCATTTAGGACTTAAAACTGAAGCTGAAACGGTTAGGATGGCGGTAGATCTAAGCTTAAAACTTAATGTTTGTACTATAGACATTAATAAAGATAATCATTACTCAACCGAAAGGGTTGGAGATTTTCTGGAAAGCGTCATTAGTGACACTGAAAATCATATTGTAAATAAGGAAAACCTGAGTTTAGGGCAAACGACCATTATTTAAATTTTAGTTCATGTTTGTAGACAGTAGCCTCCTGGAAATTTATTTTTCAGGAGGCGTGTCGTTTTATAACTGCTGCAATTTTGTCCTGATCATATTTAGTGAAAGATTATCCTTACTACCGGAATGAGTATGCTGCATGCCTTCGGTAGCTTTATAAGTGTCATTTTGGACCTGTTCTCCAATGATCTTGTACGCATCCCGAAATGACTTCCCTCCTATCACAAGTTCGTTGATACTGTCTACGGTAAACAGATATTTATATTTCTCGTCCGTGATATCGATATCTTTCACAATGATCTTGCTGATGGAATAGGTGAAAACATCCAGGATTTCTTTGATAGTTTCTACCGCATAAATACTATTCTCTTTGATAAGCTGGAAATCCCTGTGATATCCACTTGGAAGATTATTAGTGATCAGGATCATTTCATTTGCGATTGCCTGCAGCTTATTGCATTTTCCCCTGACGAGTTCGAAAACATCAGGATTTTTCTTGTGCGGCATGATACTGGAACCGGTTGTTAACTCATCCGGAAAAGTGATAAAATCAAAGTTCTGACTCATATACAAGCAAATATCCATAGCGAACCTGGAAAGTGTGTTTGCAAGAGATGAGATATTGGAAGTAACCGTGCGCTCACATTTCCCCCTACTCATCTGGGCAGCTACAACATTATACTTCTGGGTTGCAAAGCCTAATTCTTTGGTGGTAAATTCCCTGTCTATAGGAAATGAAGAGCCATATCCTGCAGCAGAACCCAGCGGATTTTGATCCACGATCTTTAGCCCGGCATCGAGTAAGTATAGATCATCAATTAATAATTCTGCGTAAGCTGAAAACCATAAACCAAAAGATGAAGGCATCGCCACCTGTAGATGTGTGTACCCGGGAAGCAATTTTTCCTTATGTTCCTCTGCAAGGTTTAAAAGTACATCGATCAAATTCCTGGTCTTTCCAGAAATCTCTAGCAGGTTTTCTTTAAAATACAATTGTTGAGCTACAAGAACCTGGTCGTTCCTTGATCGGGCCGTATGAATCTTTTTTCCAGTATCTCCCAGTTTGGAAGTGAGTTCGTATTCGATTTTGGAATGCACATCTTCAAATTCTTCTTCGATCTTAAATTCACCATTTTCGAGTTGCTGGTTCAATAGCTCCAATTCTGAAACTAATAAATCTACTTCCTGTGCTTCCAGAATTCCAACTTTCCCTAGCATCTTCGCGTGCGCTGTGGACGCCTGTATATCATATTTAGCTAGATGCATATCGAGTTCACGATCGTTTCCCACGGTAAATTTCTCGATCTGCTTATCTATTGAAATGCCTTTATCCCAGAGTTTCATAGTTTTTATTTTTTAGTATCCGTTATTCTAAACTGGTTTGACTTCGCTGAATTTCTGAATTCAAGATCTTATGAGAAGTTGAACAATTTCAGCCTAACATTATTACCATCGCTGCACTGAGCTTGTCGCACTTCGACAGGCTCAGTGCAACAATTTCAGTGATATTATTTCCTAAGTGTTTTTTCAAGCAATTTTATATACTTTTCAATACCTTCTTCGATCTCCTTTACATAAATAAATTCATCAGCCGAATGTGATCTGGTAGAATCTCCCGGTCCTAATTTTAGTGAAGGACAGCTCAACATCGCCTGGTCTGAAAGTGTTGGCGAGCCATAAGTTTCCATCCCTATTTCTATTCCTGCTTTTACAAGGTCATGATCTAGTGGGATCGAAGACGAATTCAATCTTAAACTTCTCGCAGTGATCTCATCTACTGGCGCTCTTTCTTTTAATATTTGCTCGATCTCTGCATTACTATATCTATCGTTTACCCTAACATCTATCACCAAATGCGTCTTAGCGGGCACTACATTATGCTGACTTCCAGCCTTGATCTGCGTGACCGTCACTTTCACTTCTCCCAGACTCTCTGAGACCTTCTCTAATTTAAAGTTTTCGAACCAGTTTAGAACTCTCGCAGTTTTATAGATCGAGTTAACAGTATTTGGATGAGCCGCATGCGAAGGAGTTCCTTTTACTACGGCATCGAAAACGATAAGACCTTTTTCAGCTACTGCAAGATTCATCAGGGTTGGTTCGCCAACAATCGCAACATCTATCTTCGGTAATTTTGGTAATAGTTCTGCAATCCCATTCTTTCCGTTGATCTCCTCTTCCGCGGTTCCGGCGAAAATGATATTATAACCTAAATTCTCTTCAGAATAAAGGTATGTGAATGTAGCCAACAGAGAAACAAGGCATCCACCAGCATCATTGCTACCAAGACCATATAATTTACCATTCTCAATTTTTGCCTTGAAAGGATCTCTGGTGTAAGCTGAATTTGGTTTTACCGTGTCATGATGTGAATTCAGCAACAGATTTGGTTTTGTATCATCGAAATGCTTACTGGTCGCCCAGACATTATTGAGGCTTCGCTGATGCGGAATATTGTGGTCTGTAAACCATCGTTCAAGCCAGTCTGCAGTTTTATCTTCTTCCCCTGAAAAAGATTGGGTCCTGATGAGGTTCTGCAATAGTTGCAATGCTTCCTTCTGAAGTTCTTTAATCTGCATTAGTTTAAAATTTTTGTATGTTTTGAACCCTTTTTCAAAAGTTCTGCATCTCCTAAAAAGACGGTTGAAACTCCCCTATTGATCGCTTCAAAGCAATTATGAAGTTTTGGCAACATCCCATCTGTGATCACTTTCGAAGCTTTCAATTGCTGATAATTATCTGAATTCAATTCAGCAATTACTGAATCATCATCATCCATATTCTTTAGAACTCCTTTCTTTTCTGAACAGTAAAAAAGCTGGGTTGTATAGATACTGCTCATAGCAATCGCTATTTCTGAAGCTACCGAATCTCCGTTAGTATTTAGCAAAACTCCTTCTTCCGTAGAAGAAATCGCTGAAAACACGGGCACGATCTCCTGTTTCAAGAGTGATTTGATAAATTCTGTATTTACCTTGACCACATCCCCTACCAGGCCATAATCAATTTCTTTAACTTCACGTTTTCTAGAAATTAGTACGTTAGCATCTGCTCCGCAAAGTCCGATCGCGTTTTGTTTATTTCCCTGCAATTTTGCAACGATACTTTTGTTTAAAAGTCCGCCGTAAACCATCGTGATCACTTCCATAGAATTCTTATCTGTAATTCTTCTGCCATCTATCATCTGAGTCTTATAGCCTAATTTTCCTGCGACTTCAGTAGCTTTATTTCCACCTCCGTGTACAAGGATCTTAGGACCTTTCAGCTGAACAAAATCTTTGAGGAAAGAATCGAGCAGCTCTTGGTTTTCGATGAGCTTACCTCCTATTTTAATGACATTAAGAACATCTGTCGCCGGATTATGAACTATTTCGAGCATTCCAATAATTTTTTTAACACCGCTTGTGCTGCATAGGTTCTGTTATTCGCCTGCTGGATCACAATAGAATTATCACTATCCAGGATATCATCAGCGATCACGACGTTTCTTCTAACAGGAAGACAATGCATCACTTTTGCGTTATTGGTTTTCTTTAATTTAGCCTGATCTACGGTCCAATTTTCTTCAACCTCGAGTACCTGACCGTATTTTTCATAACTACTCCAGTTTTTTACATACACAAAGTCGGCGTCCTTAAAGGCTTTTTTCTGGTCATGCTCCACACGAACATTCTTTCGAATTTTTGGATCCAGATCATAACCTTCAGGATTAGCGATCACAAGATCAACTTCCATTTTCTGCATCACTTCAGTAAAAGAATTCGCTACAGATTGTGGTAAGGCTTTTGGGTGCGGAGCCCATGTCAATACTACCTTTGGTCGAGATTTCCCACTTAATTCCTGAATGGTAATCGCATCTGTTAAAGCCTGCAACGGGTGGCCAGTAGCGCTTTCCAGATTCACTATGGGAACTGAAGCGTACTTTTTAAAACTATTCATCACCACTTCAGTTTCATCCTTCTCCCTGTCTTTAAGGCCTGGAAATGCCCGTACCGCGATGATATCGCAATATTGTGAAAGTACAGCAGCTGCTTCTTTTATATGTTCTGCCTTGTCTGAATTCATAATCGCACCATCCTCAAATTCCAAGGCCCAACCATCTTTATCAGCATTCATGACCATCACCTCCATACCCAATAATCTGGCCGCCTTTTCAGTGCTTAGACGGGTACGAAGACTTGGATTGAAGAATAACATCCCCAGAGTCTTACCTTTTCCAGGTTTTTCTTCTGAAGGATTCGATTTCATACCTCTTGCGTCATGGATCAAAGTTTTAAGATCCTCAATATCTGATAGGTTTATATAGTTTTTCATTCTTATATTTTTTCTGAAAACCGAAGTTTACTAACTCTGCTAATTATTTTTTCTGAAGTGTTCCTTAGGAAGTTTCAGAGCTTATTTTTTGATTTTTTAATGCTTGCTGTAAAGCTTCAAAAAAGACTTGAAAATGTTTTTTCTGAATATTTAATGGTGGAAGGATTCGCAGTAGTTTTTTATTAGATGAAGCCCCGGTGAATACCTGGAAGTCAAATAGAAGCTCCTTCCGAAGTGCAGCGATTTCAAAGTCAAACTCCAGTCCTATCATCAAACCACGACCTTTTATCTTTTTTATTTCTGAAATCTTAGCTGCTTCCTCCCGAATATATTCTGAAACTTCAGCAGCATTATGCATCAGGTTTTCTTCTTTGATAGTATCCAAAACTGAAATCGCCGCAGCACAAGCGAGATGATTTCCGCCAAAAGTCGTACCCAGCATTCCGTAGCGAGGAGAAATATTACGGTCGATCAAAATTCCGCCAACAGGGAAACCATTACCCATCCCTTTAGCCATACTAATAATATCTGGCCTGATGCCATGCTTCTGAAAAGCAAAGAAATCACCGGTTCTACCAAAACCAGACTGTACCTCATCTGCGATTAGCATGACATCGTACTCCTTACAAATATCGGCCGCAGCCTTGTAGAAACCGGAGTCTGCTTCATCCAGTCCGCCAACACCCTGGATCACTTCAAAAATAACCGCCGCAACATCCCCTTTTCTAAATTCAGTTTCTAATGCAGCTATATTATTAAATGCCAATCGGGTAGCCTTATGACCTTTATTAAATGGTGCTTTGATAGTTTCATTATCGGTAATCGCCACTACGCCAGAAGTTCTACCGTGAAAAGCATTCTCGAAGTAAATGATCCTGTCCTTGCCCGTATGGAAAGAAGCAACTTTTAGTGCATTTTCATTCGCTTCAGCTCCAGAGCTACATAAGAACAGCGTATAATCCCTGATTCCAGAAATTTCTTCCAGTTTACCAGCAAGTTCATTTTGCAGGGGATTTTTGATGGAATTGGAATAAAAGCCAAGTTGTGCCACCTGAGCATGTATGGCCTGTACATAGTTTGGATGCCCATGACCAATTGAGATGACCGCGTGACCTCCATAAAGATCCAGGTATTTCCTGCCGCTTTCATCATAAACATAGCAACCATCGCCTTTTACCGGCGTGATATCGTATAATGGGTAAACATCAAATAACTCCATAATTACTGGTCTGATATTGTATTAATCTTTTTAAAAGAGGCTTGTATCCCTTTAATTAGCGAGGAACTCAGGCCGTTATGCTCCATCTCGTTAAGACCTTCTATGGTGCAGCCTCGTGGAGTGGTTACCTTATCGATCTCTTCCTCCGGGTGTTTTCCGGATTCTATCAAAAGACTGGCGGCTCCCAAGCAGGTCTGCATAGAAAGCTCCTGAGCATCTTTCGCATCAAACCCGAGTTGTACAGCTCCCTGAGTGGTCGCACGTATTAAACGCAGCCAGAATGCGACACCACTCGCGCAAATAACCGTCGCAGCCTGCATTTTGTTCTCAGGAATGATAATACTTGTTCCAAGCCTGTTAAAAATAGCTTCAGCGATCTTAATTCTTTTTTCACCTGCTTCATTACTACACAAACAGGTCATGGATTTCCCAACAGCAATCGCCGTATTGGGCATTGACCTGATAATGTAATGATCCTGACCAATGATCGCTTCGATTCTGGGTATCTTAAAACCGGTTACTGTTGAGATCAAAACATGCTTATCTGTAAGTTCATCTTTGATCTCCTCAAGAATGCGTTCAAACTGCGTGGGCTGCACGGCAAAGATCAGAATGTCAGAATTTCTTACTGCCTTCAGGTTATCTGAAGTTACATGAACCTTTGCATATTCTTCAAAATCCTGGATATCTTCAATCTTTCTTTTACTTAGGTAAAGCGTGGTAAACGCATTACTGAAGATAAGGCCCTTCGCTATGGAAACACCCAGATTCCCTGCACCTATAATTGCTATTTTCATATCGCTTTAATTATCAATCATTCTTGTGTAATAGATAAAATCATCCAATTCTGAAATTTTAGAAATAACTTGCTTTTAGATTTAAACCTGTTTTCTCTTCAAAGCCAAACATTAGATTCATATTTTGAACAGCCTGTCCAGAAGCACCTTTCAGTAAATTATCGATCACACTTGTAATCAATAATTTGTCATCAAATTTTTGCAACCTCAACAAGCACTTATTAGAATTCACTACTTGCTTTAAGTGTAATTCCTCTTCAGTAACAAAAGTGAATGCAGCATTTTTATAGAATTCAGAATACATCAATTTTGCCTCTTCCAGCTCACCTTCAAATTTTGTGTATGCAGTTGCATGAATACCTCTTGAAAAATTTCCTCTATTCGGAATAAAATTGATCGCGGCACTATGATTTTCCTGAAGCTGCTTTAGACTCTGCCCGATTTCCTGCAAATGCTGATGCTCAAAACTTTTATATGCTGAAAAATTATTGTCTCTCCAGGTAAATTGTGTTGTTTTAGAAAGCGAAGTACCGGCACCCGTCGCACCCGTTACGGCATTCACATGGACGTCTTCCAGCAGTAAACCTGCCTGCGCCAATGGAAGAATTGCCAGGCTAATCGCAGTAGCAAAACATCCCGGGTTCGCAATAAAACTCGCAGACTGGATCTTATCCTTATTTATTTCCGGAAGACCATAAACAAAAGCGTGATCATTCGATTTCATTCTGAAATCTGTGCTTAGATCTACGATTTTCGTTCTTTCTGAAAACTCATTCTCTGAAAGAAACTTTCTGGAATTTCCATGTCCAAGACAAAGAAAAACTACATCTGCTTCCTTATTGATCAGGTTGGTGAACTTAAGTTCAGTCTCTCCAATAAGATCCTGATGAATACTGTGAACAGGCTTGCCGGGTTGAGAAGTACTGTAGACAAAATTCAGGTTTACTTCAGGATGGTATAATAAAATCCTGATCAATTCTCCCGCAGTATAACCTGCTCCTCCAATAATTCCTGCCTCTATCATGAATCCTGATTTACGTGTTGGTATATCTTTCCTGAGTTAGAAAGGATTTTAATGAATCCTTTGGCATCTTCGGCTGTCCAGGCTTTGTTCTCCTCACCATAATTCCCAAAGCTGCTGTTCATAAGGTCATTCGGCGAGCTAATCCCATCCAGCGTAAAATGGTAAGGTTTCAGGCTTATAAAAACATCACCGGTGACCTTGGATTGAGAACTCTGTAACTGGGCTTCGAAATCTCTCATTACAGGATCCAGGTATAATCCTTCATGCAGATGCATCCCATACCAGTTCGAGGTATAATCTTTATGTTGTAATTGCCATTTGCTTAGGGTATGCTTCTCTAGAAGATGATGCGCTTTAATAGTGATAAGTGCTGCAGCTGCTTCAAAACCTACTCTGCCTTTAATTCCTATGATCGTATCACCTACATGAATGTCTCTCCCAATTGCATATTTTGAGGCGATACCTTCGAGGATTTCTATATTCTGCACAG
The DNA here is from genome assembly GCF_006714895.1 of Gramella sp. Hel_I_59. Lineage (NCBI taxonomy): Bacteria > Pseudomonadati > Bacteroidota > Flavobacteriia > Flavobacteriales > Flavobacteriaceae > Christiangramia > Gramella sp. Hel_I_59. The sequence continues at coordinate 1,351,680 of NZ_VFME01000001.1, read as the reverse complement.
GTTTGTTTTCATTTCCATCAATAGCAGTAAGCTCACCATGTGTAAATGATAACTTAATTTGCTTTGGTTGCTTTGCCTCCAATTGAGAAGGGAAAGCCTCTTGCGGCAATGCTTTTTCTGAAGTTAAAGTTTCTGCTCCTCCAACACTGGTTCCCCAAAGGCCTTTATTAACCGAATACTTTGCTTTATCCCAGTTCATCTCGACCCCTTTACTTTTAAGGTATTCAATCTCTTCCTGTCTGCTTAGTTGTTTATCTCTTATAGGAGTTATAATCTGTATATCTGGAGCAATGATCTGGAAGATCATATCAAATCGAACCTGGTCGTTTCCTGCACCGGTGCTGCCATGGGCGATATATCCAGCACCTGTTTTTTTCGCGTAATTCACGATTTCCATGGCCTGTACGATCCTCTCTGCACTTACAGATAAAGGATAGGTATCATTCTTTAGAACATTTCCAAATATGAGATATTTCACCACTTTTTCGTAAAAAGAGTTGACCGCATCGATATTTTTGAAGCTACTTGCTCCTATTTTTTTAGCGTTTTCATCAATATTTTTTATTTCTTCTTCTGAAAATCCTCCGGTATTCACACTTACGGCATGAACTTCAAAACCTTCTTCTTCAGATAAATATTTTGCACAATATGAGGTATCCAGTCCTCCACTATATGCTATAACTACTTTTTTCATAACTAACTATTATTCTATGATTCAACCAGCAATAATTCAGGTCGATTTAACTTTCATTCTACACTGAAGGATCTTTTACAAATCCAGTTCGGGTTTTCGTATCTGCATTCAACCCTTTTCCTTCTTATAGAAAAGAGTTTGCTTGATATGCTTTAATCGCTGAAATGCCTTTTCGTTGAATTTACTTTTAGGCTTCTCGACCATCTTAGGATTTTTCTTCTTCTCGGGATCATACATCATTCCTGTACACAAACACATCTTATGATCTGTTCGGGTAAGTACATCGTAATTCTTACAGGTCTGGCATCCTTTCCAGAATGTCTCATCATCGGTAAGTTCAGAAAAGGTGACCGGTTGATAGCCCAGATCATAATTGATCTTCATGACTGCTAAACCTGTGGTGATCCCGAATATTTTAGCTTCCGGATATTTCTTACGGGAATGATCAAAAATGACATTTTTGATATCTTTCGCCAGTCCCTGATTTCTAAAATCGGGATGGACAATGAGTCCGGAATTGGCCACATACTTGTCGTGGCTCCAGGTTTCTATATAACAGAAACCGGCAAACTTTTCCTCTTCGAGAGCGATCACAGCGTTTCCTCTCTCCATCTTATTGATGATATATTCAGGAGTTCTGCGCGCAATACCAGTACCCCGAACCTTTGCCGATTCTTCGATAGTATTACAAATGATCTCAGCATAGGAAGCGTGAGATTTATTAGCAATGAGAATTTTCATCTGCTAAAAGATTTATGTTGGAAATTATATTTTGATCTGGGTTTTCGAGAGCGGAACCGGACTCACCTAAGTTCCATAGATATATAGACGCACTTACGTGCGACGGGGAAAACGGCGGCGCATAAGGGAAATATCAGAAAATGATCTAATATTTAATTTGTATTCTATGCCGTTTATGTAGTTCAAAATTGGGATGTAAGATAATATTAATAAAAAGTCGTTTCGGGGTGCTGCCTAGAAGCGGCGGCGGGGCCTGAAATTGAAACGGACTAATATTATCTTATTGATCGAAATCATATTACAAATGTATATAAATTTTTAAGGTACAGGCAGTTCTAGATCAAAAATTGAAATAAATTTGGATTATTATTCAAATATTCCCCATAAAAATTCTTCTGTTTCATTCTCTCTACCAGGGGTTCAAAGTCAGCTGGATCCTTCAGCTCAATACCCACAACCGCTGGCCCGTTCGACCTGTTATGCTTTTTAGAATATTCAAAATGGGTAATATCATCATTTGGTCCCAGGACTTTCGCTACAAATTCCTTTAAGGCCCCTGCCCTTTGAGGGAAAACGATTACGAAATAATGCTTTAATCCGGAATATAGTAATGCACGTTCCTTGATTTCGGCCATCCGGATGATATCGTTGTTACTGCCACTAACGATACATACAACATTCTTACCCTTGATCTTTTCAGCATACAGATCCAGGGCTGATATCGCCATGGCTCCGGCAGGTTCCACTACCATGGCATCCTGGTTATAGAGATCAAGGATGGTCTGGCAGATCTTTCCTTCCGGCACTGTGATCATTTCATCCAGATTTTCCTTACAAATAGCAAAATTTCGCGTTCCAACTTTCTGGACAGAGGCGCCATCTACAAATCGTTCTATATGATCCAGTTCGACTACTTTACCTTCTTTCAGAGAGGTCTTCATCGATGGTGCACCCTGAGGTTCGATGCCAATAATCTTAGTATTGGGCGATAGTTCCTTGAACATGGAAGAAATTCCTGCCAGGAGTCCGCCGCCGCCAAGTGGAGCAAAAACATAATCTATAGGTTCATTTGCTTGCTCAAGGATCTCCAGGGCTATGGTCGCCTGACCTTCAATAACTTTTTCATCATCGAAAGGATGAATGAAAATAAGTCCTTTTTCAGCCATATGAGCCATAGCACTCTTATAGGAATCATCATAGGTATCACCCTTCAGCACTACTTCCACCCATTCACCACCGAACATTTCAGTTTGTTCCACCTTTTGTTGTGGCGTGGTGCCAGGCATATAGATTACTCCTTTAACTTTCAGCTTATTGCATGCAAAAGCAACACCCTGAGCATGATTCCCCGCACTGGCACAGATCACTCCTTTTTCAAGCTGTTCCTGTGGTAAACTGGAGATCTTATTATAGGCTCCTCGAATTTTGTAAGATCTAACTTGTTGCAGATCCTCACGCTTCAGCATTACCTTTGCATCAAAGCGCTTGCTATAGGTAAAAGATTCAGCTAAAGGAGTTTTCAGCACCACCTTTGAGATCCTTTCCGAAGCCTCTTTAACCGCTTCAAGACTAGGTTTGTAAATCGTATCTTTTTCCAGCAGAGTTTCCATTAAGCGTATATTTTCTTCATTGCAGTCATCGCAGATCGTAAAGTTGCGCCTACTTTCTCTACGGGATGTTCTTTGATCTCTTCATTTACTTTTGACAATTTCTCATTATTCACACCTATGTCTTCTGAAGCAAATTTTCTTCCGGCAACTTCAGGTTCCAGAGAATTCACATAGTCCTTGATCAATGGTTTGGCTGCGTGATCGAACAAATAGCATCCATATTCCGCCGTATCTGAAATTACACGGTTCATCTCGTAAAGTTTTTTCCTGGCGATGGTATTCGCGATAAGGGGAGTTTCATGCAAGGATTCATAATAAGCTGACTCCTCGATAATCCCGGCATCTACCATAGTTTCAAAGGCTAGTTCCACCCCAGATTTCACAAAGGCAACCAGTAGAACTCCCTTATCAAAATACTCCTGTTCTGTAATCTCTTCTGAAGTTGCTTCAGTTTTCTCAAAAGCTGTATTCTCAGTTTCAGCTCTCCAGGTATGCAACTCGGTATCATCTTTCGCCCAGTCCCGCATCATCCTGCTACTAAACTCTCCGGAAATAATATCATCCATATGCTTCTGAAATAACGGTCGCATTTTTTCCTTTAGCTCTTCTGAAATTTCATAAGCTCTCATCTTTGCAGGATCAGAAAGTCTGTCCATCATCTGGGTGATTCCGCCGTGCTTCAAAGCTTCCGTAATCGTTTCCCAACCATACTGAATTAATTTTGCTGCATAGTTCTTATCCAGACCTTCAGAAACCATTTTGTCAAAAGTTAGAATGGATCCGGTTTGTAAAACACCACAAAGGATAGTTTGCTCACCCATAAGATCAGATTTTACTTCAGCAACAAAAGAAGATTCCAGTACTCCGGCACGATGACCTCCCGTGGCATACGCATAGGCTTTCGCCCATTCCAGTCCCAAGCCTTTCGGATCATTTTCAGGATGAACTGCGATTAATGTAGGTACTCCAAAACCACGTTTGTATTCCTCTCTAACTTCAGACCCGGGACATTTTGGAGCGACCATAATTACGGTAACATCCTCCCGAATCTTCATTCCTTCTTCTACGATATTGAAGCCGTGAGAATAGGATAAAACGGCTCCTTGTTTTAAGTGTGGCTGGATGGCCTTAATCACCGAGGTATGCTGCTTGTCTGGAGTAAGGTTAATAACCAGGTCTGCATCCGGGATCAACTCTTCATAAGTTCCAACGGTGAAATCATTTTCTGAAGCATTTTTCCAGGATTGACGTTTTTCCCTGATCGCGCTTTCTCTAAGTGCATATGAAATATCCAGACCGCTGTCGCGCATATTAAGTCCCTGATTGAGACCCTGCGCACCGCAGCCTACAATGACTATTTTCTTATCTTTCAAAGCATCTGCTTCTTTACTGAATTCGTCCAGTTCCATAAATCTACAGGTACCTAATTGATCGAGTTTTTCAGCTTTGGACAGGCTGTTAAAATAGTTGGTCATGATAATGAGTTTGTGGTATTAAATTTTTCTAGTATTCCTGATATTGGCATTTCGTTCTTGGTGACCGCGATGGTTCCAGACCTTACGAATTGCATGAGTCCGTAGGGTTTTAGTTTTTCATAAAGCTGATCGACTTCAGTGCGTTTTCCGGTCTTTTCGATCACAAAAAACTGCCTGGTTACGGTCACAATTCGCGCATTGGTCTCTTTAATAAAATCCTGAATATTATGGTCATCCAGAAAATCTTCAGATTTGATCTTATACAAAGCTGTTTCCTGAAAGATCGTTTCAGCATCGATATGATAAAAAGCCTTGATCACCTCGATCTGCTTTTCGATCTGTCCTACGATCTTCTTGATCTGTTCTTCGGAAACCTTTACAATAATAATAAAGCGCATCACTTCAGTCACCTCACTGGGGGAAGCCGTAATACTTTCAATATTGATATGCCTTTTTAAAAAGATAGCCGCGATCCTTGAAAGTAGACCAAGATTATTTTCGGTATAAATCGAAACTGTATAGTTCTGTTTTTCCATTACTCTAATAATATTTCTGAAACTGATGCTCCGGTTGGGATCATTGGGAACACATTTTCTTCCTGTTCAACTTTTACTTCAAGGAAATAGGCTTCATCACTTTGCATCATTTCTTTTACTGCCGACACAAGCTGACTCCTTTCGGTCACCTGGTTTGCTTTAATGTGATAACCTTTGGCGATCGTTATAAAATCCGGATTCACCATGGTTGTAGAAGCATAACGTCTATCAAAGAACATTTGCTGCCATTGTCTTACCATTCCCAGGAATCCGTTATTTAAAAGCACGATCTTGACTGGAACTTTGGTCTGAAAAATGGTTCCTAATTCCTGAATGGTCATCTGGTAACCGCCATCACCTATCACCGCGACAACATCTCTTTCTGGTCTTGCCATTTTTGCCCCGATGGCTGCTGGTAACGCGAATCCCATAGTTCCTAATCCCCCGGAAGTCACATTACTTCTCGACTGATTGAATTTGGCATAACGGCAGGCTGCCATCTGGTGCTGACCAACATCTGAAACAATGATCGCATCTCCTTTAGATTGAATATTTACTTCCTGAATGACCTCAGCCATTCCCAAATCTTTCTTGTTTATGTCTAAATTTCCCTGAATCACTTTCTCATATTCAGTTTTATACATATCCTTAAACTTCTGGTGCCATTCTTTATGTGAATATGGCTCCAGTAATTCAAGTAATGCCTTCAGACTTTCTTTTACATCCCCCAGAACCGGGTAATCTGCGTGTACATTTTTATTAATTTCAGCCGGGTCTATCTCGAAATGAATGATCTTCGCCTGTTTTGCGTATTTTTCAAGATTTCCCGTAACCCGGTCATCAAACCTCATCCCAATTGCAATTAAAACATCGCATTCATTGGTTAGCATATTTGGTGCGTAGTTTCCATGCATGCCCACCATTCCTACGTTCAATGGGTGATCTGTTGGTAATGCCGAAAGTCCCAGAATCGTCCATGCAGCAGGAATTCCAGATTTTTCTACAACCTGTTTGAATAGATCTTCAGCTCCTCCCAGGATCACTCCCTGTCCCCAAACGATCATTGGTTTTTTAGCATTATTGATCACTTCTGCAGCGCGTTGTACTTCCAGAAGATTTAATTCCGGGATCGCCTGATAACTTCTTATTCCAGAACATTTTTTATAACTGAATTCTAACGAGGCAAACTGGGCATCCTTGGTAATATCGATTAGTACCGGTCCTGGCCTTCCTGACCTGGCGATATAAAAAGCTTTCGCCATTACTTCCGGAATCTCTTCAGCATTGGTGATCTGGTAGTTCCATTTAGTTACCGGTGTAGAAATACCTACAATATCGGTTTCCTGGAAAGCATCTGAACCCAGAAGATGAGACCCAACCTGGCCAGTGATACAAACCATTGGAGTGGAATCGATTTGCGCATCTGCAATCCCGGTTACAAGATTGGTAGCTCCAGGACCGGAAGTTGCCACAGCGACCCCTACTTTTCCTGAAACTCTGGCATAACCCTGGGCAGCATGCGTTGCTCCCTGTTCGTGCCTGGTGAGCACATGGTGAATTTCTTTCTGATATTTATACAGTTCATCATATACAGGCATGATCGCCCCTCCTGGATATCCGTAAATAGTATCTACACCTTCTTCGAGCAAACATTTGATCACCGCCTCTGCTCCTGATACGGTCAGGCTTTTTTTCGTGCTTTGCTTTTCGAAACTTGCTGTTTTAACCTCCATATTTCACCTAATTAAAATTCATCTGTCACGCATCCTTCTGATGCTGATGCTACTGTTTTTGCGTATTTATAAAGTACGCCTCCTTTTGCCTTGAAAGCGGGCGCTTTCCATACGGCTCTTCTTTCACTTATTTCCTCTTCACTCAAATGAGCTTCGATCTTATTGGTTTCGGCATTGATACTTATTTCATCGCCATCCTTCAGCAATCCAATCAGTCCGCCCTGTTGTGCTTCCGGAGTAATATGTCCCACTACGAATCCATGAGTTCCTCCAGAAAATCTACCATCAGTGATCAAAGCCACATCCTTACCAAGACCAGCTCCCATAATTGCTGAAGTAGGTTTTAGCATTTCAGGCATTCCAGGACCCCCTTTAGGACCTTCATATCTAATGACGACTACATCACCTTTTTTCACCTTTCCAGATGAAATACCTTCATTGGCATCATATTCACCATTGAAAACTTTCGCTTTACCGTGGAATTTCAAACCTTCTTTACCTGTTATTTTTGCTACTGAACCTTCCTGAGCGAGATTCCCGTAAAGTATTCTAATATGCCCGGTTGCTTTGATAGGTTTTTCTACCGGGTGGATCACATCCTGATCAAATGGCATAGGTTCTACCTCTTGAAGATTTTCTGCTATAGTTTTGCCGGTAACCGTCATGCAATCGCCGTGGAGCAGTCCTTTCTCCAGCATGTATTTCATAACGGCCGGAATCCCACCAATCCTGTGTATATCTTCCATTAGATATTTACCACTAGGCTTGAGGTCTGCCAGAAACGGAGTTTCTTCACAAATTCTTTCAAAATCCTTTAATCCGAAATTGATTTCCGCAGCTTTAGCGATCGCCAGAAAATGCAGCACAGCATTGGTAGAACCACCAAGTACGGTCAATAATCTAATGGCATTCTCCAGAGATTTGACTGATACGATATCTTTAGGTTTGAGATCTTTTTCAAGTAGCAGTTGCATAGCTTCCCCAGCTTTTACACTTTCCTTGACCTTTTCAGGCCCGGTTGCGGGATTAGAGCTATTAAATGGCAGACTCATTCCCAGAGCTTCAATTGCTGAAGCCATAGTGTTTGCTGTATACATACCTCCACATGCTCCGGCACCAGGACAGGCTTTTTCGATGACCTGCTGATACTCCTCTTCCTGCATTTCCCCTGAAACCTTAGAACCCCAGGCTTCAAAAGCCGAAACCACATCCAATTTTTTTCCATTATGACAACCCGAAGAGATCGTTCCTCCATATACTAATACCGAAGGTCGGTTCAATCTTAACATTGCCATGAGCGCACCCGGCATATTCTTGTCACAGCCGACTACAGTTACGAGTCCGTCATAAGACATTCCGCTAACCACCGTTTCCATAGAATCTGCGATTAGATCCCGTGAAGGAAGTGAAAAACGCATTCCTGGAGTTCCCATGGAAATTCCATCACTCACTCCAATCGTATTAAAAATAAGTCCGTTTATACCTGCTTGCTGCGTTCCTTTTTTAACCTCTTTTGCAAGGTCATTGAGGTGCATGTTACAAGGATTTCCTTCATAACCGGTACTTCCTATCCCTACGAATGGTTTTTTAAGATCTTCCCTGCTCAATCCAATGGCGTGGAGCATGGCCTGGGAAGCTGGCTGAGAATCACTTTGCGTTATGGTACTGCTATATTTGGTATTCATTAAATTTCAATTCTGTTCTGTAAGAATTAAAAATACTGGGAATCGAACACCTTAGGTCATGATAATAAATGACTGAGTGAACGCTAATTGAAGAAGTAACTATTTATATAACTGAAGATCAATGTTTTAAATAGCTTTTATTTACGATCTCTGGAACTTTTTCTGAGCAGAAATTAATATTACCGGATTAAAAAAAGCCACCAGAAATGGTGGCTTCGTGAGCTTATGATAAAATGGAATGTTGAAATTTTTTAGAACAAAATTTCCAACACCGCCACAACGAATTTTTCAACAATGCTAATCATGGTTTAAAACTAGTAAAAAGTTCTAAAACCTCCTCATTTTCAGCTGAATATTCTATTTTTTTCTTCGCAATGAATATAGATCCTTTCTCCTGTCTTTCATATTTCGAACACTTCCGAAGTTATGTAACTCTTTTAGAAGATCCAGATCGACATCTACCAGTAAAGTACTTTCAGTATTTGGAGTAGCTTCCGCTTTGATTCCGTTTACAGGAAAAGCAAAATCTGAAGGCGTTAATACAGCACTTTGAGCGTATTGAATATCCATATTATCAACCTTCGGCAAATTTCCAACAGAACCAGCGATGGCTACATAACATTCATTTTCTACCGCACGTGCCTGAGCACAGATCTTTACGCGAGAGTAACCATTCTGGGTATCGGTCATGAACGGTACAAATAAGATATTCATTCCTTCCTCTGCCAGTAATCGCGAAACTTCAGGGAATTCCACATCATAGCAAATTAGTACACCAATTTTACCACAATCGGTATCAAAAGTTTCCAGTCTGTTACCGCCCTTCATTCCCCAGGCAGTTTCTTCTGCAGGAGTAATATGCAGTTTTTCATAGCGTTCGTAGCTTCCATCCCTTCTGCAAAGATATCCTACGTTGTACATATGCTCACCTTCTGGCATTGGCATACTTCCGGTAATGATATTAATGTTGTAGTTGATCGCGAATTCCCGGAAGGTTTCCAGCAATTTCTCGGTATAGTCTGATAATGCACGAATGGCTTCCGGCTCAGAAAGATGATTGAACTGAGCCATTAATGGCGCATTGAAAAGCTCTGGAAAAAGTATAAAATCACTCTGATAATTACTCACTGCATCCACAAAGAATTCTATCTGGGAAACCAGCGCTTCATAATCTTTAAACAAGCGCATCTGCCATTGCACAAGCCCAAGTCGAACCACTGTTTTGGTAGTATTTACCAGCTTTTGAGGTTTAGAATAATAGATGTTATTCCATTCCATCAAAGTAGCAAATTCCTTGGATTCATGATCTCCGGAAAGATATCCCTTGATCACTTTCTTTACGTGAAAGTCATTACTTAACTGAAATGATAATACAGGATCATGAATTTCCTGCAGCTTTACTTTCTCGATATAACGCTTCGGAGTTAACTCATCTGCATACTTTGCATAATTCGGAATTCTACCTCCAAAAACGATCGCTTTCAGATTTAAATGCTCACATAATTCCTTTCGAGCTTCATACAGTCTTCGACCCAATCGCATTCCGCGGAATTCCGGGTGAATAAATACATCGATTCCGTAGAGTACATTCCCGTTTTTGGTATGCGTGGAAAAGTTTTCTCCCCCAATGATCTCCTCGTAGGTGTGATTATCATCAAATTTGTCGTAATCTACGGTAATAGAAAGCGCACATCCCGCAATTCGATTGTCTATTATGATGCACAACTGGCCTTCAGGAAACTTACTGATCAATGTTTTGATCTCAGCCTTGCTCCAGTATTCATCTGGCATAGCCTGGTAACTTTTGACCATGGAAATCTTCAATTCCTCGTAATCTTTAACCTGTAAGTTCCGAAGTTCTATTTTTGCTGAATCTATCACGAATATTTAATTTGAAAGTACGAAGATACTGCAGTTCGCGAATTAAGTAATGACGCAAAGCTGCTTTTGATATAAAGTATTCTTAAATTTTTAGATCTTGAAATACCCTTCTTTGATAGCCACCATAACAAGGCCTACTCTACTCTTAACCCGTAACTTACTAAAGAGACTCTCCCGATAGTTTTCTACAGTTTTAGGACTAAGATTCATTTCTGAAGCGATCGCTTTATAAGTAAGTTCACTACAGGCGTAACTTAAAAACTCCTGCTCCCTGCCGGTAAGAACCTCATATTTATCAGCCTTTCCTTCATTTCTATAAGCTTCAGAAATCAACTGATTTGTATAATAACCAGTATCAACGATCCTGTTTAAAGCAAGTTCAAATTCATCTGGATCTATATCCTTCAGAAGATATCCGCGAGCACCGAGTTTCAACATTTTAATGATCGTTTCATCTTCCTGATCTACAGTCAGAGCAAGAACTTTAAGATCTGGCTGATGTTGTTTTAACCATGTCATTGTCTGCAGACCGTCCATTACAGGCATTCTCATATCCAGCAGTAAAACATCTGGAAGTTCCAGACCATTCTCAACATGGTCTACAAGCTCCTGCCCATTCTTAAAAAAATCAAGCACCTGGAAACCGTCGAAGGAATTCACCAGAACCCGAAGTGAACTTGCGAACAGCTTATGATCATCGACTATGCTTATATTTTTAGACATTGCTGGTTATTTGAATAGGATAGTTTAATTTCAGAGAAGTTCCTTCTCCAACTTTACTTTGGATATCAATTTGAGCATTGATTAGCTTGGCCCTGCTATACATGTTGATTATTCCGGAACCTTTTTCTACTTCAGTATCATCGAAACCTTTCCCGTTATCCTTTGCATGAATCTGCAGTGAATCTTCCAGATAGTTTAACTGAACCTGAAGTGAAGAGGCTTCAGCATATTTGATGACATTATTAAAAAACTCCTGCATGATCCGGAATATAATGATCTCACTTTCAGGTTTAATTTCCCTGGATTCCCCTGTAATTTCCAATTCTGCCTGGAGGATGTCCATACGATTATAGCGCTCCAGCTCGTCGCGAACAGACTTATGCAACCCGGTATTATGGATAACTTCATTATTGAGAGTCCTGGAAAGTGAACGAACTTCGTTTAACGAATTTGCCACCATTTCTTTGATCTCTGTAACCGCTGGACTAGCATCGTCTTTGGATCTCTTTAAAAGTATGTTCAACTGGATACTGGCGACTGATAGTAACTGACCAATATTGTCATGGAGTTCCCAGCTTACATTCTTCAATGTAGCTTCCTGTATCTCGATTTTTGTATTATTTAGTTCTATTAAAAATTGTTGTTCTGCTTCAAATTTCTCTTGCAGAATCTTATTCTTTCGCTTCTGATAAGTGATAACAAAAAAGACGGTGAATACGGTGAGAAGTACAATCACCAATATAAAATAGAGAATTAGAATGATCTCTTCTTTCCGAAGCATTTCTATTGGATTTTAAATACTGGTAAACCTAATTTAGCTGTTAGCTTTATACATTTTTCTAAGCTAAGGTATCAGTTTTTCTTCCATTCCTCAAAGTTATTAGAAAACCTATGATGAAGATTCCGTATAAATAAATATTCCCGTACCTGAGAATACGCGCATAAAACTGGACGAATTCCATATTACCTTCATTGAAATATCCTCCATAAATATTAATTGGCGCAATGCATAATTCGTAAAGGATAAGCGCTACCGAGATATAAAAAATTACATCTGACTTAAATTGAAGAATTTCATCTGTTCGAAGCATTTGAATGAGGTACGCCATGATGCAGCCTACGAGAAAGAATGTTCCAAATATGATGACCGTATAGTCATATTGATACAAATAGTTACCAAAACTGGCAAAGCATATAACACTGTAGATGACAAAAGCCCATTTTAGCTTACCAAAAATTTTCTTCGCACTTTGACTTTCAGGATGGGTTAACTGCAAAATAAATAACTGCCCCAGCACAAAATACTTTATGACATAGAAATTATTATAATACCAGAAATTACGTGCGAAAGCAGTGTCTTTTAAAAATGGTGCCAACTGGTAATTATCATAATACGCCCAGATTGGGTACATGCCAAGCAGGTCGTAGAAAAAATTGAACCAAAGAAATCCAACAAAAAGTTTTACACCAGTTCTTAAATTCCGGGCTTTAATAAGGTGTATTGTTCCAGCACAAGCCGCAATGAATTCCATAAGATATCCTATGTACAGCTTGTTTTCAATAATAAATTTTAACACAGAAAATCCTAGCCTTTATATGGTAACGGAGGCCACATACCTCCCACAGTATTCATTGGTTCAATTTCGCCATTTTCGAGGTAGTCTCTTCCAGAACCATCTTCCTCTTCAGCTTTCATTTTACGCGTTGCAGAGAAAAACACGGTATTAAGACTAGGTTTATCGCCCTCATCCTGATAAGCACCGAGCCAGACATTGATACCTGGCCTTTCAGCTTTATTCTGCTGAGATTGTTCACGAACGTAATTGATATATTCCTGAAGTTCTTCCAGATCAAAATGGAACTCACAGGTATCTTTATGTTCTTTTCCATTTGTAGTAACTATAGACCTGGTTTCACGCCATTCTTTTTGGAGCTCTTTAGCTTTCTGAACAGTAATGCACTTATTTGGTGGATTCACGATTATAAGGGTTTGATTATCTGCCTCTAAAATATAATTTCTAATAATGAAATGGAGCTTATCTGCAAGAAAGGGGAAAATTCCCCTACTCTACAGCCTCTACTGTATCTATATTTGTAGAGTCATTTTAGTTTATCTAGAATGTTTTGGGGACAAAAAAAGTGTCAATCATAGTTTAGTTGTAGTTCTGAGTAGGGTCTTTTCTATAGCATTAATAAACTTAGTTGGCACTTTTTGCTATTTGCAAACTATTCTACTTCCTGTGGAATTGCACAATTTCACCAGGCATTTTTTGAGAGAGTACCTGGATTCCATATTCTGATAGTTGTAAAACCCTTGGATAACCTCCCGTAGTTTGACAGTCCCTCATAAGCACAATCAGTTTTCCTGATGGGGTAAGTTGAACGCTTCCCGGCATAACCGGGGAAGTGTGAATGCCTTTGAGATCATTATTAAAACCTTCTTCAAATTGTACAGCCATCCGGTTGCTATCACCACTCACCTTAAATTTCTTCTGAAAAATAAGTTTTTGCAAAGATTCTGTTAGCTCTGCAAATTCTGGCCCTCCATAAGTTTCGATCATTTCTGAATTGAGGTAATCTGTATTTACGTGAATAGTTGAATGAGGATTATTGTTGATAGCTTCTGAAGTTTGATAATGTAAAAGCTGGTTCTTCTGAAGTCTATGATTTCCTGTAACAGCTTCGAACCAACTTCGACTTCCCAGAATTTCCGGAGATTGAAAACCATATTTAATCGCGAGATAGGATCGGAATCCAGATTTTCTTTTTCCGAAGGAAAGAATATCTCCAGCCTTAACCTGATAGGCCGTATTTAAATTGATCTCTAAATCGTTAATCTTCGGACTGAGATTTGCCCCTCCAACACAAATATTTGTAGCTGCATTAAATTCAAGAACAGGCCCAACAAATGTTATTTCCAGCACCGCATCATTTTCAGAATTGCCGAGAATTAGATTGCAAATTTTGAAGGCATATCTATCCATAATTCCGCTCTCAGGAACACCATATTTTCTCGATCCAAATCTTCCAAAATCCTGAATCGTGGAGAATAATCCTGGCTGCTTAACAACAACTTCACCCATTGGATTTGATAATTTCGAATTCATATTTTCCTTGCTTCACCTTTTTTTGAATTTGGATATATTCCAAATTACTTACCGGATGAAATCGAACGAAATCTCCAACATTAAATGGACTGGGAATTTTGCTGTTCGCATTAAAAAGATCCAGAGGTGTTCGACCAATTATTTGCCATCCACCCGGACTCTCTTGTGGATAAATTCCGGTTTGATCTTCTGCGATTCCCACGCTTCCTTTTTCTACAATTTTACGCGGAGTGATTTTTCGTGGCGTTGCAATTTTTTGATTCAACCCACCCAGGTATAAAAAGCCCGGTAAAAACCCGGTAAAATAAACTAGGTATTCTGGAGTGGAGTGAAGGGAAATCAGCTCTTCCTTTTTTATGTTTTTAAGCTCGGCTACCTCATTCAAATCTGGAGCATATTCTGCTTCATAGCAAACAGGAATCTTGAAAATTCGCTTGTCGATGTTTTTTGATATATTCGTAGCTCTAAGAGTATTGGAAACGACTTTTAACTCACTATAGATATATCTTATAGCTGAAGGATAACTTATTAATAACGAGTTGTATGTATTAGTTATTTCAACCTTTTGCTCAAGCTTTATTTTTGATAGCGCAGTTTTTACCTCTAGTATAGTTTGAAGTATTTTTTCTGAAATTTCCTGAGGGAATTCTATCAGAATTCCGCGATCTCCCATTCTCGAAACACTCTTCCACTTGATCATTTTCAGGATTTAATATAGATATTTTCTGCAGCTAATTTACGTTGTAGATATTGTAAAATTTCCACCGCCGAAGGGGTATCAGAATGCACGCAAAATGTGTCTGCCTGAGCCTCTAAAAATTCGCCGTTCGGCAATAAGATTTTGTTCTCTTTATAGATACTTCTCACGTGCTGAAAAACCACTTCCCTATCTTCGATGATTGCATACGATTTTGATCGAGGAACCAAACCATAATCATCCTCATAGTTTCGATCTGCAAATGCTTCATAATAGAGTTCAAATCTGCCTAAAGCGAGTTCTCCGAGTTGGGAATTGAGAGGCACAAACAGCCTCAAATCATCATCAAAATGTTCAAGACTCCTCACTACTATCTTGGAAATATTCCTATCCTTAGCAGCGTCATTATAGAGAGCACCATGCAGTTTCACGTGACTTAGTTTCCCTCCTTCAGATTCCACAATTTGCTTCAGACTTAGCACCTGTCCTTCTATGGAAAGTTTCAATTCTTCAGCAGTCATATCCATATGATTTCTTCCGAAGTTTGCCCGGTCTGGATAGGATGGATGTGCTCCAATTTCCACGTTATTTTCAAGAGCCAGACGAACAGTTCTATGCATGGTTTCGAGGTTTCCAGCATGTCCTCCACAGGCAATATTGCAAGCAGAAATTAGTGGCATTAACTTATCGTCAAACTCTCCCCCTTCTCCAAGATCACAATTTATATGGATGGTTTCTTTAATCATAAATTCTGTATTACTGTATAAATTGATTTTGCACCAAGGAATATGGCCAGGACAATTACCAAGATACCAATTATGTTTTGAAAGGCTGAATTTCTGAATTTACCCAGGATAGATTCTTGATTGACGATCCATAAGAGAAATATCGCAATGACAGGAAGCACAATTCCGTTGGCTACTTGCGCAAACTGAATGATCTCGACCGGTTTTATTCCCAGGGAACTAAACAATACACCAAGGATAATTATGCTCATCCAAACTGCTTTAAACCGCCAGTCGGACATTCCAGACTGCCACCCAAGACAACCTTTCACAACATATGCTGCCGCCAAAGGAGCTGTTATGGATGAGGTAATCCCAGCTGCCAGTAATCCAACTGCTAGAAAAGTAGTGGCCATATTTCCAAACAATGGCTCCAGTCCTACTGCCAGACCGGCTACATCATTAATAGAACTTAATCCGGAAGAAGCTGCACATATTAGGATCGCCATGGAAACCAGGCCACCCAGAATGATCGAGAACACGAGTTCTCTCCGTACGGTTTTGAGATGATTAAGGCCGGTCCATTTCTCACCAATCAAAGATGCATGTAAAAACAAATTATAAGGTACCACGGTGGTTCCCACCAATGCGATGATCGTTAAAATTTCATCACTTATGGATGTCGGCACAAAGCCTTTAAAAACACCCGACCAGGATGGCTGGGTTAGAAAAGCTGTGATAATAAACGCAAGGCTCATTAAAACCACCAATCCTATAAATACCCTTTCCAGCTTCTTGTAACTTCCTAAATAAAGAAGTAGAAATGCGGAGCCTCCAATGATAAAGCTCCAAAGATTGATAGCATTTCCCGAAATTGATATTTCCTCAATAGGCATGATACTCTGCACACCCATGACCGCACCAGATATATTCCCAGCTTCGTAAGCGGCATTCCCAATTACAATTGCAGAGAAAATCAGAATTAGAGCTACTACTCGGAATACCGGAGAGGTTATGGATTGCCGTATGGAATCACTTAATCCTCTGCCTGTTACCAAGCCAAGCCTGGCAGACATTTCCTGCAATACGATACACGCAATTATTGAAACCAGTAAAGCCCATAGCAGACTATAACCAAATTCCACCCCTGCAAGACTACATACGGTAACGGTTCCAGGACCAATAAATGCAGCAGAAACAAGGATTCCAGGACCTAGATTTCTGAAGAAGTTTTTCATTTTACGGGTTGCTTTCCAGATTCCTGTAAAGCATAAATCGCAAAAGTTCCTAGCCAGTGACCACCTTCATAACCGTCACCGGAAACATTTGGAAAGGAATAGGCCACATGTTCATTAGCTAGAGACCTTAAATGACCGAATTTTTCAGGGTATTGATTGGCAAGACCAGAGAAAATCCAGGCTCTGCTGAAGTTAAGACCATCCAGATGAACCAGTTTACCATCAGATCTATCTGAAACTTCACCAACTTCCATTTCAAAATCTTCATTTTTCAATTGCGGCATGAAATCTTCTATCCAAAGGTTAAAAGCACTTTTTGGAAGAACTCTTCTCATGATATCCACTTCTGCCAGGCATGGAGAAATAAAGTCGTAGCCTCCTGGTTCCCAGCTTACCGGGCAGTTGTCGTCTTTCAGGAAGAAATTCTGTGCACTTTTCTTGACCACTTCCATTAACTCCTGGTTCTCGGTGGCTTCTGCATAATCATATGCAAAAGCAAGCCCGAATGCAGTATTGGTATGTTCTCCTACTCTTACCGGGTAATTTAACTTCGGAAGGAATTCAATGAATCGCGTAGTTATTAGATCTGTAAGTGGTTGAAGATTTGCAGCAAGTTCCTGTCCAAGAGGATCTTCCCAGGACTTTAGCTCCTGTGACAACTTCAGCAACCATGCCCAGCCATAAGTACGTTCATATACTGTGCTTTCCTTACGATTGAAGTATGCAACCTCTCCTTCAATATTTTCTGAAGAGAGAGAAGTTTTTAACTTTTCACGAATCTCCTCATTTTTCTCAAGATCTGGAAACTGCTTCAACAAACTCACCAGTGACCAATGGGCATGAACAGAAGAATGCCAGTCAAAACACCCATAAAAGGCTGGATGCAAAGCTTTGGGTTCATCCATCGCCTCTGCATTTTCGAGAGTTTGTCCCAATTTATTAGGGTATTCTGTATTTAAACAACCTAAAGGTAATTCCGCAAGATTGTTAGCTTCAGTAAGATTTAAGGTTACTTTATCTGTAGTTTTGAGTGCATCTGGCAGGATACTCTCAGTTATCAAAGTGTCAGTATCTCCAGGATTTTCGTCAGGATCTTCTGAATTTCCTTTACAGGATAGAATAAGCAAACATACGGAGGCTAAAAGAAATTGTTTCATTGGTTATAATTGCGTCTCTTTCGGTGAATTTCGAAATTTACAGATTGATTTAGTAGGTTTTATCCAAAAATATAAAAAACAGGCAAAGGTTTCGTTAATTAAAACTCAAGATATTAACCCAGCCATCCTTCCCGGTCCAGACTTCTATATTGTATTGCTTCACTTATATGTTCTCCCTGTATTTGAGAACTCCCAGCCAGATCTGCAATCGTTCTGGAAACTTTCAGAATACGATCGTAAGCACGGGCAGAGAGATTTAGTTTTTCCATCGCCGTTTTCAATAATGTCTTCGATGCTTCGTCCAACTGGCAATGCTCTCTTATCTGCCTTGGACCAATCTGGGCATTATAATGTACATTTTCAAGATCATGGAATCTTTCAGATTGAATACCTCTAGCCTTGCTTACTCTCTCACGAATAGATTTACTGGATTCGCCTTTGCGTTCTTCGCTAAGTTTATCAAATGGAACCGGAGTTACTTCAATATGAATATCAATTCTATCGAGCAACGGTCCACTGATCTTTCCCAGATATCGTTGCATTTCATAAGCAGATGAAGATACGGGCGCATCGGGATCATTGAAATATCCACCTGGACTTGGGTTCATACTGGCGACAAGCATAAAACTGGAAGGATAGGTGACTGTGAATCGAGCTCTAGAGATGGTAACCTCCCGGTCCTCCAGAGGTTGCCGCATCACTTCCAAAACACTTCTTTTAAATTCTGGCAGCTCATCCAGAAACAGTACGCCATTATGAGATAGTGAGATCTCACCCGGTTGTGGATATCCACCCCCGCCGACAAGTGCAACATCAGAAATCGTATGATGCGGACTCCTAAATGGACGTTGAGCCAGCAGGCCAACATTGTCTTTAATTCGGCCAGCTACACTATGTATTTTTGTGGTTTCCAGTGCTTCCTGCAAAGTCATTGGTGGCAGAATGCTGGGCAACCTTTTGGCAAGCATGGTTTTTCCCGCACCCGGCGGTCCAATTAGAATTATGTTATGACCTCCCGCAGCAGCGATCTCCATACATCTCTTGATAGATTCCTGACCTTTTACATCAGCAAAGTCATGCTCAAGATTATCGAGATCCTGGTAAAAAGTTTCCCTGGTATTAATAATGGTAGGTTCCAACTTCTTTCCGGAATGAAAAAAATCGATCACTTCCTTGATATTACTTACTCCGAATACATCCAGTCCTGATACGATGGCTGCTTCCCTCGCATTTTGCTCAGGCAGAATAAAACCTTTAAAACCTTCTTTCTTAGCTTGAATTGCGATTGGGAGAGCTCCTTTTATGGGTTGAAGACTGCCGTCCAGAGACAATTCCCCCATAATGATATAATCTGAAATATTATTCGCGGTTATTTGCGATGATGCAGCCAAAATTCCCATGGCAAAGCTTAGATCATAAGCTGAACCTTCCTTCCTAAGATCGGCAGGTGCCATGTTTACGATGATCTTTTTACCTGGTAATTTGTACCCGTTATTCTGAAGGGCAGCAGTAATGCGGTAACTGGACTCCTTTACTGCGTTATCTGGTAAGCCTACAAGATGGTATCCAATACCAGATGCTACATTAACTTCAATAGTAATAGTGGTGGCATCAACACCAAAAACAGCACTCCCATAAACCTTAACTAGCATGTATATCCAGATTTAATTAAAGGTAGGGTCCTTAAATTTTTCCGGAAATTACACTTTAAAATGAAAGCAAATTAATTTTTAGAATAATTTAATTCGGTACGAATTTTTCCAGGTTTGTTTGCCTGTTTTTTAAGGTGGATCGAAAATGTAGTTCCTTCTTTTTCATTACTTACTACGTCTACTTTTCCTCCATGAGCCTGGGCGACTGTTTTTACTAACGTAAGACCCATTCCCCAACTATCCAGCGTAGAATTTTGATTCTCGTGTCCTCTGTTCAAAAATTTGAAAATATCATTCTGATCTTGTTTTGCGATAGGATTACCAAAATTTTGAACTTCAATGAGAACATCATCCTGATCTTCTTCAATCCTTATGGTTATAGGAGTATCACGAGAACCATATTTCACTGCATTCGTAACCAAATTTTCTATCACTCGGCGAATAGCAGTTCCATCAAAAACTCCTTTTATTTCATCTACCGAACTATCGAATACAAAATCATTAGTATAGATTTCCTCAGCTTCATTATAAACCCAACGAATTTCTTTCAGTATGTCAATTTCTTCGAAATTCATACTGATTCCTTCCCCAGCCTTAACAGCGATTGCATCAAGTAAGCCCTCTAAAAGCTCTACTGCTTTATTCAGACTACGCAATCCCATCTTTTTCAGATTATCCAACCGGTCTTTATCATCATTATGACGAATAATATCTAAAGCAAAATAAGCGGATGATATTGGATTCCTAATATCATGAGCCAGAGTACCTATCAATTTTTCTCGCATTTCCTGTATAGAATCACTAAAGGAAGTTGCAGAGTTAAACATAGCTGTTTCGATGCTGTACTTTAAAACAATCCCGACCTCTTTCGTGTATACATCCTTTTCAATAAGTAATTCTGTGAGTACACGATGGAAAATTATATACTCCTCAAGAATCTGTTTTATAGTATAATGTGAAGACGTAGCACGGTGACGACCATGCTCTAGACTATTTTCAATTATTTCCTGATAACTCTCATATTCATCGACATCGCTTTTACCATCATACCTGTCCATGATGTCTGCTAAATCCTCCAGAACATTGGTTAGTTGATTTCTTAACGCTAGTTCACTGGATTCATTAGCAGCCGGGATATTTTTTTTAACCCTTGAAGCCCATAAATCCATGATCTCTGAGCTCTTATCTGTAATTAATTGAGATGCGGCGGTCATTTTTAACGTTTTGAAAGCTAAATTAAGACAATATTAAGTAAAAACTTAATTCTGAACGGATTATCCCAATTTTCATATGAAAAACGTTAAATAAAAGCCTGCTCGAGGCAGGCTTTTATTAAATAAGAAAATGAGTTGTACTATTTACCAATCACATTTTGACGGTAATATTCAATTAATGCATCAATTGGTCTTCTAACGATATTTCCAACTTCTATCCCGTATGGTTGCAAAACTGCCTTAATTATATCCTGACTGAAATATGCGATAGATCCTATAAAATGAACAGGAACAGATGTCACCTGTGGATAGCTCATCACTCTAGAATGAACAAAATCTGAAAGACCTTCGTGGAGCAACTTATAAAAGTAGCCATTACGCTCATTCGTAAAAATAAATTCTGCGAAATGTGCGAGATACGTATTAGGATTATCCTTACGATAAAGGTTCATCTTAATGGTATCTGAATTGAGATCGAACTTTTGCTCAAATTTTTCAGCAATTTCAGGAGGCATTCTTTTGTAGTAATAATCTCGGATCAGTCTTTTTCCGAAGTAATTACCACTGGCTTCATCCATTAGAATATAACCGAGAGAAGCAACTGCCTGAGTGATATTTTCACCATCAAAATAACAGCTATTGGATCCCGTACCAAGAATACACACGATACCAGGCTCGGTGGTCGCAGCATAAACAGCTGCTACCGTATCCTCCATCACTTTTACCTCATCTGCATTCGTAAAATAGTTCGCGATAATGCTTCTAAGAAGTTCAGTAGGAGTTGGTGTACCGCAACCGGCACCATAAAAATGTACTTTTTCGATCGTATCTCTTACTTCAGCAAGTTCAGGATTTTCAGCAAGGCGTTCTTCAAGAACGGCTTCCTTAAAAACAGCAGGATTCAAACCTTTACTTCTGGTTTTAAAAATCTGCTCACCCTCATTGTTCAGTAAGATCCAGTCACATTTTGTGGACCCGCCATCGGCAATCAATATCATGTTCTGAGATGGATTAAATTGAAAAGAAAGCAGTTCAGCTGTAAGACCGAACTGCTATTTATTTTTATTCAGAATGAATTATAGTGAAGCTACGTGAGCTGCAAGATCCACAAGCTTGGAAGAATATCCATACTCGTTATCGTACCATGCGATTAGCTTAAAGAACTTGTCGTTAAGTTCGATACCAGCACCAGCATCAAAATTACAGGTATGTGGATCTGAAACGTAATCCTGGCTTACTACTTCTTCTTCAGTATAAGAAATTACACCTTTGTAATCTCCTTCAGCAGCCTTTTTGAAAGCAGCCTTGATCTCCTCGTAACTAGTAGACTTTTCAGTCTTAACAGTAAGATCCACTACAGAAACATCTGTAGTTGGAACTCTAAATGCCATACCAGTAAGTTTTCCTTTAAGAGAAGGAATTACTTTCGTTACTGCTACTGCAGCTCCAGTTGAACTTGGGATGATATTCGCCATTGCGCTTCTTCCAAGTCTGAAGTTTTTCTTAGATGGAGAATCTACAGTAAATTGAGTAGATGTAGTTGCGTGAACAGTAGTCATTAATCCTTCTACAAGACCAAACTCATCATCGATCACTTTTGCAAGTGGTGCAAGACAGTTAGTAGTACAGGAAGCATTAGATACGATATTCTGATCTGCCTTAACGTCCTGGTGGTTTACTCCCATTACGAACATTGGAGCAGTTTTAGAAGGAGCTGAAATTACAACCTTTCTAGCACCAGCATCAAGGTGAGCCTGTGCGTTGTCAAGATCTGTAAAAATTCCAGTACAATCCATTACTACATCAACTCCTGCATCACCCCATTTAAGGTCTGCCGGGTTCTTTTCTGAAGTAACTCTAATTTTGTTTCCGTCAACGATAAGACTTCCGTCTTTAACTTCAACAGAACCTGCGTATTTTCCGTGAACCGAATCATACTTCAGTAAATATGCCAAATGATCTACATCAAGAAGATCGTTGATAGCTACAACTTCTACTTTTTCGCTTTGCGCCGCAATTCTGAAAGCAATTCTTCCAATACGACCAAATCCATTAATTCCAATTTTAGTACTCATTTCCTTTGGTTTTTAATTATACCGAAGTGATGTCTGCCACCCTTCGTAATTCTTTATCTATTTTTGCTTCACCTTTGATAGCCGTTAGTAAATCTACATTAACGACTTTCTGGTGGTGAATTCCTACCATGATCTCGGTTTCTCCGTTCATCAAAGCTTCTACTGCTCCAACTCCTAACTTACTAGCCAGAACACGATCAAAACAACTTGGAGAACCTCCACGCTGTATATGACCTAATACAGAAACTCTTACTTCGTATTCATCGAGATTCTCTTCTATAAATGAGGCGAGTTCGAAAATATTCTTCCCGCTCTTATCCCCTTCCGCAACCACGATGATACTGGAAGTTTTACCAGTCTTTTTACTCTTTCTTAGTGAATCCAGTAGTCTTTCCACACCAAGATTTTCCTCAGGGATCAAGATTTCTTCAGCACCAGCACCAATACCACTATTTAAAGCGATATCACCAGCGTCACGTCCCATCACTTCTACCAGGAACAACCTGTTATGGGAACTTGCCGTATCACGAATCTTATCGATCGCCTCAACGACTGTATTCAAAGCAGTATCGTAACCCAGGGTAAAGTCGGTTCCATTAATATCATTATCGATGGTCGCAGGAATTCCCACTACCGGAAAACCAAATTCTTTACTAAATAGTTGTCCGCCGGTAAAAGTACCATCTCCACCAATTACTATAAGTGCATCTACATTGTTTGCTTTAAGATTTTCGTAAGCTTTTTTACGACCTTCTTTAGTCTGAAATTCTTTGGAACGGGTAGACTTCAGAAAAGTCCCTCCTCTATTGATTATATTTCTAACTGAACGTGCATCTAGTGGCTCAAAATCTGCTTCGATAAGCCCCTGATATCCACGAAAGATTCCTGTACATTCAAGATCATGATATGAACAGGCACGAACAACTGCTCTTATAGCAGCATTCATTCCCGGAGCATCTCCTCCGGAAGTTAGAACAGCGATGTTTCTAATTTTTTCAACCATTATCCTCAAAGCTAACTTCTTTCAAACCAATTACCTAATTTCGGAAAAAACTAAAACGTTTTCGGTTGATAACTAATAAAAAAAGCCACATTAATGTGGCTTTTTTCAATTTATTGGCAGTTTAATTACTTATTTATCAAAATTCGGTATTCCCAGCCTTTAAAATTCATCTGTTGATCTTTGGTAAGTTTCATTTCAGAATCGCTCATATAATCTGTAAAATCACCTTCTATTTCTGCTGAAAATTCTACAGGTTCCGCAGTCATATTTGCTATATAATAAAGAGTTTCTCCATTCTTCTCTCTTTTGAACGCCAGAACCTTTTCATCTGCAGATGTTGCAACATCGTTATAAGAGGCAGCCGACTTCCCTCCATGCAGTGCCACACTGGAAGTTTTTAAATTACCAAGTTTTTCAAGTAGTGGATATACTTTTCCTTTTTTCTTCGGAATAGTATCTTTTACAAAAAACTCCAGTCTTTTGTTCATATCATATTCCTGTCCGCTATAGATCAAAGGCATTCCCGGTAATGTATAGGTCATGGCAAGCATCGCTTCCGAAGCATCTCCCATTCTTTCCTCTACGGTTCCAGCCCATGAATTCTCATCGTGATTGGTTACAAAATTCATCAGGTAATCATCCTCCTGAAATGTAGAATCCACTTTTTGCATATAATTATCCCAGTCTTTGGCAGTTTTATCTCCCTGCGCAATGCTATTCATGATATGGTGTCCTTCCCAGTTGTATCCCATTTCAAAAGCATTGTGGAATAATTCTTTAGGACTTTCTGCTTCAGCCAGCATAAAAACCGGCTTTACTTCACGCAATTCAGCAGCGATATCCTCCCAGAAATCTGTAGGAACCGAGTGTGCAGCGTCTGCACGGTAACCATCGATATCGTGTTCCTCGATCCAGAAAAGCATGTCTTTTTTCATCGCTTCTCTTAGGCCTTCATTATCGAAATTTAGATCGGCAACATCTGTCCAGCCCCAAGGCTCTCCGGTTGCATCGTTAATAGGATCTGTGATCTCACCTTTGTCATTCTTGGTATAATATTCAGGATGTTCTTCAATCCATGCATGATCCCAGCCGGTATGATTCGCCACCCAGTCAAGAATAACGTACATATCATTTTCATGGGCAGTTTGAACCAGTTCATCAAAATCCTCCATGGTTCCAAAATCTGGATTTACCGCCTTGTAATCTGAAATTGCATAATAGCTTCCCAGATACTTTTTACGCTCTTCCGGATCTTCAATATCCTCAATCGATTTATCTCCGGTCGCTTTCCTTTTCTTCATGGAAATAGGATACATTGGCATTAACCAGATCACTTTTACTCCCAGTTCTTTAAGCTGCGGAATATCCTGGGTAAAGGCATCAAATGTACCTTCTGGAGAATACTGCCTGATATTGGCTTCATAAATTATAGCCGACTCAAGCATATCGTCATTCACTGGCGCCAGTGAGTCTTTTTCAGTTTCATTCTCTGCATTCTCTGGCTGATTTGTTTCGTTCTTACAAGAAACAAAAAGGATCATAAGTGCCAGTATAAAGGTTATCTTCTTCATATGTATTATTTTGAATTATTCATTTTTGTAGTGAAAAAATATGCTCCACGAGATGGAAGTTCCAGGCTTTTACCCCAGGTCATTTTTTCGTTGGTTATAAGATTTTGAAACTGCTTTCCCTCAAGTTCAAGTTCAGCAAACCTGGAAAGATCAAGATCTACAGATTCTTCATTTTTGTTAAGAATTAGCACGATCGTCTCATCTCCAGAAGTTCTTGAGAGCAAGTAGATTTTATTTTGTGGAGTAAAATGCACCAGATTTCCTTCCTGGATGGCTTTACTGGACTTTCTGTAATTCAGTACCGTTTTAAGGAAATTCTGCATGTCTTTTTCTTCTTCGGAAAGTCCTTTGCCGGTAAATGCGTTCCTATCGCTATCTTTCCAGCCACCTGGAAAATCGGTTCTAATAAGACCATGATCACCTGGTTTTGCAGTATCATTCATAAGAATTTCAGTTCCGTAGTAAATCTGGGCAATACGCGGAAGGCTCAAAATATAACTAAGCGCCATCTTCGTATTTTCCACATCTTCATTAAGCTGAGTATAGATCCTGCTCATATCATGATTGTCTGGAAAGATCATAATATTTTCAGGTGAGGCATAGGCGAAATCGTTCGCCAGTCCGTCATATAAACGTTGCAATCCTGTGTCCCAGCCAGATTCCTCGTTCAGTCCTTTTACGATATTGGTTTGCATGGCAAAATCCATCGTAGATTTCAGGTTAGAATCATATCCATTTTCAATACCATCCTGCCAGTAACGAATAAGTAGTGGGTTATTAGACCATTCTTCTCCAACAATGTTGAAGTTCGGGTATTCCTTCATGATCGCTCCGGCCCAATCACTCATAAATTCCATATCTGGATAAGGATAAGTGTCCTGCCTGATGCCTCCCAGCTTCAAAGTTTCCACCCACCAGATATTATTCTGAATAATGTATTTCGCCAGAAAAGGATTTTTTTGATTTAGATCTGGCATTGTTTCCACGAACCAACCATTGCTCATCACCTTTTTATCTGCTTCGGAAGCATATAGATCCTGGTTAGCAGTTCTACGGTGATTAGAATAAATCAACTCTTCATTATTTAGAAATTTTTCCTGGTAGTTGATCCAGTCATTAAATGGAAGATCATCCATCCACCAATGCTCAACGCCACTATGATTTGCCACCATATCCATAATCAATTTGATACCTCTTTCGTCTGCCTTTTGTGCCAGTTCCTTGTATTCTTCCAGAGTTCCAAAACGAGGATCTACTTTATAGAAGTCGGTCATTGCATAACCGTGATAAGAGCCGGACTCCATGTCATTGATCAATAATGGAGAAGACCAGATAGCAGTAAATCCCATTTCATCTATATAATCAAGATGATCTATAATTCCACGAATGTCACCACCATGACGGGCGTAATCATCCTCGAGATCAATAGTTTTCTCATTAAGACTTTCGTCTATATCGTTACTATAATCACCATTAGCAAAACGGTCTGGGGTGATCAGGTAGATTGCATCAGAATTGTCAAATCCCACAAAATCTTCAGCAGCCTGCTCACGTTTTTTTAATTCGTAATCAATGACTTCAGAAGAACCGTCTTCGAATTTGAAATTCAGTTTCATGTTACCGGGCCTGGCTGCTTCAGTAATTACAAGATTTACGAATAAATAATTCGGGCTATCTGCTTTTTCTGTTCCCAGCACTTCAACTCCCTGGTAATTTGAAGATACTTCCGCAGAACCAATATTGCTTCCGTAGAGCATTAACTGCAAACTATCCTGTTCAAAACCTGTCCACCAGTTAGGTGGTTCCACGCGCTCGATTTGCGCAAAAGCCTGTAGCCCGATAAACAGACCACAAAGCATTAAAATTTTTCTCATATTATTTAAAAAAAAAGGCTCCCTTCCTGAAAAGAGAGCCATTATTACTAAGCCGTAATTTGTTCGTTAGGAACTAAAGTAAGCTCCTTATTATTTACCTGGATATCCAGCGATTCAGATCCTTCCAGAGAGAACTCGGTTCCCTTGGAAGAAACTGAAACCTTGACAATGCGGTCTCTAAAGTTTACTTTAAAAGAATATGCATTCCAGTTTTCAGGGATTTGTGGTTTAAATGACAACTGGTCATTTTCCACACGCATACCTCCAAAACCTTCTACAATACTCATCCAGGTTCCAGCCATACTGGTAATGTGACATCCTTCTTCTACTTCCTTATTATAATCATCAAGATCCAATCTCGAAGTTCTCACATAAAACTCATAAGCCTGTTCCATTCTTCCCAGAACCGCAGCTTGAATGCTGTGGACACAAGGAGATAGTGAAGACTCATGAACCGTTAGCGGCTCATAATAATCGAAATGCTTTTCTAGTTGCTCCTTGCTGAAATGATCTTCAAAGAAATAAAATCCCTGCAGCACATCTGCCTGTTTAATATAACAGGAACGAAGAATCCTATCCCAGCTCCATTTCTGGTTAATTGGTCTATGTTTTTTCTCCAGATCTTTTACCGGGATGATCTCTTTATCAAGAAAACCATCCTGTTGCAGATACACGTTATCTTCTTCAGAATACGGGAAGTACATTTCTTCAGCAACTTCTCTCCATTTGGCTAATTCACCATCGTTTAGATCTGTTAGACCCATCACTCTCGCGTAATCTTCCTGATGACCATCTTTCACTTTATTGATAGTTTCAAGACAGTATTCGATACACCATTTAGCAAGATAGTTAGTGTACCAGTTATTGTTTACGTTGTTCTCGTATTCATTAGGACCGGTCACTCCAAGGATGACGTATTTATTCTTATCCTTACTGAAGTTTGATCTTTGGTGCCAGAACCTGGCTACGGCGATCATTACTTCCAGTCCTTTTTCAGGAATATAGCTGAAGTCGCCGGTGTAACGCACATAATTATAAATCGCAAAGATCATAGAACCGTTTCTATGAATTTCCTCGAATGTGATCTCCCACTCATTGTGGGATTCCTCACCGTTCATAGTTACCATTGGGTAAAGCGCGGCACCATTCGAAAAGCCTAATTTTCCTGCATTCTCTTTGGCTTTCTGAAGGTGATTATAGCGATACGTAAGTAGCTTTCGTGCTACTTTTTGATCTTTGGTCGCCATATAAAAAGGAATACAATAAGCTTCTGTATCCCAATAGGTGCTACCTCCATACTTCTCACCCGTGAATCCTTTAGGTCCAATATTCAGGCGTTCGTCTTCTCCTAAATAAGTTTGATTAAGCTGAAAAATATTGAAACGGATTCCCTGCTGAGCTTTTACATCGCCGGAAATTGTAATATCTGCCATTTCCCAGATCGAAGCCCATGCTTCTTTCTGATCATTCTTTAAAGATTCAAATCCTTTTGAAGTCGCCGAGTCAAGAACTTTGCCTGCCGCCTGGATCAGTTGCTCTTTCTTATGGTTCATATCTGAAACATAACCAGCATACTTAATAATAGCAGCCGTTTCCTGTTTTGCGGTCTTTACTTTATAAGCAAATGAGATGCGATCTTCTCCAACTGAAGAAGTTGCTTCAGTAGTAACTTTTTCATTATTCAGCAAAATTTCAGACTGCATAAAGGTGCCTACATGGAAACCAGTTTTCAGTGTTTTACTTACGATATAGGCACGCCGAGAATCTTCCTTTACATCCAGAGTTTCCCAGAATCGTTCTTCCCAGTTTGCATCAGTATTAGTAATGCTCCCATCAAGATAAGGATCGAACCTGATCTCAGCATCCTGATTTAACGGAGTTACTTCAAATTTTATCGCTCCAAGCTCGTCTTCAACAATAGAAACGAAACGCAAAGCTTTTACTTCCACTTCAATTCCGTTTGGAAGCTCGGCTTCAAAACTTCTGGAAAGCGTACCCTCTTTCATATTTAATTCACGGCGAAAGTTTTTAACCGATTTACAATTGAACAGATCCAGTGGTTCTTCGTTTACGAAAACATTGATTCCAATCCAGTTAGGAGCATTCAATACTTTCGCAAAATACTCGGGATAACCATTTTTCCACCAGCCTACTTTGGTTTTATCGGGATAATAAACCCCTCCAATATAACTTCCCTGGAAACTTGGTCCGGAATACTGTTCTTCAAAATTTGCACGCTGCCCCATGGCTCCATTTCCAATACTGAAAAGGCTTTCTGAGGATTTCACTCTACCTGCGTCAAATTCTTCTTCAATGATGGACCACTCGTCCGGTTTTATATAATCCTGATTCATTACTTCTCGTTTCTCAATAATTTTTCTATAAATTCTATCTCGATCTCGGTAAAGTCATTAAAGACATGGTCTGCTTCACCTAGAACACTGGCAGACCCAATACCGATACTAGTCATATTTCCTGCATTGGCAGCCTGAACTCCGGCCAGAGCATCTTCAAATACCACACAATCATGCGCTTGCGCACCAAGTTTTACGGCGGCGATCAGGAAAACTTCCGGATCTGGCTTCGCTTTTGAAACATCTGTTCCATCTACGATCGCATCAAATTCTTCATATAAATTGATCTGCTTTAAAATTCGGCGCGCATTCTTGCTGGCAGAACCTAAAGCGAATGGAATATTATTCTGCTTTAAATAGTCAAGGATTTTTCTAACTCCCGGAAGGATTTCAGATTCATCCATTTTTTCAACATAGCCCAGATAATTTTCATTTTTCAATGCCATCTGTCTATTAAATTCTTCTTCAGAAAGTTCCATATTTCCCCATTGAAGGATCTTTTTCAATGATTCTACCCTGCTCACTCCTTTTAATTGCTCGTTTTGCTCTTGAGTAAAATCAAAACCAAGATCATTAGCCAGTTTTTTCCAGGCTTGAAAATGAAATTTTGCCGTATCGACGATCACTCCGTCGAGATCAAAAATCACGGCAGCTTTGGTATCCTTTTTATGCTGGGTCATATTTAATAGCTTTTCTATCTGTAATTAATAAGTTTGAAAATGCCGCGAATAAGAGGAATACACCTGCCACGGTCATTGCATGGATCGATTCTTCTCCAATAAGTTTTTGTAGAAAAACAACACCTCCAAGTGCTGCGATAATTTGTGGAATCACGATGAACATATTAAAAACACCCATCATTAAGCCCATTTTTGATGATGCTACCGAACTTGACAGCATTGCATAAGGCATGGAAAGTATACTTCCCCAGGCAAAACCAATGAGTACAAAACATACATATAACATTTCTGGGTCGCCGGGAATAAAGTACATCAGTAAAAATCCGGCGCCTCCAAGAATCAAACTCCCCATATGTACGAGTTTACGATTGATCGCAAATCTTGAAGTATAGAAGGTTAATAGCAACGCAAAGGCCATGGATGATAGTCCGTAGATTCCCATTTTGGATCCTACATCATCACTGGCTTCATTGTAGCTCTTATCCTGTGCTGAATATTCCAGTCTCGCCTGGTCATCCTGAAATAAAATCACCCTGTCTGCGTCATACTGAAGTTCTCCTTCACTATCCAGCTGGGCGAATTCTTCTATCTGAGGTTTCGGTGCATTATAAATATGACTGGTAAGTGCTGGGTTTGCTAAAGTCCACATGGCAAAAAATGCAAACCAGGAGAAAAACTGAACTACGCCCAGTTTTTTCATGATCTTAGGCATTAAAGCATAGGTTCCCAGAATGGTTTTGATCATACCCTGATCTTTCTCAGGTTCATCACCATCCTCGAATTTTTGCATTTCTTCTGGCGTGTATTCTTTGGTAGTGAAAATGGTCACCAGAATAGACCCAATGAATACAACAGCTCCTACGATAAAAGCAACTCGAACCGACTCTGGAACTACTCCCGGAGCGGCTTCATTACTAATATTAAGCACGTTATTCATAAATTTTGGGAGGTTACTGGCCACCCAGGTTCCAATTCCTATGATTAATGTCTGAATTACGAATCCATAACTTCTTTGTGAATCTGGTAACTTATCTGCTACCAGGGCACGGAATGGTTCCATGGATATATTAATGGAGGCATCTAGCACAAGTAACAACCCTGCTGCCATCCATACTGCAGAAGAGTATGGCATTAGCAAGAGAGCAATGGAGCTAAGTATGGCTCCAAGGAGGAAAAATGGTCTTCTTCTACCTAAACTCTTATGCCAGGTATTATCGCTTAAATAACCAATAATTGGTTGCACGATAAGGCCTGCCAGTGGAGCAGCGATCCATAATAATGGAATGTTGTCCTTTTCAGCACCTAATGTTTCGAATATACGGGACATGGTCGAGCCTTGAAGCGCGAAACCAAATTGTATACCCAGAAATCCGAAACTCATGTTCCAGATATCCCAAAACTTTAAACGGGGTTTTTGCATATCGTGATTTTGATTGTTCTACGATAAGCACTAAGACTTATCAAAACTTATAAAAGATAGGAAGTAAAAATATAAGTTCTGATAAAATTTCAACTACGGCAAATATATAGTTTTTTTAAAACGCAATAGCTATTTCCTCGATTTTGTTGAATCTCTTACCACCAGACCGGTCTCTACAATAATAGTCTTGTAATAGTCATCTTCGCTAGGTGTGCGCTCAAGTTTCTCTATCAAAAGACGGGCAGACTCCTCGCCCATTCTCATCCCATGCTGACTTACCGTCGTCAAACTCGGAATAAATCTTTTTGATAATTCGCCATCTGTAAAACCAATTACAGATACATCATCTGGCACCTTTTTCCCCTGATCCTGAATGGATTTAACAGCAGAAATGGCAAAATGTTCATTTACAGCGAAAACTCCATCCACATCGCGTTCCTTCAGAAAGGCTTCAATTTCCTTTTCACTGTCCTCCATTTCCTCGATCTTCAGAATAAGATCTTCATTTATACTTATACCATTTTCAGCTAAAGCCTGCTTATAACCATGCGTACGTAGTTTACCCACACTTACATAATCCACGGTAGAAATAAGAGCGATCTTCCTGCAGCCTATATCTATAAGGTGTTGAACAGCTTTTTTTCCTCCGGTAACATCATCAATGATCACTTTATCACAGGAAATATCCTCAGCAACACGGTCAAATAGCACACAGGGCATTCCCTGGTTGATTACTTCCGCAAGGTGATGATAATCTCCTTTTTGCATGGTTTCTTTGGCAAGTGATAGAATAAATCCATCAGTACTACCATTCGCCAGCATTTCCATATTCAGAACCTCTTTATCGAATGAATTATCTGAAAGGCATACCAAAACGTTATATCCCATTTCGTTGGCTACTTTTTCCACTCCACTAATAACTGTCGTAAAGAAATGATGTACAATTTCGGGAATAATAATCCCTATTGTCTTGGTTTTCCGATTCTTGAGACTTAAAGCAATGTTATTAGGCTTATAATTGTAGTGTTTAGCAAAAGCCTTGATCTTGGCACGTGTTTCTTCACCAATCTCTGAGCTGTCTCGAAGTGCTTTTGAAACGGTGGAGATAGATACATCAAGCTCTTTCGCAATTTTCTTCAGGGTTAATTTCGGCTTCATTCTTTTCGGATATTCGTGATTTAGGCAAGATATATTTTAGATCTCGCAAAATTAGCATTATTTGATTGTGAATCTCTTAAGAAGAAAAAGTTTTCAACACGAAAACGTTTTCGTTCCAGTTATAGTAAGGTTTCGCCAAATATTGGGTTTGAATTTACATACATTTAACCTCAGGAAGTAAAAGTATAAGGTTAATTTTTATCAAAAATCAATAAAAAATTTATGAGGACTTTAATTAAAAGCACATTGTTTTTGCTGTTCATGCTACCAATGAGCTTTTTTGCACAAAACACCGTTAGCGGAAATGTGACAGAGACTGCCACAGGCCTTCCGGTTCCAGGTGTGAACGTAATCGTTCAGGGTACCAGCAATGGTACAACGACCGATTTTGATGGTAATTATACCATATCTAATGTATCTAATGAAGATATACTTGTTTTCTCCTTTTTAGGATTCGTAACACAACAAATTCCTTTCGAGGGTCAGTCTACTATAGACATCACTCTTGATGAGGACTCTGCTACGCTGGACGAAGTCGTTCTTATTGGTTATGGAGCAACCTCTGAGCAGGATGCGACCGGAGCCGTTGAGAAGATTTCTTCGGAAACTTTTAACCAGGGTGCCGTTGTTGCCCCGGAACAGCTGATCGCCGGTAAATCTGCCGGAGTACAGATCACCCCGGGTGGTGGAGCTCCAGGACAGGGAGGAACAATTAGAATACGTGGTGGTTCTTCACTATCGGCTTCTAACGATCCTTTGATCGTAGTAGATGGTGTACCATTAGATCAACGTGGAGTTGCCGGTTCAAGAAACGCGCTTAACTCTATTAACCCAAATGAGATCGAAGATTTCACTATATTAAAAGATGCTGCGGCAACTTCTATTTATGGTTCCAGAGCTTCGAACGGGGTAATTCTTATTACCACGAAAAAAGGTAAAAAGGATTCTCCATTTCAGTTTACGTATGATCTAAAAACTTCCATTGGAAATGTCATAGATAAAGTAGACGTTTTAAATGCAGATGAATTTAGAAACCTGATCAATAATACTCCGGGTACAGATCCTTCATTATTAGGAAATGCAAATACAGACTGGCAGGATGAGATCTACGAAACTTCAGTTGGAGCTATTCATAACTTTACAGCTACACAGGGTATCGGGAATTTCTACTATCGTTTGAACTTTAACCATACTGCTGAAACCGGAGTTATCAGAAAAGATTATTACGAGCGTAATGCTTTTAATATCTCTTTGAACCAGGACCTTTTTGACAATTCATTAAAACTGACTCTTACTTCCAAGAACTCTCTGGATAAGAACAAGTTCTCAAATGGTGGTGCCATTGGATCTGCAGTAGCATTCGATCCTACACAACCTATTTATGATGACACCCTTCCATTTGGCGGATTCTTTGAATTCAACAGACTTTCAGGAGGTGAGATCACGCAACAAAATCTTGCGACCAGAAACCCGATCGCTCTTCTGGAGCAAAATACAGACAGAAACCAAACCAGACGTTCTATTACGAACCTTAATGCTGAATATAAAGTTCCTTTCTTAACGGGTCTTAAAGCAGTTGTAAGTGCTGGTTTTGATTACGCTGAAGCTGATGGTGATAAATTCACTCCGGTATTTGCAGCGTCGAACACTTCTAACATCGATCAATTCGAAGATTATAGTAATATAAACCGTAACCTTCTTCTTGATACTTATTTGAACTATAAGACTGAACTTGGTTTCTTTGAAACAGATGTGGATGTAACAGCAGGTCATTCTTACCAGGAGTTTTATTCTACAAGTAATGTTTTTGGAACTGAGCAGGATCAAATTAGAGCACTTCCAAGAGATATTAACAGGAACTCTTTAGAGTCTTACTTCGCGAGAGCTAGTTTTGACATTAATAACAGATACCTGATCTCTGGTAGTATTCGTGCCGATGGTTCTTCAAGAGTTTCTCCAGACAATCGTTGGGGATATTTCCCTGCAGCCTCTATTGGTTGGAAAATTCACAATGAAGAATTTCTTGAAGGTTCAAGAGTGCTTAATGAATTAAAACTTCGTGGTGGTTACGGTGAAACTGGAAACTATGAGATCGATAGAAATTATGGATATTTAGGTCTATACACACCTAGTCAGGGTGGTGCCAGTTACCAGTTTGGAAATGAATTCGTAAGTACCATAAGACCTGAAGAGTATGATGAGGACCTTAAGTGGGAAAGCCTTATCAACTATAACGCAGGTATTGACTTTGGTTTATTTGATAATAGGTTGAGTGGTTCTGTAGACGCATATTACAGGGAGACTGAAGATCTTATTGCAACCGTACCGGTACCAGCAGGTGCTAACCTTTCAGATCAATTATTAACGAATGTTGGTACGACTGTGAGTAAAGGTATCGAGATTGGAATAAGTGGTGATATTGCCAGGTCTGAAGATTTTAACTGGACTTTAGGTTATAACATTTCCTTCCAGGAATTAGAGATCACAGAACTTTCTTTAGGTGATGATGCTAACTTCTTTATCCCACAGGGAGGAATTAGTGGTGGTACTGGGAACAATATCCAACTTTGGAAAGAAGGTTATGACCCATCTACTTTCTTTGTTTTCAGACAGGTTTATAATGATGCCGGTCAGCCTATTGAAGGTGCTTATGTAGATGTGAATGGTGACAACCAGATCACAGAAGCAGATAAGCAGCCGTACAAAAAGGCGACTCCAGATTATTATATGGGTCTAACTAACACCATGAATTATAAAGACTTTGACTTCAGCTTTACTTTTAGAGGAAGTTTTGGAAACTATATTTATAACAACACGCAATCTGCAAATGGTTTCGTAGAAGCTGGAACAAACACTCCTGAAAATTACTACTCGAACTTCAATTCGAATGTATTGGAATCAGGTTTTGTAAACAGTCAGTTCTTCTCAGATTACTACCTGCAGGCAGCAGATTTCGTAAAACTTGATAACGTAAGCATTGGATACACAATCCCGGGAGAAAAAGTTGATTTCAGAGCTTCTTTAACGGCGACAAATGTACTTACGATCACAGATTACGACGGGCTTGATCCTGAAGTTTTTGGTGGAATTGATAATAACTTCTACCCAAGATCAAGAAGATTCGTACTTGGACTGAATTTTGCTTTTTAATGAATAATAGAAAAATTACTAGAACTATGTTTAATAAATTAAAATCTACTTTCCTTATTCTCTTCGGAATGGCGGTTCTATGGTCATGCGAAAGTGATCTGGAACTTACTCCTGAAGATAACCGGGAAACTGCGGCTTCAGCTTTTGAAGATCCCGCAGCTTACAAACAGTTTTTGGCTAAGCTATATGCAGGTTTTGCAATTAGTGGTCAGGATGGTCCTGCCGGTGATGCCGATCTTTCTGGGTTGGATGAAGGATTCTCACAGTACATGCGATTGTACTGGATGGTGCAGGAGCTTACTACAGATGAAGCGGTAATTGGATGGAATGATGGAACGATCAAAGATCTACATAACCAGAACTGGACATCAGGAAACGAATTTATTCGTACGATGTATTCCAGAATTATGTACCAGATCGCACAGTCTAACGAATTCCTTAGACAAACTGAAACTTCAGTAATCGAAGGTCGTGGTGTGGACGCTGCAACACAGGCAGATATCCAGGTATATCGTGCAGAAGCAAGATTCCTGAGAGCATTAAGCTACTGGCATGCACTTGACCTTTACGGTAATCCTCCTTTCGTTACAGAGCAGGATCCTGTTGGAGCATTCCTTCCGGAGCAAACCAATTCAGCAGAGCTTTTCACTTATATTGAAAGTGAACTTCTAGCAATCGAGAGTGAATTAACCGCTGCCGGTGCTAATGAATATGGACGTGCAGATCAAGCAGCAGCCTGGATGTTACTTGCAAAACTTTACCAGAATTCAGAGAAGTATACTGGATCTGATAGATCTTCAGATGTGATCACTTATACTGAAAAGGTGATCAACTCAGGATTTTCTTTAGTTGATGACTACCAGAAATTGTTCCTTGCAGATAATAACATGAACGGAGCCCAGAGCGAGATCATTTTCCCGATTACTTTTGATGGGATCAATACTCAGGCATATGGTGGAATGACCTTTATCATTCATGCCGCAGTGGGAGGATCTATGGATCCAGATAACTTCGGAATTAATGGTGGATGGGCCGGTCTAAGAACCACTTCTGCTCTTATCAATGATTTCCTTGAAAATGAGGACGATGATATTGAAACAGTAGCTGATGAAAGAGCTATTTTCTATACAGACGGTCAGTCTAAAGAGATCAATAATATCTCAAATTTCACTGATGGTTATGCTGTCGCAAAATACAAGAACGTAGATGTAAATGGAAACGCAGGATCAGATCCAACAGGAGATTTTCCAGATACAGATTTCCCAATGTTCCGTCTTGCTGATGCTTACCTTATGTATGCTGAAGCCGTAGTTAGAGGTGGTGGTGGAAGTGAATCTACTGCTGTAGATTACATCAATGAGTTGAGAGAAAGAGCTTTTAACGATGATAGCAACAATATCTCATCTTCAGATCTAACACTAAACTTTCTATTGGAAGAAAGAGCTAGAGAACTTTACTGGGAAGCTCACAGAAGAACAGATCTTATAAGATTTGGACAATTTTCTGATGGTGGCGTATGGCCATTTAAAGGTGGCGTTCCACAGGGAACTACTACACAATCTTTCAGAGACCTGATGCCAATACCAGCTTCAGATCTAGGAGTGAACACGAATTTGACACAAAATCCAGGATACTAACAAAATACTATTACAACAATGAAAAAGTTTTCAATTTTCTTATTAATAATGATCGCATTCGTAGGATTTACATCCTGTGAACATGATGATGATGTGGTTTTTACAGCTCAACCTGATGCCGATGGGATCATGTTTATGAGTGCAACTGCAGAGTCCTACACTCTAACTTCAGAAACTGCAAATAATATCGCTGAGCGATTTGTATGGAGTGAAGTTGATTTTGATGCTCCAACCACTGTTACTTATGAACTCCAGGGTTCATCTGATGCGGATTTCTCTTCTTTCAATATTATTGGAACTACAGGAGAAAACAATCTTGGAGTTACAGTTAGCCAGTTAATGTCTTTGGCTACGGAAGCAGGTTTGGATAACGACCCTGAAACCGAAATGCCAAATGCAGGAGATATCTACTTCAGAGTTCGTGCTTATGCAGGAACTGACGGAAGTAACGGCCTGAACGCTACTTCCGAAGTGATGTCTTTAAGAGTTGTACTTCCTGAAGCTATTATTGAAGAGGAAGAGAATCCTTCAAAGATGAATCTATTCTTAGTAGGTGACGCGACTGCCGCTGGTTGGTCTAATGACAACAACAACATGCCACTTTTCAGAAATCCTGAAAATGATAACATGTTCAACTTCTCAGGTAGATTTGCTGGTGGTGATGGTGTAGAAGGTTTCAAATTACTTGAAACTCTAGGAGCATGGCAACCGCAATGGGGTGGTACAGATGGAACTTTAGGAGTAAATGCAGGTGATAGTGATGATCCAGCAGCAATTTCAGTAGAAGATGACGCATACTACACACTTTCATTGAACACTGAAGATATGACCTATACTTTCGAAGCTATGGATGTTTCCGCAGCAACGATGTACGATATGGTAGGAATTATTGGTACTGCTACTACAGGTACAGATGAAGGTTGGAATGATGATATGGATATGACCCAGTCAGATTTCGATTCTCACATCTGGTACATGAACGATGTGGAATTGTTTGACGGTGAACTTAAGTTCAGAGCAAACAACGCATGGGATGTAAGCTGGGGTGCAAGTACACCAATCAGCGGTCAGGGTGCTAATGCAAATGATCCAAATATCCCTGTTACTGCAGGAGTTTATGATATCTGGTTTAATGACCTAACTGCAAGATATATTCTTATTCCTGCAGGAGAATAATCATACTATTTTATATCGGGGCTAATTTAATTAGCCCCTTTTTTTTCTTTAAACTGAACTAATTATGAATACTAATAAATTTTTATGCAGTCTGCTGCTTGGTGGTGCACTCTTTATGGGGTCGTGCTCCGGTGATGATTCAGATGACATCGTGGATGAGACAGATGATATCACTGGTACTCCGGAAACCCCTGCTACATCTGAACCTCAGGCTTTGGACCTGGCATCTTTGGACAATGGCAACCGGGTTATGATGCAGGCATTCTACTGGGATGTTGAACCAAGATTTGCCTGGTGGGACAATCTTTCCGAAAAAGTACCGGAATGGTCTGCAGCTGGTGTAGATAGAATCTGGATACCATCTCCCGCTAAAGGACAGTCTGGTGGTTATTCTATGGGTTACGATGTATCAGATTATTTTGATTTTGGTGATTATGATCAGCATGGAACCGTGGAAACAAGATTTGGTTCAAGAACCGAACTTGAAAATCTAATCGCTACAGCTCATAGCAATGATATAGAAGTGATCGCAGATATTGTACTGAATCATAATTCTGGTGGAGGTTTGCAATACAATCCTTACCGGGATTACGATACTTATACTTTATTTGATGAAGCGAATGGAAATGCTTCAGGGATGTTCAATAGAACTTACGAGGATTTTTATCCAAATAGTGTAAGCCAGTATGATCCGGGAAGTCTTTTTTATGAAGAGACCAACCTTGACCACCATAGAGAAAGAGTTCAGGACTGGTTATGGAAGGATGAGAATTCAGTAGCTAAATATTACAAGAACGTAATGGGATTTGATGGCTGGCGTTTTGATTATGTAAAAGGTTTCGAACCATGGGTAGTAAAAGAATGGAATGAGGCTGTTGGAGGATTCTCTGTAGGAGAAAATTTCGACGGAAATCCAGACGTACTTCGTGACTGGATCGAAGCTTCAGGATCACCTGCATTTGATTTCTCTACTTTTTATAAACTCGAAGAAAGTCTGGACAGATTTGAAAACCTTAGCATTCTAGAAAGTGATATGCTTTGGAAAACAAATCCTGAAGATGCAGTAACCTTCACAGCGAATCATGATACTGAAAAAGATTCTAACGAGGATAATTATATCATGAGCTCCAATAAAATGAAGGCTTATGCATATATCTTAACTCACCCAGGCTATCCTACGATCTTCTATTCAGATTATGAGAATGAAGAATTTAAAGATGAATTAAAGACGCTAATTTTGATTCATAACAGTCTTGCTACTGGTGACACGGAGTTACTTTATGCAGACCAGGATGAATATGTGATGAAAAGAAATGGATCAGGTACTAATCCTGGATTAATTCTTTATATTAGCATCAATAATGGTACAAAAAGAAGAACAGTAAGTTCGAACTGGAGTAATGTTACGCTACAGGATTATAGTTCGAATTCAACATATTTCCCTACCTCCGATGAAAATGGAGCGGTGACCATCGAGGCTCCTGCAAATGGATATTCGATTTGGTCTATTACAGAATAAAGATTTTTATTTTGAATTTTCATAGGTGTTAATTCAAAGAAGGCCTCACAAATTTGTGAGGCCTCTTTTTTTCATTTTTTATCTGGAATACGCTACGAAAAGCATTTAATTCAGCCTAATTTTAAGCCTCATCCCCTATTTCTACTACTGAATCTCAATAGTATAGAACTTCCAAACCGTAAAGTAAATGTTTTCATTATTTGTCAACTTTTTATTGTTAGTAAATATTTAGTTAGCTGATAGTCAGCTATTTAATTGTTTTTGTTTGAAAACTTTTTCCAAACGCTTTGTTAATTGTCCGGAAATAATGCCTAGTTTTATACCAGCCGATTAGAGCATTTCTAACCTAAAAATCTCATTTTTATGCCTGTACAGGAAAATCCAGTTGTTCCAAAGACTTATACTCAGGAACAGGCCTTCGAAGCTTCACTAAAATACTTCAAAGGCGATGATCTTGCCGCCAGAGTTTGGGTAAATAAATACGCCCTTAAAGATTCTGACGGGAATATTTATGAACTCACTCCAAACGATATGCACAGACGTATCGCCAGCGAAATCGCAAGAGTTGAAAAAAAGTATCCAAATCCTATGACCGAGGACGAAGTTTTCGATCTTATCAAGGATTTTAAATATATCGTTCCACAGGGAAGTCCTATGGCTGGAATTGGGAATCCTTACCAGGTTGGTTCATTATCTAACTGTTTCGTGATAGGAAATGATGGGAATTCAGATTCTTATGGTGGGATCATGAAGATTGACCAGGAGCAGGTGCAGTTAATGAAAAGACGTGGTGGTGTAGGTCATGACCTTTCTCATATACGTCCTAAAGGATCGGCTGTAAAGAACTCAGCGCTTACCTCTACCGGGATCGTTCCTTTTATGGAGCGTTACTCCAATTCTACAAGAGAAGTTGCACAGGATGGACGTCGTGGAGCTTTGATGCTTTCGGTTTCAGTAAATCATCCAGATTCTGAAGATTTTATCGATGCCAAAATGGAACAGGGCAAAGTTACAGGTGCCAATGTTTCGGTAAGGATTGATGATCAGTTCATGAAGGCGGTTAAGAACATTACTAATTATACTCAGAAATATCCAATCTTTTCCGCAGAGCCAAAGGTTTCAAAAGAGATCGAGGCAGATAAACTCTGGAAAAAGATCGTACATAATGCATGGAAATCGGCTGAACCTGGAATTCTATTCTGGGATACAGTAATCAACGAGTCTGTACCAGATTGCTATGCAGATCTTGGTTATAAAACGGTTTCTACCAATCCTTGTGGAGAGATCCCACTTTGTCCTTATGATTCCTGCCGTTTGCTTGCGATCAACCTATTCTCTTATGTAGAAGAGCCATTTACAGACAAAGCGCATTTCAACTACGAGCTATTCAAAAAACATATTTCTGCTGCACAAAGAATTATGGATGATATCATTGATCTTGAACTGGAAAAGATCGACAATATCATTGGTAAGATCGATGCAGATCCAGAAAATGCAGAAGTGAAAGCAGTAGAAAAAAATCTATGGCTTAATATCCGTAAAAAAGCACACGAAGGTAGAAGAACTGGAATAGGCATTACTGCGGAAGGTGATATGCTTGCCGGTTTAGGTATTAAATATGGTAGCAAGGAAGGAATCGATTTCTCTGTAGACATTCATAAGAATATTGCTGTTGAAGCTTATAGAGCTTCCGTTGAAACTGCGAAAGAAAGAGGTGCTTTTGGGATTTTTGATTCAGAAAGAGAGAAAAACAACCCATTCATTCTTCGATTAAAAGAAGCTGATGAAAAGTTGTATTACGACATGCTTGAGCACGGTCGTAGAAATATCGCGCTATTAACGATCGCTCCAACCGGAACGACCAGTCTTATGACGCAAACCACTTCTGGAATTGAACCTGTTTTCCTACCGGTTTACAAAAGAAGAAGAAAAGTAAATCCAAATGACAAGGAAGCTCGCGTAGATTTTGTTGATGAAGTTGGAGATTCATGGGAAGAATATGTGGTTTTCCACCATCGTTTTAAGCAGTGGATGAGCGCCAAAGGTTATGATACCGATAAGAATTACTCGAACGAAGAACTTGACAAACTGGTTAAACTTTCACCTTACTACCAGGCAACGTCTAATGATGTAGACTGGCTTAGCAAAGTGAGAATGCAGGGAGCTGTACAAAAATGGATCGATCACTCTATTAGTGTGACCATTAACCTTCCAAACGACGCGACCGAGGAACTGGTTGGAAAACTGTATCTGGAAGCATGGGAAGCTGGTTGTAAAGGTGTTACTGTATATCGTGATGGTTCAAGATCTGGTGTTTTAATCTCTAATGATGAGAAAAAAGAGGAAGACGAAGAACAGACTTCCGGATCTTTCCCTCTAAAAAGACCAGATGTGCTTACTGCAGATGTGGTTCGATTCCAGAACAACAAGGATAAATGGATCGCATTTATCGGACTTGTAGATGACAGACCTTATGAGATATTTACCGGGTTTGCAGATGATGAAGAAGGTATTCTTATCCCTCGCTGGGTGACTGAAGGTTATATCATCAAAGCTAGAAATGAAGATGGATCTTCTCGTTACGATTTCCAATATGAGAACAAGCGTGGTTACAAAACTACGATCGAAGGACTTTCACATAAATTCAATCCAGAATTCTGGAATTACGCGAAATTGATCTCCAGCACGTTACGTCACGGAATGTCTATCGATAAAGTGGTAGATTTAATCAACAGTCTTCAACTGGATAACGAATCCATTAACACCTGGAAAAACGGAGTAGTAAGAGCTCTTAAGCGCTTTATTGCTGATGGAACAGTTGCCAAGAAGGAGAAATGTAATAACTGTAATTCTTCAAACCTTATTTACCAGGAAGGTTGCCTCACCTGTAAAGATTGTGGCTCTTCTAAATGTGGATAATTTAATTGTTGTAAGTGTTAAACTGAAAAAAAGGTCTCGTGAGAACGAGACCTTTTTTTGTTTAAATATTCCTACTACTGAAGTTTAACATTTACAATACCAATTTCATGTGACTTCTGAAGATTTTCACGCTCGATCCCGGGACCGATAGAAAATTGAATTGCTTCTATCATTTGCAAATCAAAATCTTGCGGATTCTGATGCTCAAAATAATAGGGTAGAAAACCAGGATAAGGACGTGGTAAAGTGACCGTTCTTACTGGCTCAAGTTCATCAAGTTTGATCCTTATCTCTTTTAGATCCTGACCCAATTCGATTACTTTTCCGAAAGCCGAACCGTTTTCCATTAATAAAGCAACCTGAAGTTTCTCGGTACCCGATTTAAGATTACGTGCCTTGATGATAAGTTCCTTCTGATCTCCAGGAAGCCTTGCTCCTATTTTCTTCTTAAAATTAAATCGAAAAGAGTAATTGTAAATTGGAGTTGCGTTTTTATTCTCTATATCTTCTGAAAATAATTCATCCAGTCTTACCTGAAATTCGTCTTCAATAGAATTTAGGGGAA
The DNA here is from genome assembly GCF_006714895.1 of Gramella sp. Hel_I_59. Taxonomy (NCBI): domain Bacteria; kingdom Pseudomonadati; phylum Bacteroidota; class Flavobacteriia; order Flavobacteriales; family Flavobacteriaceae; genus Christiangramia; species Gramella sp. Hel_I_59. The sequence continues at coordinate 1,307,711 of NZ_VFME01000001.1, read as the reverse complement.
CAATTTTATTGCCAGGTCTCCAAGAATGAACCACCATATCTGCATCCATAGAAGCGTCGAAAAGCGAGATAAAAGAACTTTTATCATAAATACGAGTAGCATAAACATCTTCAGAATAGAAATCCCAATTCTCCGGACTACCCGAAACCTTACCAGGAAATGTCAGCTTTTCTTCAGCAGTTTCCAGGATGATACGGTAAGTAAATATTCCTGGTATAAGCAGATTTTGCGGTACTTCTGCGGAATAATCGTATTGATTTTCTGCGTTCATTTGTACTGCTTCGTAGATATTCCCGTTCTGAAACCATATCTCAGCTTTCGTGACCTCCTCATTTGAAACGATCTCTGCATCGATAGAAAGGCTCTGATTCGCTTCCGCAGCATTAGTGGCTTCATGCAGGACATAGGTACGGTCAACCGACTCTTCCACCGCCACAAAGTTGTCGAGTTTCAAGCGAAAGTCTCCTTTATAATTTTCAATTTCAAAATCCCTGCCTGCCGCAGTAAGAATATAAGTGCCGGGTGAAACTGAAATTGCGCCACCTTTAGCCTTCTGATCTTTAGATTCTGGAATATTTATCTGTTTGAACTCAAAATTTCCAGCAAGCCCGGGAAGATCTATTTTCATCTCGTTTAAATTATACTTGATCACGGCAAGCGTTTTATCGAGACTATTATTTCCGAAGGGATCCTGAATAAGAAAAGGATCGGGCATTACTTCCAGACGCCAGACTCCTTCGTCTAATTTATCCAGAAAATAAGCTCCTTTTCCTTCAAATTCGATCACTTCAGAACTACCGTGACCTGCGATTTCTCTCAATTCTGAAATAGCTTCAGGCTTTTCAGAATTAGAATTCGTGTAAATAAACTTTTCCGCAGAATTATAGACAGCTAGATCATCCTCATACTGAATAAGAAAATCTCCAAATTTCAAGTTGTCGGGATAGGTTCCCTGCTCTTCGCCTAATTTGGTATGATGGAATATCTCCCCGGCGATCATATGACCTAAAGCCTTATGCGGAGTATAATTGAGATTCATGTAATGAGTATTATATTCCGTATTCGCATAGGCCAGAAAAGATGGATCATAGGCAAAATGCGTCCCAATCTGAATTCCCGCTTCTCGAAAACTGCGTGCCATTGCGGGATAGATATATGATTTATTAACATCGGCAGCATCGAACTCATACACCAGTTTAGCGGCGTTATTATTTTCGATAGCATTGTTGAACGGAATATTATAATCGTTCACATTGGGAAGTAAATTCCCCGGGATTTCCTTCTTAAAACCAAGTCCGGTTGGATACCATTGAAAAGTACCACCCTGAATATCAGATTCAAAATAAGTGTCTGCAAGGTGGACGCTATGGGTGACATTATAAAAGACAGGTTTCTTAGAACCGGAATCCCGAATAGCCTTCGCGAGTTTATTAATGAATTCTTTAACCTCCTTAGGAGTGCCGCGATGATGTGGTTCATTGCTAATTTCTACAGCGATAAGATTCGGATCATTTTTATACGCAATTCCTGTATATGGATTCACGTGATTCATAAATTGTGTAAGATAGTTTTGCTGGGCAGCGATCGCTTTTGGATTGGTCAAACTTCCTTCCTTGCCATACTTATTGGAAAATCCTGGAGTCTCCTCATCTGGTTCCGGCCAGCCATTTCCCCAATATGCGATTGGAGTGATCACAAAATTGATCTTACGTTTCTTAAGTTCACTCAGCAAATAATCGAACGCATCCAAGTGTTTATTTTCAAGTAAATTCCCTTCTGCATCGCTAATTTCGGTATCCCAGACGTGAAGACGATACAAATCGAAATTGAGCCGGGAAAAATGATAGAGATCTTTATCAATTTCAGCTTTGATATCAAGCCCAAGTTTTTCAGCAGAACGGTAAGCATGTGCGAATGGTGCCGAATAATTGACTCCAAAACCTTTTACTTCCTCTCCCGAAGGCTCCCAGCGAATTATCCCATTCTCATCTACAACTGTAGTAACCTGAGAATAAGCTTTATTTATATTTAAAAGAAGTACAATAAGAACAGTGATCGATTTGAAAATTCGAGTCATTAAAATTTATGTTTAGATAGTACAGATCCCGATGGCTTCTTCGAGTGCTTTTAGCTTATTCTCATAGGTAGGAATAAATTCCTGAGCGATATAACCGTCAAAACCGGCATCATAAATCGCCTGAATGATTGCAGGATAGTTTAATTCCTGAGAATTATTGATCTCGTTCCTTCCAGGATTTCCCGCGGTATGATAGTGATTGATGTACGAATGAAATTTTCTAATGTTTCGAATAACGTCACCTTCCATGATCTGCATATGGTAAATATCGTAGAGTAATTTAAAGTTGGGTCTGTCCAGTCTTCTGGCAAGTTCGGCTCCCCAAGCCGTATGATCTGCCATATAATCTGGATGGTCCACTTTGCTATTCAGCAATTCCATGACAAGCGTAACATTGCGTGATTCAGCATAGTCCAATAAGGGCTTTAATCCTTCTACACAGTTGTTCCAGCCGGTTTCATTATTCATCCCACGCCGACTCCCAGAAAAACAGATGACATTCTGTATATTATTATCAGCAGCTTTGTCGATGAGTTCTCTATAAGAAGTTTGCAATGTCTGATGATTTTCAGGGTCATTGAATCCATCGGTTAAACTGATAAAATCGTCGGTAGCCATAGAACATGCTAGACCTTCTTCCTGCACAATTTGCCATTCTGAAGGTTTTAAAAGATCAATGCCGCTAATTCCTAATTTTTTGCAAGCCTTGGCAAACTCCTTAAGTGGGATATCTGCATAACACCAGCGACAAACAGAATGATTGATCTTTGAAGTAGATTCCTTTAAATTAATTTTTGCAACATCGAAACCGGATGCATTCGAAAATGATGGAATAGCAAGTAGCCCAGCTCCAATTCCCAGGTTCTTTAATAGTGTTCTACGAAATTGATCTTTAGCCATCCTGAAATGTTTGTCCTAAATTAATAATAAATGTAATTCATACAATTATTATTTAAAGAAACTATTTTCAGATTTAGAAAATCTCGAAATTATATCCTGCTTTTAATAGTTGTAAGTAATTCTCTTTATTGAATTTATGCAAAAAAGCACCGCGTTTACTACCCGATTTATCTTTTTCCTCCAGTTTTTCTAAAACATTGAGAGATAGTACTTTTTTTCTAAAGTTTCTCGCGTCCAGTGGCTTCTGGTAGATCGCTTCATAAAGGTTCTGTAACTGTGGAATGGTAAACTTCTCTGGCAGCAGCTCAAAACCAATGGGTCTATGACGCGCGTTATGCCTTAGTTGTTCCAATGCATCCTGTACCATTTGATCATGATCCAGAACTAATTCGGGAAGATCATCGATTTCAAACCAGTGGGCACCATAATGTTTTTCCAGTTTGTCTATGTAATCCTCCACTCTAATTAAAGCGTACTGAGCTACAGAAATACAACGGTAGCCCGGGTCACGGTCCTGTTTACCATAGGTCTTTAATTGTTGCATAAAAACCTCTTTCAACCCGGTAGCCTCTTCTAAAACTCTCTGCCCTGCCACTTCCAGATCTTCGTCCAGCCGTACAAAGCTACCAACTAGCGACCAGGAACCTTTTAAGGGCTCGACCTGGCGCTCGAAAACAAGTAATTTTAGCTTACCCTCATGAAAACCAAAAATGATACAGTCTGTTGCGACATACATTTTCTCCCTGACCTGGTACAAATCTGTTGGTTCAAAAACATCGGGTTGTGAGTTCTTAGTATGCATAATTATATTCTGAAATAATAAATGTAAGTCTGACGTTTATTATATTTGAATTACTCAAAATTAATCAAGTCTTGACAAATATCAGATCTTTTTCTACGAAGCCTTCGGTTTTTGATGATTTCCAACCGGAATTACTCGTAAATTCTCCTGGACGAATCAACCTGATTGGAGAACATACAGATTATAATGAAGGCTTCGTGATGCCCACAGCGATCGATAAACATATAAGATTCAAATTCAGAATAAATGATACGGAAAACTTCTGCAGAATATACAGTGATACTTTTAATAATGGATTTGAATTTCATCTCGACCAGCCATTAAAAAAGCAAAGCGACTGGAGAGATTATTTACTCGGGATCATTCACGAACTTCAGCAGGAGAATAAAATACTGGAAGGTTTTGATTGTATAATTTCCAGCGATCTGCCTACCGGTGCCGGGATAAGTTCTTCCGCAGCACTGGAATGTGGATTCTGTACAGGCCTTAATGAATTATTTGATCTGAATTTGAGCGACATTGAAATCGCAAAGATGGCTCAACGTGCAGAAAATAGGTTTGTAGGTTCCAACTGCGGAATCATGGATCAATTTGCTTCCATTCTCAGTAAAAAAGATCATTTTATCAAACTGGATTGCCGAAGTCTTGCTACTGAATATATTCCTGCAGATCTTGGAAATTTCAAATTGCTCCTTTTAAATACAAGGGTTTCCCATAATCTGGCCGACAGTGATTACAATTCCAGGCGTGAGGAATGTGAAGCAGCGATCAGGACAATTCAATTGAAGAATCCGCAAATAAAAAGCTTACGAGATGTGGACTTTAACTTGCTAGAAAATTATCGATCAGAACTTTCTGAGCAGACTTACCAACGCTGTTTATATGTACTACAGGAAAACGATCGTGTGCAGGCAGCTGCAGATGCGCTTCGCAATAATGATCTTCAATCTCTAGGGAAATTGATGTATGCTTCTCATCGCGGCTTGCAGCATCAATATGAGGTGAGTTGTCAGGAACTGGACTTTATGGTTAATTATGCTGAAGCAAAAGAATTTATCTATGGAAGCAGGATGATGGGTGGTGGCTTTGGCGGCTGCACCATTAACCTCATCAATTCTGAAAATATTCAAGGCTATATTACTGAAGTTTCCGAAGCGTATTTTGAAAGATTCAAGATCTATCCGGAAGCAATTGAAGTAGCACCATCAGCCGGAACAGAAATAATAAAACTGGTATCCCATGAATAATGAATTGAACAAATTACCGCATCGCAGGTATAATATTTTGACCGGTGAATGGATACTGGTTTCTCCGCATCGCACAAAAAGACCATGGCAGGGTAAAACCGAAGAGAATAAAATCAGCGAGAAAGCCTCGTTCGATCCGGGTTGCTATCTATGTCCAGGAAATACCAGGGCAAGTGGAGAAACTAATCCGGAATATTCTGAACCTTATGCTTTCATAAACGATTACAGCTCTCTGCTTCCGGATACTCCTGAATTAAATTTTGAGCATGGTTTATTAAAGGCTGAAACTGAAAGGGGAATTTGCAAAGTTGTTTGTTTCTCTCCAGATCATTCGCTAACTCTTCCATTGATGGAAGTTTCAGAAATCACGAAGGTTGTGCAGATCTGGAAAACCGAATTCTCTGAGCTAGGGAAAAATCCAGACATCAATTACATCCAAATCTTTGAAAATAAGGGGGCTATCATGGGGTGTAGCAATCCGCATCCTCATGGGCAAATATGGTCGCAATCGTCCATCCCAACCGAAATTTCGAAAAGATCTGAGAGATTTAAAGCATACTGGCAAAAGAACAACTCCAGCCTTCTTGGTGATTATTTAAGTCAGGAGCTGACTTTAGGAGAACGCATTCTCGATGAGAATGAGCATTTTGTATCCTTAATTCCATTCTGGGCGGTATGGCCTTTCGAAGCGATGATCATTCCTAAAAGGCATCTTCAGCAAATAACAGAACTTGATGAAAAAGAAGAGATTGCTTTTGCAGATATTATAAAAAAGCTTACCATAAAGTATGATAACCTGTTTGAAACGTCATTTCCGTACTCATCCGGGATACACCAAGCCCCAACCAATGGCAAGAACCATCCTGAATGGCATTTTCATATGAGCTTCTACCCGCCATTATTGCGATCTGCAACGGTTAAGAAGTTTATGGTTGGTTACGAAATGTTTGCAGGACCTCAGCGAGACATCACCGCAGAACAGGCCGTAAAGATGCTGAATGCACAACCGAATATACATTATAAAAAGAGCTAATTCAAAACCAGCTTTTAAATAAAAAACCCTCGAAAGATCGATCTTTCGAGGGTTATTTATTTATAGTTCTTTGTTTTGTTGTTACGAATGATGCATTAAAAGCAATTCTTGTATATCTCTAAGCTCTATCACTACTGTGCAAAATAAACGTAAACGAAAATTACCAAAACACATATTACTATTCCCACTGGTAACACATACTTCCACGGACTAATATCTACCTGCTTAGTGTGTTCCAACACGAATTCATCTTTTCTAGGTCTCACCCTTCCTATGATCCACATGATTGCAATATTCATCACAAATAGTATCGCCATTACGTGTAGGTAATGTGGTAAGGCATCTTCACCAACAACAAAATACTTCAATCCTAAGTATACCAGATAAAGTCCAACACCGCTAAACAGTGCTACTTTTGCACCTAGTGCTGGGATTCTTTTAGAAAGATATCCAACAACTACAATCGTAAGAATTGGAATACTGTAACAACCATTAACTTCCTGAAGATAACCAAACAGACCTTGAGGAGCGTTAGCGATTAGTGGCGCAATAAACATAGATGCAATTGCAATAAAAATCCCAAAGGTTTTACCTTTTTTCACAACTTCTCTTTCCGAAGCATCTGGATTAAAATGATGCTTATAAATATCTATTCCGAAGAGAGTAACCGAGGAATTAAGTGCAGAGTTAAAAGAACTTAAAATTGCTCCAAATAGAACTGCTGCAAAGAATCCTACAAGTACCGGTGGTAAAACTTCGTTCACAAGTGCTGGATAAGCCTGATCTGCATTCTCAAGATTACCTTCGAACAAATGCCAAGCAATGATTCCAGGAAGAACAACGATTATTGGACCTAAGATTTTTATAAAAGCTGCCAGCATTAAACCTTTCTGGCCTTCGCGCAAATTCTTTGCAGCCAGTGCTCTCTGAATGATTGCCTGATTGGTTCCCCAATAAAAAAGTTGAACCAGCATCATTCCTGTAAATATTGTAGAAAATGGAACTGAAGCATCTGAACCTCCAATTGAATCAAATTTCTCAGGATTCGAATCTACCAGGGTAGTTAAACCGCTTAGCATATCTCCATCGCCGATGGCCATAAGGCCAAAAACAGGGATCATTAAACCTCCAATTAACAGTCCGATCGCGTTAATGGTGTCAGATACAGCTACTGCTTTCAAACCACCAAATATTGCGTAAATAGAACCAATTATACCTATTCCCCATACACAAATCCATAAGGCAGCAGTATCACTTACTCCAAGAAGTTCGGGAATCTCGAACATCGTACTTATGGCAATACTACCGGAATACAGTACAATAGGTAGCAATATGACCATATATCCAGATAAGAACAATCCGGATACTATTGATTTCGTCGTTCTATCAAATCTTTTCTCTAAGAATTGCGGTACAGTAGTGAGACCTCCTTTTAAATAGCGGGGAAGTAGGAACAGTGCTGTAATTACAATGGCTAATGCTGCAAGAGTTTCCCATGCCATTACAAGTATTCCTTCGCTGTAAGCAGATCCATTCAATCCTACGATCTGCTCGGTAGAAAGATTAGTAAGTAACACTGACCCGGCAATTACACCGGCCGTTAGACTTCTACCTCCTAAAAAATAACCATCGCTGGTAGTTTCATCTGTTGATCTTGTCGCGAAATATGCGATAATAGCTACGAGTGCTGTAAATCCAACGAAGGATAAAATTCCTATCATAATCTTTTCTTAAAATCTTCGGATAAATATAGAATTATTATTTCACAGAAAAAGCAAAAACGATGTTGTTTTCATAGACTTCACCTGGTTTTAGAAGACTGCTAGGGAAGTTTCTGAAATTGGGAGCATCAGGATAATTTTGTGCTTCAATCGCGACCGCTGGAAAATTTTCATCCATCTTATTCAGATACACTATATCTGCCGGAAGACTTTCCGGAGAATAGATGACTAAAACGGGCTGATTGCTCATCACTTTGAGTTTGATACCGGTGAGCGGAGCGAATAACTGTGCCTGCACTTCATTTTCCATCACATCCAAAACATACACATCATCAAGTTCCCTGTTGCCAAGCAGTTTATTCTCGCGATAGTCCTTAGGATGATCCCTGAGTTTTGTCAAATTTCCAGTCGGTAGGTTATTTTCATCCAGTTCCAGGATCTTGGAAGCATTTACCTGCATAAAATGATCACTAATACTTCCTCCTCCATTCAAATTAAAGTAAGTATGATTGGTAAGGTTAATGATCGTATTTCTATCTGTTGTGGCGCGGTAGGAAAGCTTCACTTTGTTATCCTCAGTCAGAGTGTAAGTCGCCTCAACTGTGACTTCGCCAGGGTAACCTTCTTCCATATGCTTACTTACGTAAGTCAGTTTTACCGAAGGATTCGGTGCTTCTGAGATCTTTTTGATTTCCCAGATTTTCGTTTGAAAACCATTTGCTCCTCCATGTAAATGCGTATTGTCTAAATTCTCCTCCAGCTTAAAATCTTCCTCGCCAATGCTGAATTCCCCTTCAGCAATTCTTCCCGCAAAACGACCAATACTGGCTCCAAAACATTTATTATGCTCCCAGTAAGTTTCACTAATATAATCTGTAATCTTAGCAGGACCTGCAACAACTTCTACCGGCTTGTCATTCTTATCTTTTATGCTAAAGCTATATAATGTCGCTCCAAGGTTCAGGATCTTTAGCTTGCTCTGCTGCCCATTTTCTAACTCGATGATCTTTAGATCTTCTTCCTGTACTGTTTTCAACATACTTATTTTTTGCTCTGTACCCAGTTGTTCACTTTAGTCTCCAGGATCGTTAGCGGTAAAGCACCATCTATTAATACAACATCGTGAAACTCACGTATATCAAACTCTTCTCCGAGTTCAGTTTTCGACTTTTCTCTAAGTTCCAGGATCTTATTCATCCCGATCTTATAAGCCGTCGCCTGCCCTGGCATTACGATATGTCTTTCTACCATTTTAACGCAGGCGCTTTCAGCAGCTGGTGTATTTTCACGGTAATAATCTATACCTTCCTGCCTGGTCCATTTTTTGGCATGAATACCGGTATCTACTACCAGTCTGCAGGATCTCCAAAGTTCCATAGCAAGCCGGCCAAAATCTGAATACGGATCTTTATAAAATCCTATTTCCTTCGGAATATATTCACTGTATAATCCCCAACCTTCCACGTAAGCAGTGTAAAAGCTGAATTTTCTAAAATCTGGGATAGAATCAAGTTCCTGTGAAATAGCGATCTGCATATGATGGCCTGGAATTCCTTCGTGGTAAGCAAGTGCTTCCATTTCGTATTTAGGCATCGCTTTCATATCATAAAGATTCGCATAATAAGTTCCGGGGCGGGAACCATCCAAAGCGGGTTGTTGGTAGAAAGCTTTACCAGCACTCTTTTCTCTAAAAGGTTCTACCGCTTTTACTACGATATCTGCTTCAGGCATGGTATTGAATAATTCTGGAAGCCTGGTTTTCATAGTATTGATCACCTGTTTAGCTTGGGATAGATATTGTTCTTTACCTTCTTCAGTATCTGCAAAATAGAATTGCTCATCATTTTTCATGAAATCAAAAAAATCCTGAAGGCTACCTTCAAAACCTGTTTGTTCCATGATCTTCTCCATTTCTGAATGAATTCGAGCTACTTCACTTAATCCTATCTGGTGAATTTCTTCTGCTGAAAGATCTGTGGTAGTGACTCTTTTCAGTGCCAGTTCATAGAACTCCTCTCCTTTTGGGAATTTCCATACACCGGCTTCTTCAGTAGCGCGCAATTGCTGATTCTCCAAATGATCTATCAAACTCTGGTAAGCAGGCTGAACATGATCTACAAGTGCCTCTTCCGCAGCATTGACCAGTTTTGTTCGTTCCGCATCTTCCAAATCTAATTGATCGATCTTCGTGGTAAAATCTTCCAGTAAGGCACTGGCGTTAGCCGACTTCGAAAATGGCTTTCCTTTTATAATGTTCCTTGAAGCATCAAGTGTTCTGTCGAAAACGAATTTAGGCGGAATAATTCCGTTCTGCTCTCTAAGCTGTAATTGTTCGATCACATCTTTAATCACTTTCTCAAGTCCTTCCAGTCGGGCAATATAAGCCCTGGCATCTCCAATGGAATCTATGCGGTGCATATTGATTAAAAAAGCAGGAAGTTCCGCATGAAGTCCGTGCATTTGCTCAATTGGATAATTGTAGAACCTGAAATCATAATCATCGATCTCATTTTGAACCTGCCTGCGATATAGATCATAGCTCAACCTGGTATCTTCATCCAAAGCCGCTACATCTACCTTATCGAGATAATCCATACGTTCCCGCGCCTGTTCAAGATCTTCAGCATATTTGAGATTTGAATAATCATCCCATTGATCATAATTTGTCTTCAGCCCTCTTCGGGTCTGTGTCTCTGGAGATTCCTGAACTTCTTTTTTAAACTCACGCGCAAAGTAAGCGTTCATTTCTTCGGAAGCGTTTTGCTGCTCCTCTTCAGAGTAATCTGAATTTTGCTTTTCATTGCCACATGAGCTTAGCAAGATTCCGAATAGTAATAGGTAAACTGATTTTTTCATTCTAAGATTTATTCTTCTAAAACTGAAAATTTAATGGCTGAATCACCGTAGATCGTATGTGTTTGCTTCTGAAAATCTTCTTCTTCAGCTTCAAAGATATTATCTACATAAGTCTGTGGATTCCTGTCGATTAGCGTAAACCATGTACTCTGAATCTGGATTTGCACTTTATGACCTTTTTTAAAGGTATGATTCACACCCTGCAGCGTAAGATTTACATCTGTTTTTTTATTAGGCTCAAATGCTTCCGGTTTCTCAAAACTATTTCTGAATCTTCCGCGCATTACCTCACTACGAACCATCATATGATAATTGCTCATTTTAAGATGAGGCATGGTTTCATCGTAGTTCTCTGCGTCTTCAGGATAAACATCCACCAGTTTTACAACCCAGTCTGCTGAAGTTCCCGTTGTCGCCACTTTCAGCATCGCTTCAATGGGTCCGGTCATTTTCATGTCTTCTTCCAGGACTTCAGTTTCAAATACCAGAACGTCTGGTCTTCTGGCTGCGAATCGCTGATCTCCAGACATATATTCTCTTGGAGTAAAAACCATTTTGATCTCATTGTTATAAGAAACTGGTTTTGCTGGATCGCTCACAAAAGTTTCTTCGTGATCTGAAGATGTTTCTGATAATTGCTCCTTAGCTCCCAGATACCAGGTTTTCTCCGTAGTATTCTTCGGTGGCCATTGAGCATAATCATTCCATTCGCGAGCTCCTGTATCATAAATATGTGCTTCAGGCAACCTCAAAGCATCCTTAGTTTTTTTCTTCAGAAAATGATTAAAAAATTCGGTTTCATAATCTCTTTGAAAATGTGTGGATATACTATCACCAAAATAGACGTTCCCAACAGACTGTCTTCCAGATTCCCTAGCCCAGTCACCGTGGCTCCAGGGACCAAAAACAATCATATTATGATTATCACTATTCTCTTCTATGCTTTTATAAATATTGAAAGGTCCGTACAGATCTTCCGCATCAAATAATCCGCCCACGATCATTACCGCCGGCTTGATATCTTTCATATGCTGTACGATCCCTCGTTTTTGCCAGAATTCATCATAATTAGGATGTTCTTTTAGTTGTTGCCAGAACTCGTTGTCCTCTTTATAATATTCATCGAGATTGCTCAAAGGACCCGCATCCATAAAAAACTGGTATTGATCCTGAGTTTTAAGTTCTGGAAATTCGTACCAACTCGTATCTACGGGAGTATCCTTCTGATATCCAAAAACCGCCGTAGCTCTCCAGTAGCTAAGTAAGTAAGCACCGTTATGGTGAAAATCATCAAAGAAGAAATCACCGATACTTGCTTGAGGAGATGCAGCTTTAAGAGCTGGATGTCCACTCAACAGAGAATACGTACTGTAAAATCCTGGATAGGAAATTCCCCAGGTTCCAACCTTTCCATTGTTATTTTCCACATTATTGATCAGCCACTCTATTGTATCGTAAGTATCACTGGCTTCATCTACCTCTTTCCCCTTTTTATTCGGAATAAAGGCACGCATATTATCATACTTTCCTTCGCTCATCCATCTACCGCGAACATCCTGGTAAACGATGATATTCCCTTCTTTCATCATAATTTCGTTAGGACCAATCTTGGATCTGAACTGATCTTCTCCATAAGGCCGGGAACTGTAGGGAGTACGCTGCATCAACATTGGATATTCAGATGAAGTATCCTTTGGAGTATAGATCGTAGTGTGGAGTTTAACACCGTCTCGCATAGGAATGTCCACTTCCATTTTATCGTAATGGGCTTTGATATCGTAATCTGTCTCATTTTGAGCATTTAAGGGATTCAGTATAAATAGAAGTAATACTGAAAACAGGGAAGTATTGAATATTTTCATTCGATTATTTTTATAAAGCGTCTAAAGATAGAAATTAGGTAAGTATTCCTGAAGGAATTCAGGAAAAACAAGAGCTTGCACGTATTAAATATGTCAATTCTCCTAGCTGAAGCTGATTTTAAGAATTTCCCGATCTCCTTTTTCTACGGAAAAGCGATTATCTGCACGTTGGTTGATGATCCAGACAAGATCTTCCCCGGAAAACAGTAGCCAGGATTGCTCTTTTTGAGGTAAACTGAATTTTTCATCCTTAAAATAATCACTCAGCTTCTTATTACCTTTCATTCCGAAGGGAACAAAAAAGTCACCCTCTTTCCATTTCCTGATAAGCAATGGAAATTTAAGTTTTCGAATAGGGACAAAAATACTGTTGGTTGCGGACTTGTCAAATTTTTCAACTTCGGTCAAATGCAGAGTTCCAAATTCCGGGATCATGACAAACTCCTCCCCTTTTTCAAGTTGATATTCTTTATTGATGGACTCATCCTGAATTTCAGTAAGCAATAATCTATTCCTGTCCTTAATAAGCCTGTGAGTATCTGAAAGCACCATTTTACCAGTCTGTGCATCCATAAGGTCATGAACATCGTTCCATTCGGTAAATCCAAATGATTTGAGCAGCTGATAAAGTACCTGCTTCGAATTCGGCACTTTCTTCAAAAAAGCAATATCCAGGGCGTAACCAAACACATCCCGGCTGATGATCTTTGGATAAAGCAGACTCATATAGTCCTCTACCAGCTCCATGCTTTCGTTCAAATGTTGCTGAGTTTTCGCAAAACTTTCGAGCAATTGCGGATTAAGCTCCTGCATAAGTGGCACCATATGATGTCTTATACGGTTTCTCATATATTTATCTGAAGCATTACTAGAATCTTCCCGCCATTTCAAATTTTCAGTCTTGGCAAATTCCTCGATCTCAGACCTGGAAAAATTGATTAGAGGTCTTATAAGTTGATGATGTTTATCTTTAATTCCCTGCAAACCTTCCGGGCCGGTACCACGAATAAGATTTATCAAAAAAGTCTCAAGATTATCATTCGCATGATGTGCAGTTAAAGTGTAATCAAACTCCATAGAATTTGAAAGTTCCTCAAACCAGTTGTAACGCAATTCCCGGGCAGCCATTTGAATAGAAATACCAGCATTTTCAGCAAACTTCAGCGTATTGAAACTTTGAGTGAAAAATGGGACTTCCATTTTTTCTGCAAGTTCTTTTACAAATGCTTCATCTGCATCACTTTCTTCTCCTCTAAGATTGAAATTACAATGTGCGATGGAAAACTCCATTTTTGACATCTTACATAGATGTGCCAGAACAATACTATCCACACCACCGCTTACGGCGATCAACAACTTATTGGTGCAAAGAAAAGGGTATTCTTCTTTGATGATCTTTTTGAAGGCTTTTTCCATATCTACTCAAATATACAAAGCCTGAATTTAATGAAAAGCTGCTTAAAGGTTATCCAGAACTTCACGTAATGCCCTGGATTTCAACAGACATTCTTCATATTCTTTTTCAGGATTCGATTTCGCTGTAATAGCTCCTCCTACAGAAAATGACAGATACTTATTCGTAGAATTATAAAGAATACTGCGAATAACCACATTGAAATCAAAATCACCTTCCGGAGAGAAATAGCCCACAGCGCCGCTATAAAGTCCGCGTTTAGTACTTTCCAGCTTTTCTATGATCTTCATTGCTGAAATTTTAGGTGCTCCGGTCATGCTTCCCATGGGGAAACTCGTTCGTAGTGCCTCTACTGGCTCAATGCCTTTGGCGATCGTAGCGGTGACTGAAGAAATCATTTGATGCACCTGTTTAAAGGAATAAACTTTACATAGTTCATCCACTTTTACTGAACCTTTTTCAGCGATCCTGGAGAGATCGTTCCTAACAAGATCCACGATCATAACGTTTTCTGACATTTCCTTTGGATCCCGCGCCAGATTCAGAGCAATTTCCTTATCCTCCTCAGGATCAGAAGATCTTCTCGCTGTACCTTTAATTGGCTGAGTAAGCAATTGATCACCTTTTTTCCGTAGATATCGCTCCGGGGAAGCCGAAACCAGATTGATGTTTTCGAGTCTTAGGAAAGTAGCAAAAGGAGGCGTTGAGATCTCATTAAGACTTTGGTAGATAGAAAATGCATCCAGATCCACATTTTCACTGAAGAATTCCTGACATAAGTTCGCTTCATAAATATCCCCACGATGAATATGCTCCAGCATTGCTCCCACCTTTTCAAGGTACTCCTCCTTACTAATTCTGGATTGTATTCTAATTTTCTCTTCGGAATTTTCAGTTTTAAGCTTAATATTCTGAATCTCTTCAAAATCAGTTTCAATTTCGTCATCTACCATTCTCAGGTAAACGAAATCGGCTATATTATCTTTTAAAAAGACCAGTTTTTGAGGTTGAAAAAAGTAAAGATCCGGAAATTGAAGTCCGTCGTAATTGGAAGATTTTAGTCGCTCAACGTCATTTTTTAGGTCATAGCTTAGATAACCAAAGATCCAGTCTTTGGTAGTTTGCTGATATTCCTTCAGTTTATCGAAAGCGTTTTGATAATCGGTTTTGATAGCGGTAAAAGCTTCTACAGCAAGTACTGCTTCAAATTCGGTATTTTCCGAAGAATCCAGATTACTATCCAGCCACACGATCTCCGGAAAGCTATTTCCCCAGGCGAGCAATTTCTTCTTGAAATCTGCCATATCCTCTACGGCAAAAGATTTTTTTGTTCTCAATTAAGCTTCGATTTGATGCGCAAAGGTAGTAAGCACATCTTCAATTCCCATATCCAGCACTTCGTTTGTCACTTTAGCATCTTCAAAATTATTTTGGAAAGATGGAAAACTAAAGCTTTCGATCACATCGCCGCCAAATCTTCCGAAGATATCACGGCAATAATCCAGAGAACCTTTGGCTCCGCGTTTACCTGGAGAAGTACTTACCAAAAGGATCTTTTTTCCTTCAAAAAAGTTTTTTTGATTCCGGGATAACCAGTCAATGATATTCTTAAAAAATGCAGAAGCAGTCCCATTATGCTCATTCACCGCAATGATCAAAGCATCGTGATCAAGAATATGATTGTGAATGATCTTTGCGTTCATTGGAATTCCCGATTCCTTTTCGATATCTTCATCATAAACTGGCAAAGGAAAATCGGTTAATTGAAGCATTTTAATTTCATGTCCCTGGATACGTCCTGTGATATGATCCAGGAGTCTTTGATTTATGGAAGTACTACTATTAGAACCGGCGAATGCGAGAATCTTTTTCATGTTGGATTTTCTCTAAAATTACTGAAAATTTATCTTAGCCTTTCGTTTAAAAATCTGGTAAGAGAGCAACTGAAATAAAATTTATGGAGAAGACCACTCATTATATAGAGAATGAACATCTAAAGATTGGAGTTCTGGAAACCGGCGCTGAGCTTTGCAGTATTCTAAATAAAAAATCTAGAAGAGAACATATCTGGCAGGCAAATCCAGATGTTTGGGGAAGTCATGCGCCTAATCTTTTTCCAATTATTGGAATGCTGAAAGGTGGGGAATATCAATTTGAAGGCGCAACTTATAGTTTACCCAAACATGGGATCATTCGGCATAACGACCAGATAAGACTAAAAGAGAGAACTGAAGATCAGATTGTTTTCGAACTTCTTTATTCTGAAGAAACCTTGAAAATGTATCCTTTTAAATTCGCTTTCAGGATCTATTTTATTCTAAAGGAAAAGCAATTGGAAGTAAAACATCATGTTATCAATCTGGATGAAAAGCCTTTATATTTCTCGCTAGGAGGTCACCCAGCCTTCAATATTCTATATTCTGAAAGTGAAAGAATTGAAGATTATTCTCTTCAGTTTGATCAGAAATTAAACCTTACTACAGAGATCCTTGATGAAAATGGCTTACTTGGTGAGAAAGAGGAAGTGATACTTAAAAATGAGCATAACCTGCAGCTTAGACCTGATCTCTTCGATAAAGACGCATTGATCTTCAGAAGTATTACATCAAAAAAAGTAGAGCTGCACAGCAAAACTGAAGGTGCTATTTTAGGTCTGGAATTTGAAGATTTTAAAGACCTTGGGATCTGGGCAAAACCAAACGCATCCTACGTTTGCATAGAACCATGGCTTGGCTATACAGATCTTGCAGATTCTAATAAAAATTTCAAGGAAAAAGCCGGGAATGAAGTGCTGAATGCGAATGATGATTTTAAGGCTAGTTACCAGATTCGCATTTACTAGTATATAAATGTGCAGGTTAGCACGTTAAGCAGTACCTTTGCAAAAATAAAAACTTATACTTTGAGCTTTCAGGATCTAAACCTTAACACTCCATTGCGTAATGCATTGGAAGATCTTAATTTCCAGACACCTACTCCAATCCAGGAACAGGCGTTTTCATCGATCATGTCTGGACGGGATGTTGTTGGGATCGCGCAAACGGGTACTGGTAAGACCTTTGCCTATTTGCTTCCACTTTTAAGAATGCTCAAATATTCGGAACAGAAAAATCCCAGAATCTTAATTCTTGTTCCAACCCGTGAACTTGTTGTTCAGGTTGTTGAGGAAATAGAAAAGATCGCAAAGTATATTAATGTACGAATTTCAGGGATCTATGGTGGCGTGAACATTAATACGCAACACCAGGATTTAATGCAGGGACAGGACATCCTGGTAGCAACTCCACGACGATTGTATGATCTTGTACTGCGCAGAGCTGTTCAGTTAAAATCCATTCAAAAATTCGTGATTGATGAAGTGGATGTGATGCTGGATCTTGGATTTAAGTTCCAGGTAAATAATATCCTCGAATTGCTTCCGCAGAACAGGCAGAGCATCATGTTTTCGGCAACTATGACCGAAACCGTGGAAGCGATGATCGACGCAAACTTTAAAACTCCTGAGAAGATTTCTGTTGCCGTAAGCGGTACACCTCTTGAAAATATAGAGCAGCGAGCTTATAAAGTCCCTAACTTCAATACGAAGGCAAATCTTTTCAAAGAGCTGTTCACGGATGAAGATGAATATCGAAAGGTGCTTATTTTCACGACCGACAAGCGTTTTGCTGACAAACTATACGATATTCTTAATGCCGAATTCAGGCATCAGGTAAGCATGGTTCATACAGGGAAGAGTCAGAATTACCGACTCAACAGTCTGCAGGAATTTGCTGAAGGTCGTACACGTATCATGATCTCTACAGATGTTATGGCTCGTGGACTGGATATCGAGAATGTATCACACGTGATCAACCTTGACACTCCACATTATCCTGAAAACTATATGCACCGTATTGGTCGTACCGGTCGGGCAGAAAAGAAAGGTGTTGCGATTATTTTTAAGACCGAAGCTGAAGCCGAAAATTACGAAAAGATCGAAACCCTGATGGATATGCAAATTCCGGAACATTCGATCCCAGAGGCTGTTGAAATTTCTACAGAATTGATCGAGGAAGAAAAGCCAAGATCCATAGAGATTTATAATCCGCATTCAGATGATCAGGAAGCAGGACCGGCTTTTCACGAGAAAAAGGACAAGAACAAAAAGGTAAATCTTGGAGGTAGTTATCGCCGGGAAATTGCCAAGAAATATAAGAAACCAAAAACCCGTGGTGACAAGAACGCCAACCGGAGATGGAAAAAATAAAAAAAGGAGCGCATTTGCGCTCCTTTATGTTTATGATCTGTTTTTCTTCTTTGCTGCCTTCGCTGCTCTCTTTTCTTTTAAACTCAGCACAGGTTCTTTCTTAGCTGAATTCTTTGAAGGTGATTTTTCTTTCGCCATGATTTCTAAAATTAGAATTAACGGTTAAATGTAGTGAATGTTTCTCTACGAAAATGAAAAATAATAAAGCGCTATAAAATTTCCTGCACATTAATATCCTTTAGGGTTATGGCTGTTCGCAAATTGATTGATGATAAAACTAGTAAGTGTTGGTCGTATTGACATCGAGATCAGATTTACGGATCCAGTTGAGAATAAAACTGGAGATCCTACCAAACAGGAAGGTAAATCCACCGAATAATGGAGCTAGCAAACTCACTTTAAGCCCTGCTGCAAACATTGCCGGGTTCACGTTATCAAGAGACTCAAAAGCATCAAAGATCTGTATCAGGCCAACAAATTGCGTAAAGAGTCCAATCACTAAAGCGATCAATGCCAATTGATTAATGAGAGAAATGTTCTTTTGAAATTTATGCCCGGCTGCAGATACATTGATGGCTGCCCGAACTACCAGGAATATTATAATAAAGAATGAAATTAAGATGAGACTCATAGCCAGTGGTCCACCTTCATTAATCCGATCCCCAAGCTGCTGAAAGAAACCCGGGTTTTGAAAAAGAATGCTACTTAGTAAAATCATCATTTAGTTTTATTGGTTAACGAAAACAAACTTAGCAGGAAGTTGGCTCTAAAATATAGAATTGAGACCAGTTGCGTGTTTTTGACCTGATTCTACCTGTTACCGAATTTTTCCAGTTCTATTCTGGAAGCGATGTTATCCAGCATTATAAAATAGTAATTCGTCGCATTAATTTTTATTAACCGAAATTAAGTCACATTTTTATCCACGAATGAAAGTAAGTTCGATCATCCTGGGAATGGGAAAGAAATTTCTACTACACAGCCTTTTTTGGCTCGTGGTCTTGCTTTATTTCACCTTCTTTTTTGGATTTGAAGATTCAGAATTTAGGCAGGTAATGACATTTTCATCCTTCTTTCTTCCTGTCACCATTTCGACCACCTATACATTTATTTACAGGATCATCCCTCGATATCTTATTCCGAAAAAGTATCTGACATTTGGTCTTTACACAGTAGCGGCACTTGTAATTTCAGCCTGCTATATCACAATTTCGGCTTTTTATGCCAAGGTGCTGACTTCCGGTTATGAATATCAGGGTAGTTTTCCAATCACAAAAAGTCTAATTTATATCATGATTAGCGTCTACCTGGTAGTGGCGCTTGCTTCCGCATTTAGTCTGCTGAAGTATAATTATTCTACCGCAGCCAGTAACGAAGAATTGAAGAACAGGATCCTGGAAGCGCAGTTGAAATTAAAAGAACAGGAGCTTCAATATCTGAAGATGCAGATTCACCCACATTTTCTCTTTAATTCGCTAAATACTATTTACGGATTGAGTTTAGCCAATCATCATACTACATCAGAAATGATCCTGCAACTTTCAGATCTACTGGATTATATCCTTTACCAAACCAAAAAGCCAGTGGTCTCGCTGAAGGATGAAATAAAACATATAACTAACTATATTGATCTGGAAAAAAGACGCTTTCAGGATCTGCTCATCGTTAATTTTGAAATCGAGGAATTTTCAGAAGAAATTCAGATTGCGCCTATGTTATTATTGCCTTTTATAGAAAATTGTTTCAAGCATGGTCGCGACGCCGATGGAAAACTTGAAATTAGCATAAAACTGAAAGTAAAGAATGACCAATTGATGTTTTTGATAAAAAATTCAAAAGCTCAGATTTCAGCAGAACATTCAGAAAATGGTATTGGTCTTGAAAACATTAAACGAAGACTGGACTTGCTTTATGAGAATAATTATAAACTTGATATTGAGAACAGACCAGATCATTATTACGTAAAGTTGATGCTGAAACTTTCCAAAAATGCTGTTTATGCCGGATAAGATTCGCTGTTTGATTGTAGATGATGAACCAGTTGCCTTGGACATTCTGAAAAATCATATTTCAAAAATAGATTTCCTGGAGATCGTAAAGGCTTGCCGAAATGCTACAGAGGCATTTAATTGTATTAGTTCCAGCAAAATTGACCTGATTTTTCTGGATATTAATATGCCAGGAATATCGGGGATCGCATTTGCCAAATCTATCAATAAGGATATTAAGATTATTTTCACCACCGCATACCGGGAATTTGCGATCGAGGGATTTGATCTTCACGCAGCTGATTATTTACTCAAACCAATTTCCTTCGAAAGGTTTCTTGATGCAGTTAATAATTTCAGGCATACATATTCTTTTCAAACAAACGAAAATCTACCTGCTTCTTCCAACGAGTTCTTTTTTGTCAAGATCGACCGGAAAATGCACAAAATCGATTTTCAGAAGATCTTATGGATAGAAAGTCTGAGTGATTACCTGAAAATAGAAACTACCGAAGGCACGAAAGTTACCAGAGAGACAATTACCTCCATTGAAGAGAAACTTCCAGATGCTAATTTTCTAAGAATTCATAGATCATATATTATTAACATCAGTAAAATTGAGTCGTATTCTCATGAAGATGTGGTAATTGGAAATAAATCACTACCAATTAGCCGGACTTATAAGGAGAATCTACGAAGAGAAATGAAAAGATTCTCTTAGTTACAATTTTTTAGAATCTTCAATTATATCGATTGATTTATTAAGCAATTCATCTTCACCATTCCTAAAGCCTTCAATAGTAGGTTTAATTTCAATATCGGGAACAATCCCTATCCTCTGAGTTTCGGTTCCGTCTGGGTAGAAGACTCCAATACCTGAAATCATAGTCTTGATACCTCCAGGCAAAATGATTTGGGACACATTCCCGTCTGCTCCTGCAGTTTGGCTACCAACAACTACAGCTCCCGGGGCAATTCTCAGGGCCATTGCAGTATATTCTGCCTGGCTCTGAGTTTCTTCATTGATTAATAAAACCAATTTTCCTTCGTATGTCTTTTTTAAATGCGACCCTACTTTCGATCCATTTCGATACTCAAAATATCCGGGATTTTTCATGGAAGTAGAAGTGAACTTTGCAAAACTTGTTGGTTTCGGTACTACAAAATTACCCATACTAAACACTATAAATTCTGACGGATAGCAGCGTAGATCCACCACAATGCCTCTAGTATCCTTGAATTTTTCCAGAATATCATTTATCTCTCCTCTTTTCAATGATTCTGGATAGATATATCCAATATCATTTTTAATAAATTTATGGCTTGATGGTATACTATCAGACTCATTCCATTCTTCTACAGATGCAATTTTCTCTGTAAAGACACCTTTTTCATTTTTGTAGGTTATTTCCAGACTATCCATATTAGTATGAAGTAACTTTCTTGCCATATCCCTTAACCTTGCAGATTGATTGGATGCAGGATAATATTTATTATTCTTACGAATAACATCATCCATTGGCTCATTATTTATATGAGTAATGACATCACCTTCATTAATAGTCATTTCTACACTATTGTTTTTCTTTACGACTACCGGCTGTCCCTCAATAAATTGAATTTTTAAGGGTAATTTCTTCTTTCCGAAGAAATTATTAAGCGCTTCATCATAACTCCAGATGCCCGCATGGCTGTCATTTACTTCTCCAATTAGTTGCAGAACATTTTTCTTATAATCTATCTCCTCGTTTTCTTCTAAAAAGCGTGGTATATATTCTTTTAAAACCTCATCCCAATCTTTTTCAGTTAGATAATTATTGGGATTAAAATACTCCATCATATTCCAGTAACGATAAAGTGCGAGTAATTTTATACCTGAATCATCCCAGGCCATTCCCAAATAGCTATTTTCATTTTTAAATGATGGATTCTCCACACTTGGATTAATACTAAAATAGAAGTGCTTCTTCTCCCTTTTGGATTTCAATATTTCTTGAAGTTTTTTCGATAATTCTTCTGTCAAAAAGCTTTCATCGTAAATCCAGGAATAATCCGGAGTTTGCTCATATTCATCGCTATCCGGCAAGTTATGTTCTCCTTCTTCTGTAATATTAAAAGATCCAATCCATTTCGCGAGTTCAAGATCAAAATTTACCGAATCGAGCTTAGGTAAAAATCGAAACAATTCATTATCCCAGTTAATTTTTCCTCTCGCAATCTCTGGATGGTGGTATTTAACGAAACCCCACACCTTGCCTAACTTATATAGCTTTTGAACCTGAGTGGAACTAGGTTTTTTTAATTTAAATTTTGAACCATCAACAAAAGCCGTATCCAATTGTGCTGGTTTATAGGTTAGAACCTTAGGTTTCATTAACTGTATATCCTTGTCTCCATTTATCATTAAGGAAAAATTATCGAACCATGCAGTCCCAGTTCCAGCCAGAATTCCTCCTACATATATATTCTTGGCCTCATCGGGGAATTTAACTTCAACTTCGTATCTCTGCCAGTCATTTGTACCGTTTAATCCCTGAGATTGCATGTTATTAAAACTTAAGGAACCGGAGTCTCCATCTACGCGAATCAACAATCCAGCGAAGCCATTAGCTACGTTTTCGGTTTTAATATAACCTTGAAGCTTCAAATATCTTCCTGCATAATTTGCCGGAATCTTGTATGCTATGCTACCAAAGGATGCAGTAGAGTCGGCAATTATTTTAGCAGCATATGGTCCGGAAACTTTATCTACAGAATCTTTTTGTATAGCATAATTTCCCCATACAATCCAATCATCTGGCAATTCTCCATCCTTCTCAAATTCATCGAAATTCAAATTATATTTTGAGTCCTGTGCAAAAGACAAACTGGTAAAGAATAATAAGAAAAGTAAAAGTCTGGTCATTGGATTAAAGATTGATGATTTTGAAAAAATAAAAAGCCCGGACATCATAACGTCCGGGCTTAAAAATATATTGCAATTTATCTTATTCTAGATATGCAAAGCTCTGTTTTCAGTAGCGGCAAGAGCAGCTTCCTTAACAGCTTCAGCATAGGTTGGGTGAGCATGACTCATTCTCGCGATATCTTCAGCAGAAGCTCTGAATTCCATAGCCGTAACCGCTTCAGCAATAAGATCTGCAGTTCTTGCGCCAATCATGTGCACTCCAAGAACCTCGTCGGTCTTTTCATCGGCAAGAATCTTAATAAGTCCGTCAATATCTCCACTGGCTCTTGAACGTCCTAGTGCTCGCATTGGAAATTTACCTTCCTTATACTTCACTCCCATTTCCTTCAGTTGCTCTTCAGTTTTTCCAACTGAAGCAACCTCAGGCCATGTGTAAACTACTCCCGGAATCAAGTTATAATCGATATGAGGTTTTTGACCCGCGATCAATTCAGCAACCATCGTTCCTTCTTCTTCAGCTTTATGAGCAAGCATAACACCGCGCACCACATCTCCAATTGCATAGATATTATCTACATTGGTTTGTAAATGCTCGTTTACCTTAACTCTACCTTTATCATCAAGGTCAACTCCTGCAGCATCTGCGTTCAACCCATTTGTAAAAGGTTTTCTACCTACAGAAACAAGGCAATAATCTCCTTTAATCTCGATTTCTTTATCCTTTTTATCATCTGCCTTTATCGTGATCTCGTCACCGTTTCTCTCAACAGACTTCACTTTGGTACTTACGTGGAATTTGATTCCCTGCTTCTTTAGAACTTTTTGAAGCTCCTTAGAAAGCGCACTATCCATAGTAGGAATGATACGGTCTAAATATTCAACTACAGTTACTTCAGCTCCCAGACGGCGATAAACCTGCCCAAGTTCAAGCCCAATCACACCACCACCAATTACAATCATGTGTTTAGGAACCTCTTTAAGTTTAAGTGCTTCCGTAGAAGTGATCACTCTTTCCTTATCCAGTTCAATAAAAGGAAGACTTGCCGGTTTAGAACCTGTAGCAATAATAATTTTCTTAGCTTCAATGGTTTTGTTATCTCCTTCACCTTCGATCTTGATGTGAGTCTTATCTTCAAAAGAACCAACTCCTTCATAAACATCGATCTTGTTCTTATCCATCAGGAATTTCACTCCGTCACAGGTTTGCTGAACAACAGACGATTTTCTATCCATCATCTTTTCCAGGTTAAGTTTTACCTCTCCCGGAATTTCGATACCATGATCTTCAAAATGTTTGATCGCATCCTCAAAGTGATGAGAGGAATCAAGTAAAGCCTTACTTGGAATACAACCTACATTTAAACAGGTTCCACCAAGTGTGGAATATTTCTCTATGATCGCAGTTTTCATCCCAAGTTGTGCGCAGCGAATCGCAGCAACGTATCCGCCTGGTCCCGATCCTATAACTGCAACATCATATGTACTCATAATTGTATGTTTTTTACTGATTTTTGAACAAATTGATTACAAAAGTACGACTATTCTCTACAATGACCAATGCACCTGAGAGTCCTGACAAAATTTTAAGATTTACAGATTTATGATCGTGCTTTGCTTCACTTTATTGATCGTAAAGACGCTTTTTGTACTCCCAATATGGTCCAGGCTGGTAAGCTTAGCGACCATAAATTCACGATATTCGTCCATGTCTTTTACCAGCACTTTCAAAATATAATCATAGTCTCCGCTCACATGTAAACATTCAATAACTTCGGGCAGACTGGTGATATCCTTTTCGAATTTTGTAAGTATGTCTTTTTTATGCTGAATCAGTTTGATCTGGCAAAGAACCATAAAACCCTTACCGACGCTTTCCGGTTTCACCAATGCAACATATTTAGAAATGACTCCTTCACGTTCCAGCTTTTTAATACGTTCGTAAATCGCAGTAACCGAAAGTTTCAGGTCATTCGCGATCTCCTTATTCGTCTTTTTGCTATCAATTTGTAGATGCTTTAATATTCTTTTATCCAGCTCATCAATTTTCATACGCTTGTTTAAAGGGATTCTGAACTTATAATTTTTCGGTAAAAAATATTCTTCTGGCTCTAAATTAGATATATAATCTGAAATATAAATAATATATAGTTTTATATTCTACTGAAATATACATTACTTGTTCGTAAGTCGGTTTTAACTGAAATTTGAATATATAAATTCAGAAATCATGAAATATAAACCAGCAGATCGCATTCAGGACTTACAATATTTTGGAGAATTTGGAGGTGTTAACCCTTCTATATCAGATTCTTCAACCTACACTTTTCTTTCAGCTAAAACCATGTTCGATACCTTTGAAGGTAATGCAGAAGGATGTTACCTATATTCCCGGCATTCCTCGCCTTCCAATCTTTATCTGGGCGAAGCACTCGCGGCGATGGAGGGTACAGAATCAGCTAACGTTTCTGCTTCCGGGATGGGCGCGATCACATCGGTTCTTATGCAGCTTTGCAATGCCGGTGACCATATTGTTTGTAGCAGAACCGTTTATGGCGGTACTTATGCATTTCTGAAGAATTTCGCTCCCAAGTTTGGGATTGAAACCACATTTGTAGATATCACAAAACCTGAATTGGTGCAGAATGCTCTTCAGAAGAATACAAAAGTGATCTACTGCGAGAGTGTGAGCAATCCTTTGCTTGAAATCGCAGATCTTGAAGCTCTGGCTAAAATTAGCAAAGCTTCTCATACCAAACTGGTAGTAGACAATACATTCTCACCACTTTCTATTAGTCCGATTAAACTTGGTGTAGATACGGTGATTCATAGTTTAACCAAATTTATCAACGGTAGCAGTGATACTGTTGGCGGAGTCGTTTGTGGCACTACGGAATTTATAAATGACCTTAGAAATGTGAATGACGGAGCGGCAATGCTTCTTGGCCCAACCATGGATAGTTTAAGAGCTGCCTCTATTCTGAAAAACTTACGAACCCTGCATATTCGCATGAAGCAACATAGCCACAATGCGATGTTCCTGGCTCATAAATTTCAGGAAGATGGGTTGAAAACAGTCTATCCGGGATTGGAATCTCATCCAGGTCATGAAACTTTCAAAACCATGATGAACGAATCTTATGGTTTTGGAGGGATGTTGACGCTCGATGTTGGTTCTTTGGATAAAGCCAATGAATTAATGGAGCTTATGCAGGAAAGAAATCTGGGATACCTGGCTGTAAGTTTAGGATTTTATAAAACCCTGTTTAGCGCACCCGGAACTTCAACCTCTTCGGAAATTCCTGAGGAAGAGCAGAAAGAAATGGGATTAAGTGACGGTTTAATTCGATTTTCCATAG
Organism: Gramella sp. Hel_I_59; assembly: GCF_006714895.1. Lineage (NCBI taxonomy): Bacteria > Pseudomonadati > Bacteroidota > Flavobacteriia > Flavobacteriales > Flavobacteriaceae > Christiangramia > Gramella sp. Hel_I_59. The sequence continues at coordinate 1,281,301 of NZ_VFME01000001.1, read as the reverse complement.
GGCTGGATAACGATATCGCAAGAACTTACGAAATGATGAAAGATTGTATGGAAGAAGTAGGCATTCTAAGTGCTGAAATGGTCTAAAATTTTGCAGGATTAAGCCGAATGTCGTAAAATTACGTTCATAAAAATATGAACAACATTAACGACCGGTTATAAATTTTCAAGCCTTAAGGTAGATCTGACGATTTTCAGAATACCCTAAGGCTTTATTTATGCCTTAAAAATAGAATCTCCTGAATGGAAAACTCTGCTGCAAATCCTGAAAATGAACCTGTAATTGAGAATAAGGAATTAAGTATCTGGGAAGCATTAATTCCAGTACTTATTCTTGTTGCTATGCTAGCTTTCAATGTTTTCGTTTTCGGCGATGATGCTCTTGGAGGTTCTAACCAGTTCATTCTATTACTTGGAGGAGCTGTTGCCGCGATCGTTGGTTACTTCAACAAGGTAAAGTTTGATACCATGGTCGATGAAGTTGCCGGCAATATTCAAAGCACTTCCGGAGCGATCCTTATTTTATTGATGGTAGGAGCTCTCGCAGGAACCTGGCTTATAAGCGGAATTATTCCTACCATGATCTATTACGGACTTCTAATTCTAAATCCTACCATATTTCTGGCAGCCTGCGTGGTTATCTGTTCTGTGATCTCTGTTGCCACTGGAAGTAGCTGGACAACTTCAGCTACCGTTGGTATTGCCCTGATCGGGATCGCTGATGCTCTGGGAATTGGATTGGGCATGACGGCGGGTGCAATTCTTTCCGGAGCCTATTTTGGGGATAAAATGTCTCCTTTAAGTGATACTACGAATCTTGCTCCGGCTATGGCGGGAACAGATCTTTTTACACATATAAAATATATGGCATTAACAACAGTGCCTACGATCACAATTACCCTTATTGCCTTTATAATTATCGGACTTAACCTGGACACGAGTGGAAACACAGATACATCTGCAATACTGGCTTCCATAGAAAAAAGCTTTACCATCACGCCATGGTTGTTCATAGTTCCTGTGATCGTAATATTTCTGATCGTTAAAAAAACATCCCCACTTATAGCGTTACTGGTTGGAACTCTTGCCGGAGCGGTTGCTGCTCTTATCGTTCAACCAGACATTGTACTGGCAGTAAGTGGAATGAATGAACTTAATTTTATTAGTGGATATAAAGGACTCATGAATGCCATCACGGTAGACACCGCGGTAGAAACCGATTCTGAAACTCTTAATGACCTTTTTGCTTCCAGCGGAATGCAGGGAATGCTAGGGACTATCTGGTTGATCATTTGCGCTATGGTATTTGGCGGAATTATGGAAGCAATTGGAGCCTTATCCAGAATTAGTAAAGCACTTCTGAATCTATTCCATACCACCTTCGGATTGTTTGCCAGTACCGTATTTAGTTGTCTTGCCCTGAACGTTACCGCTTCAGACCAATACCTGGCTATTGTAGTGCCGGGAAAAATGTTTGCAAAAGCTTATAAGGATAAAGGTCTTGCACCAGAAAACCTTAGCCGTAGTCTTGAAGATTCGGGAACAGTGACTTCTGTACTTATTCCATGGAATACTTGTGGAGCTTATCATAGTGGAGTTCTGGGTGTTCCTGTTCTCTCCTATGCTGGTTACGCTTTCTTCAATTATTTGAGTCCATTTATGACACTTCTTTTCGCTGCCATCGGACTAAAAATTAGAAAAATCTCTACCAAGTAATTATTGTCAAAACCTTAGAATAACTGCTAATTTTCTGAGTATTTGATGATTATAGAGTACCGCTATCGTTGATTTTACAATGCATAGATAGACTCTATTGTGTGATAAAATCATAAAATTTGAAACGTCTAAAAAACGCAGTGAAGATGATACTTTTGCAGCGTAGAAAAAGAACATTTTTAATTTTAAAAAATATAATTATATGGCTTTAGTAGGAAAAAAATTTCCAAATCTTAGTGTAGACGCAATGAACGAAATGGGTGATACTTTCAAATTAAACATTTTGGAAGAAGCTCAGAAGAATAACAAGAAAGTTCTTTTATTCTGGTACCCTAAAGACTTTACGTTCGTATGTCCTACAGAGCTACATGCATTTCAAAATGCAATGGCTGAGTTCGAAAAGAGAAATGTAATGGTAGTTGGAGCATCTTGTGATACTCCTGAAGTTCATTTCGCTTGGTTGAACACTCCTAAGGATAATGGTGGAATTGAAGGTGTAACTTACCCAATTCTTGCAGATAGTAACCGTAACCTAAGTTCAAGACTTGATATCCTTGACATCATGAGCGAAACTTATGATGATGAAACAGGAGCTGTAACTCTTGAAGGTGATAACGTGACTTACAGAGCAACTTACCTTATCGATGAGGAAGGAACAATTTTCCATGAAGGTGTAAATCATATGCCACTTGGAAGAAACGTAAACGAATTCCTAAGATTGATCGATGCTTATACGCACGTACAGGAAAAAGGTGAGGTTTGTCCAGCAAACTGGGAAGAAGGTAAAGAAGGAATGAATGCAGACCGCGAAGGAGTTGCATCATACTTAAGCCTTAACTAAGAAGTGTCCCTGAATTAAGAACATTAAAAAAATTGCTATGATTAAGGAATTAGATCAGGATAACTTAAGTGAGATTGTAAATGATAATGATACTGTTGTAGTACAGTACATGGCGGGATGGTGTGGAAACTGTCGTTTAATGAAGCCAAAATTCAAGAAGTTATCTGCAGAGCATGAAAATGCGCAGTTCATTCTTGTAGATGCTGAAAAGTATCCGGAATCAAGAAAACTGGCGAAAGTTGATAACCTTCCAACATTTGCAACCTTCAAAAATGGAAGTTTTAAGAATCAGGTTCAAACGAATAAGTTTGACCAATTAAAAAACTTAGTAGATGAAGTTACCAGTAATTAAGCATTTACAGCGAAACAACGAGGTAAACAAACTTGAAAGTACGATTGATGTGCTTGAAAGCTTTACTGAGCACCGTTCAGTTTCTGAAGAAGAAATGGACGTGATTGGTGAATTACTTACAAATCTTTGTGGTGCTGTAGAAGTGCATAAAATGATAGAAGACGGTACTCCTGAAAGGGATGCTGCTAATAATTTTGTTAAGAAAGTTCTAGGGTCTATAGACAAATAATCTTTTTTGATAAATCAGATAACATAGGCTGTTTCATTGTGAAACAGCCTATGTTGTTTTATGATAATTTTAGTAATAACCGAAACACAATCCTATAAATTTAGCAATCTAATATATGTATAGAAATGGCAAAGATTGAACTTGGTGGAGAATCGGTAACTACGTACGGCTCGCTTCCAGCACTTGACGAGAAAGCTCCTCATTTTGAGTTAATTAAATCTGATCTTTCGATTGGAACCCTCGATGATTATAAAGGAAAGAGAGTTATTCTTAATATCTTCCCAAGTATAGATACAGGAGTTTGCGCAACTTCTGTTCGTAATTTCAATAAAAGAGCATCAGAATTAAAGGATACGGTGATACTTTGTATTTCCAGAGATCTCCCTTTTGCTCAACAAAGATTTGTGAGTGATGAGGAGTTGAACCAGGTCGTAAATTTATCAGATTTTCGAGATAGAAATTTCGGCAAGGACTATGGTGTTGAAATTCTTGACGGACCCTTTGAAGGTTTGTTATCTCGTGCAGTAGTGGTTCTTGATGAAGATGCTAAAGTGATACATTCCCAGCAAGTACCTAAAATCGAGGATGAACCAGACTATCTTGCTGCGCTGAAAACCCTGTTATAATGAAAAACACTTTCCTCGGAAAGAGAATCAGAGGAGGAGGATACGCCCTAAAAGGTGCACTACTGCTGCTTCGTCATGAAGCCAGCATACAGGTGCAATTTGTGATTTCAATACTAGTTTGCATTGCGGGTTGGTATTTTGATATTACCAGAACAGAATGGATGTTTCAATTCGTAGCAATAGGAATGGTTATGTCTGCTGAAGGATTGAATTCAGCAACAGAAGCAATGGCAGATTTTGTACATCCCGACTTTCATAATAAGATCGGGCATATTAAAGACATAGCTGCAGGTGCTGTATTTATCGCTGCATTAATCGCGATTGTCATCGCAGGGTTTATCTATATTCCTTACCTAACCAGTTAATACCTGACCCTATGAAGCAGTATCTATCATTTATTCTTTGCATGTGTACTGTTTTTTCTGTTACAACTCAGGAATTGCAGGAACTGGACATAGATCTCGAGAATTATGAATATCCTTATGATGTAGATTTTCTCGAACTTAATATTCAGAAGAGCACCTATTCTATGGCTTATATGCATATAGAGGCGGAGAATCCAAATGGTGAAACTGTAGTACTATTACATGGCAAGAATTTCAACGGCGCATACTGGCAAACTACCATAGATACTCTTCAAAAATCAGGGTACAATGTGCTGGTGCCAGACCAGATAGGGTTTGGAAAGTCCAGCAAACCAGAACATTTCCAGTATACGTTTCAGCAACTGGCAGAAAACACCAAAAAGCTTATCGATACACTTGGGATAACGAAGACCACTATATTGGGTCATTCCATGGGAGGCATGCTGGCCACGCGTTTTGCTCTGATGTATCCTGAAATAACCAATAAACTTGTTTTGCTCAACCCAATAGGCCTTGAAGACTGGAAGACCAAAATTCCTTATCAAAGTATAGACGACTGGTATGAACAGGAATTGGATAAAAACTACCAGGGTATCAAGACATACCAGAAGGAAAGCTATTACGCTGGCGATTGGAATGATGACTATGCTCAGTGGGCTAAATTACTGGCGGGATGGACATTGAATGAAAAGTATCCGTTGATAGCCTGGAATGCCGCACTCACCTATGATATGATCCTTACGCAACCTGTAGTTTATGAGTTTAAGAATCTGCAAATGCCAACATTATTAATCATTGGAACCCGGGATCGAACAGCTTTGGGCAAAAACCTGGTGAGTGAGGAAGTAAAAGCGAGCATGGGATTATACGATGAACTTGGTGAAATAACCGCATACAAAATACCGAATGCAAAATTGGTGGAAATTCCAGATACCGGACATTTACCTCATATAGAAGCTTTCGATGAATTTACAGCAGCACTTCTACCCTACTTAAAGAATAAATAGTAAAACCAGTCGTTTACGACTTGTAAACGGGGCAACTTTGAAAATTGAAGTTTTTTTTCCTTAATTTGGATAAGGCTAATTTGTATTTTTGCCGAAATTCGTCAACCTACCTATGGCCAAAAAGAAACCCAAGACCAGGAAAACCACTAAAAAATCCAGTAAACTATCTTTCAGCCTCAACCGGCAGCAAAAAGTGGTACTTGGAAGTTTTCTTATGCTATTTGGTCTGGGACTAATAGTTGCCTTTATTTCTTTTCTTTTTAACTGGCAGGCAGATCAGAGCGTACTTCAGGAGCTGGGGAATCGTGATGTGGAAGCCAGGAACTGGTTGAGTAAATTTGGTGCATCTGTAAGTGATTTCTTCGTTTATAAAGGCTTCGGACTAGCCTCTTTCTCTATCGCATTTTTAATACTGCTAAGCGGCATCTATTTATTCTTTGGATTTAAGATTTCCAATCTGAGAAAATACTGGTTCTGGGGAATTCTCGTCATGGTCTGGATCTCTATAGTTCTGGGTTATTTTGCTGAAAAAAATGCACTTCTGGGAGGTAGAATCGGTTATGAAACCAATGATTTTTTACAAGATTATCTCGGTTTCTTCGGAAGCATCCTATTAATGCTATTTCTTCTAATAGCTTACCTCGCAATAAGATTAAAGGTCACCCCGGAAATGGTTGGTTCTTACCTTAATACAGGAAAACAGGAACTTCAGACAGCAATGCAAAAGCATCAGGCTAGTGTTTCAGAAACTGAAGAAGAACTTGAATGGAAAAAAGAAGTAGTCATACCAAAAGATGAAGAAAAACCTGCAGAAGTTGACCTAAGCAGTAAACCAGAAAAGAAGCCGGAGAAAAAGACCAGCCCGGAAGCTATTCCGAAGATGGAAGTCAAAGCTCCAGTAGAAGAGGATAATGTGGCTATGGAAGTTGAAGCTGCTCCTGAAGAGGAAGAAGAAGATAACCTAAGTCAGAAACTGGTAAAGGATTTTGGTGAATTTGACCCAACCCTGGAACTGAAGAATTATAAATTTCCCACGATCGAACTGCTTAAAGATTACGGCGGTACTATCACGATCAACCAGGAAGAACTGGAAGAAAATAAGAATCGTATCGTTGATACGCTCAAGAATTATAAGATCGAAATTGCGCAGATCAAAGCAACCGTTGGTCCAACAGTAACCTTATATGAGATCGTCCCTGAAGCCGGGATTCGTATTTCGAAGATCAAGAATCTTGAGGATGATATTGCACTATCACTTTCTGCGCTTGGAATCAGGATCATTGCTCCAATTCCGGGAAAAGGAACCATTGGTATTGAAGTACCGAATAAAAATGCCAGTATAGTTTCCATGCGCTCGGTGATCGCTTCGCCTAAATTTCAGAAGGCAGAAATGGAGTTACCGCTAGCTTTGGGTAAAACAATAAGTAACGAAACCTTCGTAGTCGACCTGGCGAAAATGCCGCATATGTTGATGGCTGGTGCTACCGGACAGGGTAAATCTGTTGGTTTGAATGCGATTCTCACTTCGCTGCTATATGCCAAGCATCCGGCTGAAGTGAAATTTGTCCTGGTAGATCCTAAAAAAGTGGAACTCACCTTATTCAATAAAATAGAGCGCCACTACCTCGCAAAATTACCAGATGATGGGGAAGCGATCATCACCGACAATACAAAAGTGATCAACACCCTGAATTCTTTGTGTATCGAAATGGATGATCGATACAATCTTTTGAAGGATGCCATGTGCCGTAACTTGAAGGAATACAATACGAAGTTCAAGGCGAGAAAGTTAAATCCGAACGACGGACATAAATTCCTGCCATATATCGTTTTGGTAGTGGATGAATTTGCAGATTTGATCATGACCGCCGGGAAGGAAGTTGAAACACCAATTGCCAGACTGGCTCAGCTTGCTCGTGCCATTGGAATACATTTGATCATTGCAACACAAAGACCTTCGGTGAACGTAATTACCGGTATCATTAAGGCAAACTTTCCGGCCAGAGTTGCTTTTAGAGTAACTTCCAAGATCGATTCCAGGACTATTCTGGATAGCCAGGGAGCAGACCAATTAATTGGTCGTGGTGATATGCTATTTACACAGGGGAATGAGCTTAAAAGACTGCAATGTGCATTCGTGGACACTCCGGAGGTAGACAAGATCACCGAATTCATTGGTTCGCAAAAAGCTTACCCTGAAGCTCACCAACTTCCTGCCTACGAAAGCGAGGAAAGTGGCACAGGACTTGATATAGATGTGAGCGAGCGAGACAAGCTGTTTCGCGATGCTGCAGAAGTAATCGTAACCGCCCAGCAAGGCTCGGCTTCTTTGCTTCAGCGTAAATTAAAACTTGGATATAACCGTGCAGGTAGAATAATAGATCAACTGGAAGCCGCAGGCATCGTTGGTCCGTTTGAAGGAAGTAAGGCAAGACAGGTTTTAATTACAGATATGGTAGCGCTCGATCAACTATTAAATGAAAAACCAGACTAAAAAAATTAGAATGAAAAGATTAGTATTTATTTTGGCAGCTATACTCAGTTTTGGAGTACAAGCGCAGGAAGCATCGAAAGCTCAGAAATTACTAAATGAAGTTTCAGCAAAGGTGAAGAATTATGACAATATGGTTATAGAATTCAAGTATTCACTTGAAAACGAAGCTGAGAATGTGAGCCAGGAAACTCGAGGAGATGTTAGTATTGATGGGGAGAAATACTTGTTGAATTTAATGGGAACTACTCAAATGTTCGACGGTAAAAAGATCTATACGATCATTCCGGAAGATGAGGAAATCAATATTTCCAATTATGTTGAGGAAGATAGCAACAGTATCACACCTTCAAAAATGTTCACATTTTATCAAAATGGGTATAACTACAAGATGGATATCACCCAGAATGTAAAAGGCAGAGAGATCCAGTACGTAAAACTTACGCCAAAAGATAGCAAAGCTGAGATCAAGAATATTCTCCTTGGTATCGATACTCAAACCAAGCATATTTACAATATGATCCAGACCCAGGAAAATGGGACTAAAGTGACGATCACTGTGAAAAGTTTCAAGACAGATCAACCACTTGCAAAAAATCTATTTACCTTTAACGAAGCTAGATATAGCGACTTTTATATCAATAGATTAGACTAAATTGAAGATACTCGACCGGTACATACTTACCAGCTTTTTAAAAACATTTTTCTCGGTCTTTATAATACTGATGTTCATCTTTGTACTCCAAACGATATGGTTGTACATAGGTGAACTTGCTGGTAAAGACCTGGATACAGAAGTAATCCTCAAGTTTTTACTCTACTTCTCACCTAAGCTGGTGCCTCTAGTATTACCACTTACAATCCTGCTTACTTCCATCATGACTTTCGGTTCTTTTGCTGAAAATTATGAATTTGCCGCCATGAAGTCTTCAGGTATTTCATTAGGTCGTGCAATGCGCAGTCTTACCGTATTCATAGTATTAGTAAGTCTTACAGCTTTCTTTTTTGCCAATAATGTGATTCCCGCAGCAGAATTTAAGTCGATCAATCTTCGGAAGAATATTGCTCAGTTAAAGCCTGCCATGGCTATTTCTGAAGGAATTTTCAATGATATTGGAACCTTCAATATCAAGGTAGAAGAAAAAAGTGGTGAGAATGATCAGTTTCTTAGGGATGTGATTATTCATCAGAAGGAGAAAACTGGTGGAAATACCACAGTGATCAAAGCAAGGGAAGGCGAACTGGTTGGAAGTACTAATTCAGATGTACTCTCACTTATTTTGAAGGAAGGGAACTACTATGATGAAGTAACACCTTCAGACTATCAAAAGAGGAAAAGAAAACCATTTACAAAGACATATTTTGATGAATATATCATCAATATCGATCTCTCGAATTTTAATAATGTAGATCTGGAGGATCAGAACTATAATTCCACTCATGGAATGCTGAAAATTTCAGAATTGAGTGAAAGCATAGATTCATTTTCAGTCAACTACAATACGAAAATGGCCAGTCTTAAATCGAATATGTATGACCGCTCCGGGATTGTTAATGTTCAGAATAATTTAAAGCCTAAGGATACCATTGTTTCTACAGATGAAAGTATCCTGACCCATTACAACACTTACGATGCGGCACAAATTTCCAACCTGGCACTAGGAACTGTAAACAGCGCTATTGCCCATCTCGGAATGCAGAAGCAGGAATTTAAAAACAACGTAAAGCAGATCAATAAATTTGAGATCGCCCTACATGAAAAATATGCTCTCGGAATTGCCTGTATCGTACTGTTTTTTGTAGGCGCACCTCTTGGAGCCATTATCAGGAAAGGTGGAATTGGTTTACCTATTGTGGTTGCAATCCTGCTCTTTCTTACCTATCACTTTATAGGGATCTTCACGAAGAATTCAGCAGAAAATGGAAGTGTTCCTGCGTTTGTTGCCACCTGGCTACCTACCTGGATCATGCTCCCGCTGGGTGTTTTTCTTACTTATAGAGCTACTACAGATCAGGGATTATTAGCTTTTGATAGCCTTACAGACCCTATAAAAAAACTCTTCAAAAAAGCCGGAGCGATTCGGAACAAAAGTAAATCATAATAAATATCTTTGCAGCCATAAAATTGGAACTATGGCAGAGGTAGAAAATAACCAGTATCAGGTCAAATTAGATACGATTCAGGAAGCTATTGATGATATTCGCGCCGGAAAGGTGATCATTGTAGTGGATGATATTGACCGTGAAAATGAAGGTGATTTTCTTGCCGCTGCAGAAATGGTTACTCCAGAGATGATCAATTTCATGGCTACTCATGGCCGCGGACTCATTTGTGCTCCTTTAACCGAGCAAAAATGTAATGATCTAAAACTGGAAATGATGGTTGGTAATAATACCGATCCAATGGAAACCGCATTTACAATTTCGGTTGACCTGAGAGGAAAAGGTGTTACCACGGGTATTTCAGCTTCAGATAGAGCTCAAACCATCAAGAGCCTGATAGATCCTGAAACAAAACCACAGGATCTTAACAGACCAGGACATATTTTTCCGCTGAAAGCGAAAGAAGGCGGCGTTTTACGTAGAACAGGTCATACAGAAGCAGCGATCGACTTTGCAAGACTTGCTGGTTTCGAACCTGCTGGAGTCATCGTGGAAATCATGAATGAAGATGGAACTATGGCGCGCTTACCTCAACTGCTGGAAGTCGCCAAAAAGTTCGATCTAAAGATCGTTTCTATCGAAGATCTTGTTGCCTATAGAATGCAGCATGATAGTCTTATCGAGAAAAAGGAAGATTTTGAACTGGATACGAGATTTGGAAAATTCAGACTTCGAGCTTACAAACAAACTACCAATTCACAGGTTCATATAGCATTGACTAAGGGTTCATGGAAGACCGATGAAGACATTCTTGTACGAGTGAATTCAACCATGGTAAACAATGATATCCTAGGCACTTTGACTAATAATGCAGAGAAAAAACTGGATGGAATGTTTAAGGCGATCAATGATGAAGGTCGTGGTGCCATCGTTTTTATTAATCCGGCTAACCCATCTCCAAACCTTTTATCTAGAATAACAGAATTAAAAGAAAGTCAGAAACAGGGAGAAATTAAAGCACCGCCAGTAAAAATGGACAATAAGGATTTTGGAATTGGAGCTCAGATTCTTCATGACCTTGAGATTCATAAAATCAGGTTATTATCAAATTCCCAGCAAACTAAGAGAGTCGGAATGATTGGTTACGGTCTCGAGATCAAAGAATACGTAGAGTATTAATCTATTTCGATGATCACTTCGTCCAATGGGCGACGCACCTTTTTTAATTCTGAAAAGAAATCATCCTTAGCACGATATCCAACAGGAAGCACAAGTACAGACTGCAGGTTTCTATCGCCAAGTTTTAGGAAGTCGTCATACTTTGAAGGCTCAAAACCTTCCATGGGACAGGCATCTATTTCTTCAGTAGCACAGACGGTTAATAGTGTTCCTAAAGCAAGGTATGCCTGATTACGTGCCCAGGCTTCAATTTTTTCGATCGCCTTATTTTTAAAGTCATCTACCAGAAAATTGTGGAAAGGCTGCAAAACCTCATCTGGTGTGTCTCTTAAATTCTTGACACGTTGGAAGTATCCAGATATAAACTGTTCATCTACATTTTTTTCAGTACAGATCACCAGTACATGAGAAGCGGTACTTACTTGCTGCTGATTCATTGAGAATTCTATAAGCTGCTTTTGGATCTCTTTATTACTAATTACCAGCATCTTTAATGGTTGTAATCCATAGGAAGTGGCAGTGAGATTAAATGCATGCTTAAGGATCTCCAGCTTTTCTTCGGAAAGTATTCTGGAATCATCAAATTTTTTAGTAGCGTAACGCCAGTTCAGCGCTTTTAAATTACTCATAATTATGATCTTGAAATGCAAAGGTACACAATGATGAAAAGAACATTTACGTTAGCTATCGATTAATCTGATACATCCAATTATTTATGGCTATCTTCGACCTAATATTCATCCAGAGAAATGAAAAAACTTAAAAAATTTATCTTATTCTCTGTCATTGGAATTGTGCTTATCATCTTTACCATCCTGGGTATTGAAGCCATTTTCTTGAGACACACTTCAGAAGACATTTATTCTGATATTTCTAAAATACCTCCCCGTGAAACAGTAATAATCCTGGGTGCAAGTGTCCATTCTGATGGTAAATTATCTCCAATCTTAAAGGATCGCGTAGATACCGCTATTAAATTATATCGCAATAACAAGGTCAAAAATTTCCATGTAACTGGCGATCATCGAACCGAAGATTATAATGAGATCGCTGCCATGGTTTCCTATCTTCGGGAACGAGGTATTCCTCAAAACCGGATTACCTCAGATCACGCAGGACTTGATACATATGATAGCATGTACAGGGCGGGAAAACTTTTTAATATAGAGAATGCTACTGTGGTTACCCAAAAATTCCATTTGCCCAGAGCGCTTTTCATTTCGGGTCAGCTGGGATTTAATTACTTCGGTTTAACGGCAGATCAACGTGCCTACCAAACCGAATACAGGCTGAAGCAAAGAGAGAAACTGGCAAATGTCAAGGCTCTCTGGGAAGTTTTAATCAATAAAGAACCCAGTACGATGGAATACAGGCTCGATTCTTCCGAAGATTAATCTGAAGCTTTTTTAAGTATATTCGTAGTAACTAACTATAAAACCAAAACTATGTTACAATGGATCATCCATATCGTACTGGATGCAGTAGTCCTGCTAATCGCTGCGAAATTTCTAAGTAAGGTTCATCTTAATGGCTTTAAATCTGCACTAATAGTTGCATTGATCATTGGAGTACTAAGCTTTCTATTGAGCTGGTTACTTACCGCCGTATTAAATATTGCTACTCTTGGAATTTTCTACTTCCTTGGACTGGGCTTTATCACCCGAGTGGTAGCCTATGCGATCGTCATAGAAATAGCAGACAAATTAACTTCAGATTTTAAAACTGAAGGTTTTCTACCAAGCTTATGGTTAGCGATCCTTATCGCAATTGTAGGAGCTATTGTAGACGCCCTGTTATTCTAAAAATATCACCGGGTGAGATGTTTCACCCGGTTTTTTCTTCCCCACCACACTATAAATCCTGTTACAGGTAAGCTTGCGACAAAAATGCTCAGAATAAAAGCGATGATCTTCCCGGTCATCCCGAAATACTGACCTGTATGAATACCGTAACTCATTTCCTGTAGTTTTAAACCAGTACTTTTTGATTCATAGGGCTGTTCCTGAAGTAACTCAGCTGTTTGTGGATGAAAATAGTAGTTGGATTGGTGATCATAGTCCAAAGACTCTGTATATGCTCCTGTTACTACGGGATGATGATCACCTTCTGTCCACACAAAATACATTTCATGGCCGGGCGCTTTTTCCAGTGTTTCAACAAAAGCTATATCTATAGGCTCCTCTGAAATTCGTGGTTTCTGCACAATTTTCTCAATATGATGATCACTTTCTACATCTTCCCCAAGATTACCCGCAAAATAAAGACCATCTTTCACCCAATCATACGAAAAATATAAACCGGTGATGGCTACTACAATGGCAAGAATATGAAGATAGAATCCGCTGATATTGTGCAGGTCATAATTCACTCTTCTCCAACGAGCATTCCATTTTATTTTCAGACTCTTCTTTAAGTTCTTCAGCTTCTTTGGCCACCAAAGTATAACTCCCGTGATCATCATTAGGATAAATATCAAAGTTGATATACCTACTACCTGCCTGCCAATTTCCTCAGGTAACAATAGATACATGTGCAATGCCTTCACGATCTCGAAAAAATCCTTTGTAAAATCCTGAGAATATAACCATTCACCTGTGTATGGATCCAGATAAAAGTAATAGGGAGTTTCTTCATATACTCCATACACTGCGACCGGTCTGTCCTGCCCGGCATAGAGCACAAAATCATCTGTCGTTCCTGGATATTTCGACTGTACGATCTCCTTAATTTCTGAAGGCGCCAAATATCCGCTATCCTGCTGTTCTACAAATCGGTAGTCGTAGATCGCGTCTTTAATTTCGTCATGGAATACATAAATACATCCGGTAATTGCAACTATAAATACAATAATACCTGTCAATAGACCTAACCACAGATGAATTCTGCCAGCCCATTTTCTAAGTGTATCCCGTTTCTGTTTTTTCTTCATAATACTTAAAAAAAAAGGAGATCACCATTACGGCGATCTCCAGCTAACTCAAACTAAAATTTATAGGTAAGTGCGGCAGCGAAATTTCTCGGTGCCTGAGGATTTATTGTTGACCATCCGTTGAAATAATCTTCATTCGTTAGATTATTCAATTTCAGGTTGATCGAAAATTTATCTACATCATAGAAAACAGCTGCATTTAGTACTGTATAAGATGGAAGTGTAAATACACCCGCCGTGTTGCGATTAAAAATCATGTTTTCACTAGCGTAGTTACCTCCAAAACCAAGACCGAATCCTTCAGCTGCACCAGCAGTAAATTTATAGCTTGCCCAAAGGTTTGCCAGAGTCTCAGGTCCCGCAGATTCAGGTCTTCTTCCGAGGAAATCATCATTTTCTGAAGCTTCGGTCACTTCACTATCATTGTGACTGATTCCTGCGACAAGATTTAATCCATCTATTGGACTAGCGGTAAGCCTGGCTTCAAAACCACGACTGTATTGAGTCCCATCCTGATTTACGTTAATACCATTGCCTAGTACAATATTTTCAACCTGAATATCATAATAACTCAAGGTTGCGAACAGTTTGTCATTGAAAAAGTTCAGCTTCGTTCCAAATTCAAATTGAGTAGCATGTTCAGGATCAAAAGTTATTCTGTTTGTTTCACCAGTATCCTGATTAATAACTTCTGAAGGTGCTACGTTACTAAAACCATCCATATAATTAGCAAATACAGAAACCCGGTCTAAAATTGGCTGATATACTACTCCGAATTTTGGGGAAAGTGCAGTTTGACTATTGCTATCATTTTCGAACTGGTCTAGTCGTAAACTGGCCATGGCAGATAATGCCGGAGTAATATTTAATACATTTGATACATAAGCACTATAGATATCCTCTTTAACAGTATTATTATTACGGTTTGAATTGGCCAGGAGATCATCAACTGCCGCTGTGGAAAGAATTCCACTGTCTCCATTTGTGATATAATTCGCTTGCTCAGTAATACCAAAAACGCTTTCGTTCACATTCTGCAGACCTGCATTTCCAATATAAATATTTCCGTTGCCTACATAACCGGTACCATTATCTATGGTTTCTCGTTGAAAATAATCTAAACCAGCTACCATCCTATTTCTCATTCCGAAGATCTCAAAATCACCTATAAAATTCTGCTGAAGATCTGTAGTAAGGGTGGTAGAATTCTGATTATTCATATACCTCGTAAACACTACTCCTTCATCCAGACCTTCGTAAAATCTGGTGGTTTCATAGAGGTAAGAATAATAACCTTCAGACTTCGAACTTCCACGAGAAATAGCAGTTTGAGAAGTCCAGTTTTCTGACAATTTATAATTCATCTGACCCTGTAGACTATAAGTTGGATTTTTTAGAGTTAGATCGTTACTGGTGTAGGATCTATTCGAGTTATAATCTAATTCTTCAATATTTGTTGCTGTCAAAGGCGCTCCCCTATCCACAAATAGCATGGTAGGGTTTGTTGACTCGCCACTGTAAAATTCAGTATTAACCAAAAAGGAAAGTCTGTCGTTTACCTTATAACTTAGAGACGGCGCGAATAAAAAGGATTTCGAAAAACCGGCATCCTGAAAAGAATTTTGAGTTTGATATGCAGTGTTAACCCGTAGAGCCACATCTCCGCCTTCATCTAATGGCGTATTTACATCTGCGGCAACTCGGTTAAGTCCATAGCTACCAAGCGTATACGTAATATTTCCGCCGAAATAATCATAAGGCTTTTTTGTAGTGATATTGATCAAGCCTCCGTAGGAAATAAGACTGCTCCCATACAAAGTACCGGAAGGTCCCTTTATAACTTCGATATTTTCGATATTTGCTGGATCGGGACTGCCATTAGTAAGAGCTGGCAGGCCATTAACCATAGTTGGCTGTACAGGAAAACCTCGAAGCGAGAAATAACCTGCGCCGTCTCCACCTCTACCTGTAGATTCCCATAATTTGGTAATCCCCGAACTATTTTTTAAAGCATCATCAAAATTTGTGATAATCTGCTGCTCTAATAACTCTGAAGTTATATTGTCATATACCTGGGAATTCTCTATATTTTTTAAAGGAAGCTTGGATACATATACACTTTTAGCACGATCATACTCAATGGATTTTCCGTTTCCCTGGATTATTACTTCCTCCAACTGTTCTTCACCCGAACTCAATAGAATATCAGCAAGACTGGTCATTGCACCAGGTTTTACGGTAATTGCAATTTCTTTTGGCTCATATCCAACATATGATACTCTAAGCAGATAATTTCCTTCAGGAACGCTTTCGATTAAATAAGCACCTTCTCGATTAGTTTCTGTTCCAATTCCTGTACCCTGAACATCTACATTTGCTGCAGAAATTGCCTCTCCTTTTGAATTAGTAATTTTTCCCTTGATATTACCAGAATTCTGAGCAATTGTGCTGTATCCAAAGAAGATAAATAGTAGTAGTAATTTATGATTCATCTGTTTAATTTTATTTAGACTTGATATAAATAGTAGCGCAAACATACTAAGTGAATTTATTTTTAAAAACCTTATTTAGAACTATTTTAAATAAAATGTTGTAAATGTTTGATTCTGAAACTCTTCAGAATTAATACAATATTAAAGTGCGCCCAATAGGATTATGGTATTTTTGCAACTTCTAAATTTGCAGATATGATTAAGTTTATAGTAACCGACGTTGATGGCACCCTATTAAATGACCAGCATGAGATTCATCCTGATTTCTGGAAAATGGAAGAAGAATTGAGTGCTAAAGGCATACAATTTTCCATCGCCAGCGGCCGACAGTTTTATAATCTGGAAAGTAAATTTGAAAGAATTAAGCATCGTACGATGTTCTTCGCAGAGAATGGCACCTATGTTTCATTCAAGGGTAAAGAGCTTTATGTAAATCCCATAGAAAAGGATGCCGCTATTAATTTTATAGAGATGGGCCGGAAACTGGAAGATACCTACGTTGTGCTCTGCGGAAAGGATTCAGCTTATATAGAAACCAGTGACAAGAAATTCATTGATCATATTTCTCAGTTTTACGAACGTTTGAAAGTCGTGGAAGATCTTACGGAAGTTGATGACACCTATTTAAAAGTTACTTACTGCAATTTCAATGGGGTTGAAGATAATACCTATCCACACTTTGTGGATTATACCGACCGCTTTAAAGTTGCCATCGCTGCAAAGATATTTATCGATATTACTGCTCTAAATGCTAATAAAGGGAATGCAATAAAAGGAATTCAGAAGGAAATGAATTTTACTGAAGAAGAAACTTTGGTATTTGGAGATTATCTGAATGACCTTGAAATGATGAAGGTCTCTGCCCATAGTTATGCCATGAAAAATGCTCACCCTGAAGTTAAAGAGGCGAGCAAGTTCATTACCAGTCATGACAATAATGAGCATGGAGTGCTTAGGACGATCTCAGATCTGGGACTGGCAAGTTTTAGTTAACCATAAAATTAGTACGATCTACCCCGGTATTTCCTGTTACTGGATCGAATGCCTGGATGATCAATTCGTAAGAGCCTTTTTCTAAATTAGCACTTCCCACAAAATTACTGGAACCTCCCTCCTGTTCCATTTTTATGGTTTTGGTATCCATATTCGCACTATTTAAGATCGCGGTCACTTCATACTGATTCGCATCCCATAGACCTCCTTTAATAATGGGACAACCACACATCATGACAATATTTGCCTGAATTCTAATTTCTGAACTGGAATAGGATTGGTGTGTTTGAGGAGTGACAATGTCCACTACGAAGCCTGGTATTTTCAGGATGATTCCTTCTCCAGTGATATTCTTTCCAGGAAGCAACCATAATTGCGTACTTGATTTTACAATAGCCTGCTTCTTATTCCAGGGTGCGTAAGCTTCTATAGTTACAAATCTTGGTTCTGCTATCTGAACCTTAGCGTTAAAACCTGCAGTTTGATCATCGGTAATTCGTTTCCCTCTTATTTGAGCCTGCTTCATGATCTTTTCAGTATTACCGGTGCTTCCTTTTGTTATGCCTTCCGCTAGAATTTCATTCGTTAGAGCATCCTTGATTAGAATTTTAGCTCCACCAATAGAAGAACCTATAAATTTTGCATCGCCGGCCTGTGCTCTTACCATAATTTCTACCTCCTGGGCAGAACTAATAGCAGAAACAGAAAATATAAGCGCACAAAAAAACCGGTAAAAATTATTGCTATACATAGTAATGATCTTTACCGGCTAATTTAAGAAAACTAAGTTTTATGCATCGGCTAATTCAGCATCCTTTGTTTTCGAGACAATATTGTGGTAGTTCTTTGGATCTTCCTGGTAATCACTTACGTATTCCCTGATCGTATTCAGTTCATCCTGAGTAAGATCATTAGCTTTCATATTTTGCTTAAGATCCAACCATGGTTTGTTGGCGGAGTGGTCGTATTCTCCAAATACCATAAAAGGCGTTCCGTTATATTCAACATCTGAATTTTCAAGTTCCCACATGCTAGCCCAATCGAATATATACTTAGCATCATCCATATACAACCTTACACACCCATGACTCGCTGGATATCCGGGTAACGCATACTGATGAACACCTACACCTTCAAAATTCATAAAGTTGAAATAATACGGAAGTATCCAGGAAGCATCTACCGTACTTACCTTTCTTTTTGCCTTATAATTACCGTAATTAAGTCCTGCCGGAGTTTGTGTTGAACCCTTCCCGGTACTAACCGGTCCCCATTTGACCAGTTCTCCATTTTCGTAAAGCCCGAATGCCTGTACTCTTTTATTGATCAAAACAGTCTTAGGAATGCAATGCAAGTCCTGAAGATCTTCGGGAAACGGACTGTAATTATTGAATTCTTCCGCAGCACATTCTGGAATTACAAGTGGACGGTTGGGACGTATTTTATTTTTTTCGATTCGATTGATGGCAAGAACTGTTTTTAGTTCATCATCGTTATAGTTACTAAGCAAACTATCTATGGTCTCACGAGATTGTAGAGAATCCACGGTGTATTTCACTTCCTTTCTGAAAATTTTCGCTTCCCTTTTGATAATGGGATTTTTCATACTTATTTCCTGAGATTGCTCTTCCTTGATTGGCTCCTGAACTTGTGGATTAGAATTACAGGAGAACAACAAAATTCCGGCTAGTAGACTTAAATAACGAAAAGGTGTGATTGAACTGTTCATTGTAATTGTAGTTAGTTTTAAACGAAAATACGTTCGAACACGCGTATCTACTGCTAATCCTGAGTTAAGGCTTTGTTGGCTTTATGATAATTAACCAATTTTAAGAGCATTTCCTTTCAAGTTTTCCTAATATTTTAAGATTTGGAGCAATTTCCAAATTGTGTGGAAAAATTTCGACTAAGGTTGGTCGGGTTATTTATTCATCGTAATATTGCAATATAATTATATCGAATGGGAGTTACGAAGACCGATCTATTTTCTAAAGAACAGAATGAACTTGCGTGTTATGCCAAAGTACTGGCTCATCCTGCAAGAATTGCCATTCTTCAATTTCTTCTGAAATCTGATAGGTGTATCAATGGAGATCTGGTGAACGAACTTGGTCTCGCCCAGGCAACAATAAGTCAGCACTTACGTGAGTTGAAAAATGCCGGAATTATACAGGGGTCCATTGAAGGAGTGTCGGTTAGTTATTGCATTGACACGACCAACTGGTATAAGATTCAGCAATTACTAAATGTATTATTCGATGGTTTAAAGACACCCGAACCGAAGGATTGCTGCTAAAAAAATTTAAATATTAACATCGTAATATTGCGATAAATCGAAGACTATGCTTTTATCAGAATTTAAAAAAGAACTCAAGAACTTAAGCCGACTATATTTTGAACTACCAGGCGGTGAGCTTGTACCATCTCACTTCCACGTTACTGAAGTTGGAAGTATTCGCAAAAATTTTATTGATTGTGGTGGTGTATTAAGAAATGAGCGCAAGGTTTCTTTTCAGCTTTGGGAAGCTGATGACTACGATCACCAGTTGCATCCGGAAAGATTAATGCAGATCATTTCCATTGCTGAAGACAAACTTAACCTTGAGGATGTTGAAATCGAAGTGGAATATCAGGGACAAAGTATCAATAAATATCATCTTGATTTCGACGGCGAAAAATTCCTTCTCCTAAATACACAAACTGACTGCCTGGCAAAAGATAATTGCGGTATACCAGAATCCAAACCCAAAGTAAAATTAGCAAACGTCTCAGAGCAACAATGTTCTCCAAATTCAGGTTGCTGTTAATTAATCGCTATGAATAACATATATCCAGAACTTAGTTCAAAGATCAAGGAACTTGAAAAATTATCAATTTCCGAAGAGAGAAAGAAGGTACTTCAACCTCTAGTGGAATTCATGTCTAAAAAGATCAATTCAAAAGACACACTGCAACTCAATTTTATCTGTACTCATAATTCCCGACGAAGTCAGCTGGCGCAAGCCTGGGCTATGGCGGCATCAGATTATTATCAAGTTCCAGCCAAGTGTTTTTCTGGTGGAACAGAGGCTACTGCTTTCTTTCCGCAGGCCGTTTTAACTTTGAGTGAAACTGGCTTTGGTATTGAAGAGAAACCTGGTGACAATCCAGAAATCAAGGTGGATACTGGTGCGAGTTCAAACACTTTTTATTCAAAAGTATTTGATGATGAAAAAAACCCGACGAAGAACTTCGCAGCGGTAATGACCTGTAGTCATGCTGATGAAAATTGCCCGTTTATCGTTGGAGCAGAATCCAGAATACCTTTGAATTATGAAGATCCAAAGAGTTTTGATGATACACCAGAAATGGCAGAAAAGTACATGGAACGAAGTGAACAGATAGGTTCTGAAATGTTATACGCCTTTAAAAAAGCAATATCCAATGGCTAAAAAGCTGAACTTTCTTGATAAAAATCTAACGCTATGGATCTTTCTTGCTATGGCTGTCGGTGTGATCCTGGGTAACATTATCCCGGCAATTCCAGAGCATATCAATGCAATGAGTTCCGGGTCTACAAACTGGCTGCTGGCCGTTGGACTCATCCTTATGATGTACCCTCCACTAGCGAAAGTGAAGTACAGGCTCCTGCCCAAAGTTTTCAAAAACGTCAAAATTTTGACGCTCTCTTTGGTACTTAACTGGATCATCGGGCCCTTTTTGATGTTTTTTCTGGCAATTACATTTTTGCATGACCATCCCGAATATATGATCGGACTCATACTAATAGGACTTGCCAGATGTATTGCGATGGTGTTGGTATGGAATGATCTCGCGGAAGGTAGTAGTGAATATGGAGCAGCCCTGGTAGCACTGAACAGCATTTTCCAGGTTTTCGCCTACAGTTTTTATGCATGGATCTTTATTACCTGGCTCCCTCCTTTCTTCGGATTCGATTCTGCTATCGTGGATATTTCTATTGAGAGTGTTGCGGAAAGTGTACTAATTTACCTTGGTATCCCATTCGTGTTGGGTATTTTAAGTCGAATTATCCTAGTGCGTCTAAAAGGGGAATCCTGGTACGAAAACAGTTTTATCCCGGCAATTTCACCAATTACTTTAATTGCTTTACTATTTACCATCGTTTTGATGTTTTCGCTGAAGGGTAGTTTAATTGTTGAAATTCCATTTGATGTTTTACTAATCTCGGTTCCGCTACTTATTTATTTCTGCCTTATGTTTTTAATTAGCTTTTTCGCAAGTAAATTGCTTGGAGCTAGCTACGAACGGAATGCTTCTGTTGCTTTTACGGCAGCCGGAAATAATTTCGAACTGGCGATCGCGGTTGCTATTGCAGTATTCGGATTAAATAGCGGTCAGGCATTTGCAGGAGTTATTGGTCCGCTTGTAGAAGTGCCAGCCTTAATTTTACTGGTGCGGGTTTCTTTCTGGTTAAAGAAGAGATTTTACAAGGACACCGCAGTTATGCATGCCTGAAGTTCTTAAATTCTGATGACTGTTACTCTTCGGAAATAATACATCAGATCGATAGATTTTACCAATTTTATAACGCTTCTAGCTGAAATACTACGGGTTGAAAACCTTAGTTTTATTTTATTTAGCTGAAAGCAATATGAAGAAGGTTTCGATCATTTTACTGGGAGTAGTCATCATCCTTATTGGCTTGATCTACTTTTCTGTTTCCGGCACCCAGAAAACATTTGAGACCTGCACTATTTCCAATTTCGAAGAGCTTCAAAGTACAAATTTCAGAAACCATGATTCGGTTCTAATCGCTCCAAGCACTTTATATGAAGCAAATCTTCTGAAGGATTTAGTGCAGGGAAGTAACTATCGCAATGCCTGGTCTGAAAAAGTGAAATTTCCAATTGTATTTCTGGACACCTTATACGGTGGCATGGAAATCATCAAAGAAGGTGGAGGTAAACAAACGCATTCCTTAAAACTACACTCAAAGAATGATATCATTTACACCTTGCGTAGTGTCACAAAAGATCCGGAGAAACTTATACCTGAAATTGCAGAAGATCTCGGCCTCGAAAATATTATCGTGGACGGAATATCTGCGCAACATCCTTATGCGGCGATCCTTGCAGCTGAGTTAGCTCAGGCACTTGACATTCTGCATACACATCCCAGAATGGTCTTTATTCCGAAGCAAGATGTTCTGGGTGATTTTAATGAGAAATTTGGCAACCGACTGTTCCTTCTTGAATATGAAACCGAAAGCAAGACCAATTGGACTTCACTAAAGAATGTTTCAGAAATTATTGAAACCAAAGACCTTCAGAAATTAAAATTTGAGACAAAAGCGAAAATTTCAGTAGATCAAGAGGCCCTGATAAAAGTAAGATTATTCGATTTGCTTATAGGTGACTGGGATCGTCATGCCGAGCAATGGGGCTGGGTAATTCAGAAATCTGATCGTGGAAATATAGCAATACCTGTTGCCGGCGATAGAGACAATGCATTTTTTAATATTTCTGGTTTGATTCCTTCCATAATCACTAACAAAAATATCGAGCCACTGGTTCGACCTTTTGAAAAAGAGATCGATCATATGCCCGGCCTGGTTTATCCTTTCGACCGCTATTTTCTCTCAAATACTTCGGAAGAAATGTTCATTAAGCAAGCAAGCGAACTTCAGAAAAACTTGAGCGATAAAAAGATAGGTAAAGCTTTTGAAGCCTGGCCAGACGAAATCCGAAAGCTCAACGAAAAAGAAATCACTGATAAACTAAAAAGCCGTAGGGATAAGCTCCAGGAATATGCTGCGCAGTTCTTTCAGCAAATACAAGAACAGGGGAAACTGAGCGAAGCTTTAAAAGGATCTGAAGATCTCGAACTAAGTTCTTCGCAACTTGCCTGCTTTGAGTGCGATCTTGAAAATTAGATCTTAAAATGTATTTTTGATATTCATTAATACGTCATTCTTTGAGAAATCTCTTTTCCATCATTTTTCTAAGCCTCTTCTGCCCTGCGCTACTAATGGCCCAGAGTACACTTTCTAAAAATGTAGAAACATTTGAGATAGAGGCACCCCAATTAAATAGCCATAAAAAGATATGGATCTATCTTCCTGCAAATTACGATTTGGATGAGCAGAAATATCCAGTCATTTATATGCACGATGCACAGAATGTCTTTGATGATTCTACCGCCTATGCTGGTGAATGGAATGTCGATGAATTCCTGGACGAAACTAATTCAAAGAAAGCGATCATTGTAGCCATTGAGCATGGTGGGGACGATAGGATTTCAGAACTTACGCCTTATCCAAACGAAAAGTATGGTGGAGGGAATGGAAAGAAATATGTTGATTTTATAAGATTAACTCTTAAACCGCATATAGATACCAGCTATCGTACCCTGGAAGATCAGGCGAATACAGGAATTTTTGGTTCATCTCTGGGCGGACTAATTAGCTTCTATGCAGCATTTGAATATCCTGAAGTCTTCAGTAAAATAGGAGTCTTCTCTCCCAGCTTCTGGTTTAGTGAACAGATCTATGAAAAAGTAAGAAATTCAGAAATAGTAAACGATCAGAAGTTTTATATATTGGCAGGGAGAAAAGAGTCAGATTCCATGGATAAGGAAGTGAATACCATGCAAGATCTGCTTGTTTCAAAAGGTCTGGAACCTCAAAATATGATCGTGAAATTTGTCGAAGACGGAGAACACAATGAGAAGTTGTGGAGAGAGAATTTCGGCGAAGCCTATCAATGGTTAATCGAACCAATAATACACTAATGAAAAAAGTCAATATTCAGGAAAAATTAGACCAGTTTCAGGATCACTGGAATCCCAGAATTGTTGGAGAATTGAATGGACAGCAGGTGAAGCTAGCTAAGCTCAAAGGTGAGTTTATCTGGCATGCGCATGATGATGAAGACGAATTATTTTGGGTCATTTCGGGAGTGCTAAAGATCGAGTTTCGGGATAGCTCTGTCACCCTTAATCCTGGTGAGTTCATCGTTGTTCCAAAGGGAGTTGAGCATAAGCCAATAGCTAAAAATGAAGTTCAGGTAATGTTATTTGAACCGGCAGCGACGAAACATACCGGGAATGAAAAACACGAACTCACCAATAATTATCAGCAATATCTATAGTTTTAGACAGCTTCATATTCGAAGACTCAATTTTCGTATATTAGTCTGATAACCAACATCATGTCTAACTAATTCTCGAAAAAATGAAATCGACCAGTTTCCTTATTATTTTTCTTGCTGCCATACTAAATGTAAATGCTCAGCAAGAACCTACAGAATATAGTATTGAGCAATTCTATGAAAACACTCGTGTTTCGGGTGGTAGTTTTTCTCCAGATGAATCAAAAATCCTGATAAGCAGTGATGAATCGGGCATATTTAATCTATATGAAATAGATATTTCAGATGGAAGCAAGACTGCTGTAACAAATTCTGAAAACGAATCTTTATTCGCGGTGGATTATGTACCAGGCTCAGGCGACATATTATATTCCGCAGATAAAGGAGGGAACGAAATTAACCATTTATACCTGTTAAAACCGGATGGAACCTCTAAGGACCTGACTCCGGGAGAAAATGAAAAGGCCGAGTTCGGTGGCTGGAACGATACTAATTCTGCCATGTATTATCTTTCAAACAAGCGAGACGCGCAATTTTTTGACGTATATACTATGGAAATTGGTAGTTGGGAACCAAAAATGCTCTATAAGAATGACAAAGGTTATATGGTTTCTGATATATCAGCTTCGGGAAAATACCTTGTATTATCTAATGAGATCACTACCAGCGAAAATCAACTATTCTTACTTAGCACAGAGACGGAGGAACTGACTGAAATATCCAAACCGGGATTCTATTATAGTGGTACAGGTTTTAACAAAGATGAGACAGAGCTCTACTATACAACCAATCACGGTGGTGAGTTTAGCCGATTAATGGTTTATAATCTGGATACGAAGGAGTCTGATGTGATTTACGAAACGAACTGGGATGTAATGTATAGCAGTCTGAGTGAAAATGACACTTATAGAGTGATCGCTATTAACGAAGACGGGGCAAATAAATTACTATTGTGGGAAAATGCAAGCCAGACTCCATTGGAATTACCAGAAATCAAGGATGGTAATATTGTGGCTGCAAATTTTTCTGATAGTGAAGAGCTATTAAGACTTACGGTTGGAACTTCTAAAACCCCAAATAACATTTACGTTTACAATATTGAGACTAAGGAAATTAAAAAATTAACCTGCACTTTAAATCCGGAAATAGATCCAGACAACCTGGTTTCTGCAGAGGTGGTAAGATATAAATCATTTGATGGTTTGGAAATACCTGCGATCTATTACAAACCTCTCAATGCTACTGCAGATAATAAAAAACCGGCCCTGGTATGGGTACATGGTGGACCCGGTGGTCAATCCCGTGTAGGGTATTTTGCCCTTTTACAATATTTAGTGAATCATGGATACGCTGTCCTCGCCGTAAACAACCGGGGTAGTAGTGGTTATGGAGCTAGCTTTTATAAGATGGATGACAAAAATCATGGAGAAAAAGATCTTCAGGATGTGATCTATGGAAAGAAATGGCTGGCATCCCAGGATTATATCAATGAAGACCAGATTGGAATCATTGGCGGTAGTTACGGAGGTTATATGACCATGGCCGCGATGACCTTCGAACCAGATGAGTTTGAAGTGGGTGTAAACATTTTTGGGGTCACCAACTGGTTAAGAACTTTAAAATCTATTCCGCCTTATTGGGAATCCTTTAGGAAAGCACTTTATGATGAATTAGGCGATCCTACTACAAAAGATTCCATCAGACTTAAAAAGATCTCTCCTCTGTTCCATGCTGAAAATGTAAAGAACCCGATCATGGTTTTACAGGGCGCCAATGACCCACGAGTACTGCAGGTTGAATCTGATGAAATCGTGGAGGCAGTAAAAGCGAACGATGTTCCTGTGGAATATATGGTCTTCCCAGATGAAGGTCACGGCTTCATTAAGAAAGAAAATGAGATCAAAGGATACCGGCAAATTCTTGCATTTCTGGACAAGTATTTAAAAGACGAGGATGTAACGATGCCAGATAATGCATTAAAAGATTAATTTAGCTACTTAGCTAAATGCAATAAAACAGGTGATATCCAGTAAGAAAACAACTCATTCTTGAAAGTACCTTCCCGGATATTACCTGTTATTGTAATTGCTCAATTTTGCTGTACCTCATTATGGTTTGCGGGTAATGCAGTGATGCCAGAGCTAATTTCAGTATTCGAGTTATCTTCCAATGCTCTAAGCTTACTTACCTCTGCCGTACAATCTGGATTTATTCTCGGGACCTTATTGTTTGCTTTTTTAAGCATTTCAGATAAGTTCTCTCCAACACTTGTTTTTTTTCTGTGTGCCATTTTCGGTTCAATTTTCAATCTCTCCACGATCTTGGAAGAGAACAACCTGTATAGTCTAATGATTTTTAGGTTTCTGGTAGGATTCTCCCTGGCAGGCATCTATCCGGTTGGGATGAAAATAGCTTCAGATCACTTCGAGAAAGGATTGGGCAGATCTCTGGGGTTTCTGGTGGGCGCACTGGTTCTGGGTACTGGTTTTCCTCATTTATTAAAAGCTACCAGCGAAACTGTGCAGTTGAGCTGGAATGTGGTGATCATTAGCACAAGCACATTGGCGCTTCTGGGCGGACTTCTCCTCAAGATGCTGGTTCCCGACGGACCATTTCGGAAACCTCATCAGGCTAAAAATTCTGCTAATATTCTCAAACTCTTCCGTAATTCTAATTTTCGAAGCGCTGCATTCGGGTATTTTGGCCATATGTGGGAACTCTACGCCTTTTGGGCTTTTGTGCCTCTTATGTTGAAGATTTACAATAATTTACATCCTGATAGTATTTCGAATATTCCTCTTTATAGTTTTCTCATTATTGGTTCTGGAGCGGTGGCTTGTGCTATCAGTGGTATTTTATCTGAAAGATTCGGCGTGGCTCGTGTTGCCAGAATAGCATTGATCTTTTCAGGAGTATGTTGTCTCATATCTCCTTTGCTAATGTTATTTGCTTCGGAAGTGTTCTTTATTATTTTTCTGATCTTCTGGGGTGTAATGGTCATTGCCGATTCTCCATTATTTTCAACACTTATCGCAAGATCTGCTCCTGCTGAAGGTCGGGGAACTGCACTTACCTTAGTCAACTCTATAGGATATGCGATCACTATCGTGAGTATCCAGGTTGTCGATATAAGTCAGGATCTATTTCCGCAGCAATATATCTTCCTGGTACTCGCTGCAGGTCCTATTCTGGGTGTTCTTTACATCAAAAACTTCAGAAGTAAAAGTTTATAAAAAGAATCCACGGCATTTCTTATATTGAAGAAAATAAGATCATGCAAATTGAAGCAAATTCTCCAGAACAGTATATTTCCGCAGTTCCAGCAGAAAGAAGAGAAGCACTTGAAAATTTGAGAAAGACCATTCTGGAGAACCTACCCAAAGGCTTCGAGGAAACCATGAATTATAAAATGATAGGTTACGTGGTGCCACATTCTATATTTCCTGATGGATACCATTGTAATCCTGAGCTACCACTTCCCTTTACCCATCTTGCAAATCAAAAAAATTACCTTGCGCTGTATCATTCAGGTATTTATGCAGATGCTGAGCTTAGAAATTGGTTTGTAGTTAACTATAAAAGTATCACTGGAAAGAAACCTGATATGGGAAAAAGTTGTGTTCGGTTTAAGAATATGCAAACTATTCCTTATGATCTTATAGGTGAGCTTATGACCAGAATGACCATTGAGGAATGGATCACACTTTATCAAAATCGTTGAAAAATATCTAATTTTTAACAGATTGGGAGTATTCCAGTTAAACCTCTCTTAAGTATTCGATCGTCTTTCTTAAAGAATTGGTGAGCTTTACTGAATGCTGTAAGTTCACCAGCTTAAATATAAAATAAAAGATTATGAAAAAGATACTAGGTGGAATTGCGATTATGTTCGCACTTGGAACAGCAACGGTAAATGCTCAAACTGCCCCACTACCACAGCAACAAATAGAGGTAACCGATTCTGAATTAACTGAATTTGCTGAAGTTTTTCAGAAGATGAGAATGGTAAACCAGGAAGCTCAACAGGAGATGATTCAGGTTGTCCAGGAACAGGAACTGGATCTGCAAAGATTCAATGAAATTCATCAGGCGAACATGGATCCAAACAAAGAGGTGGAAACAACTGAAGCTGAATCAAAACAGTACAAGATCGTTGTTGCAGAACTAGAAGAGATCCAACCACAGTTTCAACAGAGAATGGAGAAATTAATTGGTGAAAGTGATCTTAGTAAGGAACGTTACCAACAATTGGTGATGGCACTACAAAAAGATCCTGAACTTCAACAAAGATTACAGAAGGCACTACAGGGATAATTCTTAGTTTCTATATATAGAAAAGTGGGCTCCGCCCACTTTTTTTATGCCTGCGGCCGAAACATTTAAGTCTATTTTAAAATTCGAATGTCCCAGAGGCATCAATTTTGTTGTAATTTTAGAAATATTAAATAACTATGGCAAGCCTACTTAAAAGCAGATTCAGTTTTATCGTGATCATGATGATGTTTACGTTGTGCAATGCCCAGCAGAAATCGAACATGCATCAAAAGGACAGTTTAGAGTATAGCAATAAGATCGTACCGGAAAACATATGGCGTGAAACCTATGTAGCACTTTCTCACTATCCGGAGCTTAAAGACACTCCTATTGAATTTAAGTTCAAAAAGAACATAAAAAAGTCATTTATGCAGGCTCAACCAAAGTTGAGCGGATTCTTCAAAAACAGGAAGAATAGAAGCTATGTTATTTATATTAATGAAAAATTCAAGATCGAAGACGAAACCTTTAGTGTAAAAGACGTCCCTTCTGAAGTTTTAATAGGATGGCTTGGTCATGAGCTTGGTCATGTAATGGACTATCGTGATAGATCTGCTATAGACATGTTATGGTTTGGAATTCGCTACGTGACCTCCAATAACTACATTCGTGAAGCTGAAAGAGCTGCAGATACGTATGCGGTGAATCACGGATTAGGCCAGAATATTATCGCTACTAAAGATTTTATCCTGAATCACTCTAAGCTAAGTGAAAGCTATAAGAGCAGGATCCAGGATTTATATCTATCTCAAGAAGAAATTATGGTGCTAATTGATGAAATTCATGAAGAAGTTATCGACTAGTTGTTCGATTTAAGATCTTCAAGGAATTTTTCCCATTCAGCGAACTTCTCTTCATTCATTACTTTTTCCATTTTAACCTGACCACCTTTTTTCTTATTGGCAGCGTTCCATTCATGGAAAGTATTAGGATCTATAGTTTGAACACGAACACCTTTCAAGGCTTTTCCACGTGCTACTTTGTAGTTCTTATTGGCATTTTTCAAGGCGTTATCCAGGCTCTCAGATAATTTATCTGAATCTGCAGGATCTTCTGTTCCTAAATACCAGTAATGGTAATATTCGTTGTCTTCTCCCCGTTTAGCTGAAACTACATATTCCGGGATTCTAATATCATATTCCTCTTCAAGTTCCTGAACAGCATCGTTCATTTTATTTACTGAAAGTTGAGATCCTACAACATTCAGGAAAAATTTCGTTCTCCCGGTGATTCTGATCTCATGCTTTTCTTTATCTGTAAACTTAATAGTATCACCAATAATATATCTCCAGGCTCCACTCACGGTCGAGATCAATAATACGTAATCAAATTCCTCTTCTACATCGTCTATAGAAATTACCGGCGCATCATCGGTCAGTGAACCATCCTGATTAATGTAATCTGGCTTGAACGGTACGAACTCAAAATAGATCCCATTATTGGTGATCAACTTCATTGAATGCGTGTTTGGCCTTTGCTGAAATGCCAAAAATCCTTCCGAAGCAAGATAAGTATCAATAACCTGTACCGGTTTTCCCAGCAGTGCATTAAAACTTTTCTCGTATGGTTCAAATGCCACCCCACCAGAAGTGTAAACCTGTAGATTAGGCCAGATCTCGTGGATATTATCAACTTTATGATATTTAATAACTTCTTTTAGCATAAGTTCCATCCATGATGGAATTCCGCTTAACGCACCTATGTCCCACTCTTTTGCAGTCTCGGCGATCTTCTTCACACGTTCGTCCCACTCATCAATCTTAGCGATCTCAACGCCTGGCTTATAATAACCTCTAAACCAGAATGGAATATTACTGGCGCTAATACCACTAATTTCACCTTCTTCGTGATCTCCTTCTTTCTGCAGATCTGTAGAACTTCCCAACATCATGATTTCTTTTTCGAAGAAATCTGCTGGAAGATCAAAATGGCTAAGAGCACTCACCTGCTGTATTCCGGCATTCCGAATGGAATCAACCATATCTTCAGTCACCGGGATTCTCTTGCTGGTTTTACCAGTAGTTCCAGAACTTAAAGCAAAATATGGTGGTGTACCAGGCCAGGTAACATCTGTTTCGCCTTCGTGGTATAAATGCCACCATTCTTTATCGATCTTGTTATAATCAAAATAAGGTACTCTCTGTGCAAATTCCTTTTCCACATCTTCTGCTTCAAGAATTTCTGCAAATTTATAATGTTTTCCAAAGGCCGTATCTTTTGCCTTATCCAACAGACTTTTTAAAACATCCAGTTGCTCGGTATTAGCATCACCTTCTGTAGTAAAAGAATCTTTTATATCAATCAAACTCTTGATTATAGAACCGAATATTGCCATTTTCTGTAAGTAGTTTTTAATCTGATCAAAACTAAAGATACGATAGCTCACAGGCTAAAGATTACAAAATATTTAACTCAGAAATTTTGTAGGCTTTATCTTACTTATTTTTTATATTAGTAAGTATTTTTGGAGGAAAAAGTTAAATGCCTTCGAACATCGATGAAATGCAAAAAATAACTGTAATATTTACAGTCCGAAGTATAATTATAGCCATTACAACTACATGAATCAAACTTTACCCCAGAACCAGTCTCGTTATAGAATGGTTTCCTACGATGAAGCTTCTCCGGAAGTTCAAACAATTTACGACGATACTAAAAAAACCTTACAACTTCCCTTCGTTTTAAACTGGTTTAAATGCCAGGGCGATAATGCGACGCTACTTAAAGGGAACTGGAGCAAATTGAAGAATACGCTTATGGAAGGTGAAGTTCC